>NZ_CAWNWY010000014.1:0-110742 GCF_963878365.1 Photorhabdus sp. HUG-39 | reverse complement strand
AAATATGAAAGATAGATTCTAATAATATATGGACAATACAAGTCATATTAGGGGGTAAAAAATGGGTTACATATATATTATTTTTTCTTTATTTTCACTTTATCCTCTATACTTTGCTTTTAAGAAACTTTTAATTCCCTATGATGTTTATACCCTATGGATTTCAAGATGCATCGCGACGGCAAGGGAGTGAATCCCCGGGAGCATAGCAAACTATGTGACCGGGGTGAGCGAGTGCCGCCAACAAAGAGGCAACTTGAAAGATGACGGGTATATATTAATTTATTAGCTATATTACTTATGATGGCATCTGATCTTTTCCATCTACATGTTTTTCATACCGGATGCATTCCATTTTTTGGCGTGTCTACTTCATATAATGATTTTGTATTTTATAGTTCTATTGTACTAGCCATATTATGTAATATCACATTTATGATCGCACACAGCAGGCATTATAGGAAAAACAAGTGGTAATTTTGCCGGTAAAACAACACTATTTTACCGGCAAATAAATTAATAAACGCGATCATCCCAAATACTATAAGCACTTGTCCCTGCTATATGATGAGTCCATGTGATACTCTTATAACGTAAAGATATCGTTTCCTGCGGCTGTGCGCCAGCATGTGTTATCGAATGGGGGTGATAAACAGCTAAATCAACTATCGTCGCCTCAATTACCTTTATAGTATAATATAACTCCTGAATCCCGGATTGATTCGTTCGATAAATATCAAACATACCGTCCAATACTTCATTTTCTGACATCGCTATTCCCAAAAGCGGTGACGATTTATCAACAGGTTTTTTAAATGTTATGGGATGGTGTTTACCCAATGGAATTAAAATCATTCCGATTTTATAGGTTAGAAATTAATTAAATTTAGCCATCAGTTAACATTGAAACACTTTATTACAATTATTATCAATTTGATACAATTAAAAATATTTAGCAACAATTTGTAGAAAATTATTTATATTTTCTGGTCTTCACTTATATTTAATACTTGTTGAACAATGGAATTAATATAATATGTTTACCTAATCTCTCAATCTGACTACATCTTCCAAGATGCAGCCAAAAAAGCGGTTTAAAATATTATGAATCAACAAAATTAATTGGAAAATTATATGGATAATCAAAACTTAAATTCTAACTCCAACGCTATGTCTAATGACCATCAGGAAGTATTTATTCCTGATGGTCAGTCCCTCAGTAGCACAGAAGGTGTGAAATGGATTGGTCAAGCATGGCAACTTGTCAAGAACAAATGGGGCATGTGGATACTACTCTATATTGTCTATTCTATATGTATAGCTGGTTTCATGCTTATTCCTTTTATCGGAATATTTGCCTGGTTTTTGAACCCAGTATTTATCGGCGGTATAATTGCCGTGTGCGAAAAACAGAGGACTAGCGGAGAATTCGAACTAGGGCTGTTATTCAACGGATTTCAGAAAAACTTTGCATCACTGCTTGGCATTGGTGCTTTAACGATTGGTATTATACTCCTCGGTGTTATCGCAATGTTTATTGTCGGAGGTAGTGCCGTAATTCATCTTCTATTAGTCGCTCAACATGGTGAAATCCCAACCGAAATACTTCAAAATGGCCTGTCCTCATTACTTCTTAGTCTCTTTATTTTGATGGTTTTATCAATTGTGAATGCCGCATTGACCTGGTTTGCACCAGCGCTAATTGTTATTCATAATTTGAAATTTGGTGCTGCCATATCAATGAGCCTGACAGCAGTGAAAAAGAATCTATTACCTGGTTTATTATTCTTTATCACCTCCGCCATCATTATCATAATCTCGGTAATGACTTTTGGTTTAGGTTTTCTAATCTCTATACCAATACTTTTAGTTAGTCATTATTCCTCCTACCGCAGCATTTTTATCGGTAAGGAGAAATCATTTACATTTTAATTAGCTAGAAGATACATCTACTATTTGCTGAAAATAATTACTTTATTTTCAGCAAAATATAACGAAGACAAAAAAGTGCCAATTTGGCATTCAGATCATGAACAAATCTCGATATTTCAAAATGAGGTTTGTTTTTTCATGATAAAAGATCGGTATTGAAATATCGATATTAATTAAGTTATATGATAGAAACTACAATATATTACATAAATATCTTAGTTATTTAGATAATGATAAAACCATTTGATCAAGTTAAAAAATAAATAGCAAAACATTGTTTATAAATCCACCACATTGTTAGTTAATTACTCCTATTTAGTGCTTGTTGATTAACAAATTTAATATATTATACTTACCAGCTTTTTACGGATGATTGTAACTTTGAAGATGCAGACAGAAAAAGCGATTCAATAAATTACAAGTCAATAATTAAATTGGAAAATACATGGATAATAAGAACCTAAGTTTTAATTCCAACGCTATATACAACAATCAGGAGGTATTTATCCCTGGTGGTCAATCCCTCAGTAGCACAGAAGGCATGGAATGGATTAGTCAAGCATGGGATATCGTCAAACGTAAATTGGGTATGTGGATACTACTTGGTATCATTTATTTCATTATCATATCTGGTTTACAGCTTATTCCTTTCCTTGGGATATTTACTGTACTTTTTGGTCCGGTATTTTTTGGTGGTATTATTGCCGTGTGCGAAAAACAAAGAACAACTGGACAATTCGAAATAAAGCTACTATTCAACGGATTTCAGAAAAACTTTGTATCACTGCTTGGCGTGGGTGCTTTATCATTTGGCATCATTCTTCTTGGAATTGTCGCAATGTTTATTATCAGCAGTAATACAATGGCTCATATATTGTTAGATAGCCAATATGACGAGATCCCGGTTGAAGTATTTCCAAATGATCTATCTCCATTATACCTTGGTGCCTTTGTTCTGCTTATTTTTAACATTTTTGGTACTGCTTTAACCTGGTTCGCACCAGCATTAATTGTTATCCATAATTTGAAATTTGGTGCTGCCATATCAATGAGCCTAGAAGTTGTGAAGAAGAATTTATTACCCGGTTTCCTATTCTTCATGGTCATGGCAATAATGTTCATAATTTCTATCATGACTTTAGGTTTAGGTCTTTTAATAACCATTCCCCTATTTTTAGTCAGCTATTATTCCTCTTACCGTAGCATTTTTATCGGAAAGGAAAAATTATCTTCTTTAATTAGTTAAATCTTTACTAAATCTAATAACTTTATTTTCAACAAAAAAATCAATAGAGAAGAAGCAAAAAGCGCCAAATCTGGCGCTTTTCATTAATACAATAATCAACCAATATATTCCAAACCACCCATATATGGACGCAATACTTCGGGTATTTCAATACGACCATCGGCTTGCTGATAGTTTTCCATAATGGCAACCAGAGTACGGCCTACAGCTAAACCAGAGCCATTCAGAGTATGGAGTAATTGAGTTTTCTTATCCTCTTTACCGCGGAAACGTGCTTGCATACGGCGCGCCTGGAAATCCCACATGTTAGAACAGGAAGAGATTTCACGATATGTGTTCTGAGCTGGTAACCACACTTCCAAGTCATAAGTTTTGCATGCGCTAAAACCCATATCACCGGTACACAATAAAACTTTACGATATGGCAGGTTCAGTAATTGCAGTACTTTCTCTGCATGTCCTGTCAATGCTTCCAATGCATCCATTGATTCATCAGGATGAACAATCTGAACCAACTCAACTTTATCAAACTGGTGCATACGGATCAGGCCACGAGTGTCACGACCATAAGAACCCGCTTCTGAACGGAAGCAAGGGGTATGAGCGGTCATTTTCAATGGCAGTTCATTTTCATCCAGAATGTCACCACGAACCAAGTTGGTTATCGGAACTTCAGCAGTTGGGATCAGCGCGTAATGGCTTTCCGCCTCTTCTTCCAGCGGCTTAGTATGGAAAAGATCTTCACCAAATTTCGGCAATTGACCCGTACCATATAAGGTTTCATGGTTTACCAAATAGGGAACATAAGTTTCCAAATAGCCATGCTGTTCTGTGTGAAGGTTTAGCATAAATTGCGCCAAGGCCCGATGCAGACGGGCAATTTGCCCTTTCATCACCACAAAGCGTGAACCGGTTAGTTTAACCGCGGCGGCAAAGTCCAGACCATTGGTCAATTCACCTAATGAAACATGATCTTGAATTTCAAAATCATATTTACCTGGCTCACCCCAACGGCTCACTTCCAAATTATCGTTCTCATCTTTACCTACCGGTACAGAGTCATCTGGAATGTTAGGGATACTTAAAGCCAAATCACGGATTTCAGCTTGAAGTTTTTCCAGTTCGGCTTTCGCTGTATCCAACTTTTCACCTAACTGGTTCACTTCCTGACGTAGCGGATCAATATCTTCACCACGGGCTTTTGCTGCACCAATAGCTTTCGATCGGGAATTACGTTCTGCTTGCAGGGTTTCAGTTTCAACTTGTAAAACTTTACGGCGCTCTTCTTGTTTGCGCAGCGTATCCACGTCAAGGGTATAACCCCTGCGAGCCAGTTTTTCGGCGACTGCGTCTAGCTCATTACGCAGTATGTTTGGATCGAGCATGCTAGTCCTGTGCTTGTCGTTATTAAGTTATACCCGTTATCTTTCAAGTTGCCTCTTTGTTGGCTGCACTCACTCACCCCAGTCACATAATTCGCTATGCTCCCAGGGATTCGCTCCCTTGCCGTCGCGATGCATCTTGAAATCCATTAGGTATAGATGATGTGAATAGGCCCACACAAGTTGATGGGCCATAAGATATTTTACCTGCCAACCTTACCGCAACAATAATGTTAGCGATAGCGTTTTATCGGGCTATTTTGATCCTGTTCAGCAAGCCAGGCGAGTTTATCGCCTATTTTACTTTCTAGCCCTCGGTTAGTCGGATGATAATAGCGGGTTTCCCCCATCTCAGGCGGAAAATAAACTTCACCCGCCGCATAAGCATTAGGTTCGTCATGGGCATAACGATATTCCTCGCCAAGCCCCATCCCTTTCATCAATTTTGTCGATGCATTGCGTAAATGTGCAGGAACATCATAATCAGGTTTTTCCTTCGCATCAGCTATTGCTGCTTTAAAAGCGGTATAAACAGCGTTGCTTTTCGGTGCACAAGCAAGATAAACAATAGCCTGAGCAATCGCCCTTTCACCTTCTGCCGGCCCAACACGGGTAAAACAATCCCATGCAGCAATCGCTACCTGCATTCCCCTAGGATCGGCATTACCAACATCTTCGGAAGCAATAGCCAATAAACGACGGGCAACATATAACGGATCACCACCGGCAGTAATAATTCGAGCATACCAGTAAAGCGCAGCGTCAGGTGCAGAACCACGAATAGATTTATGCAGTGCTGAAATCAAATCGTAATAACGATCACCTTTATTATCAAAATGCGCACTTCTCTCTCCACTGACTTCTTTCAATAGCCCCGGTGTCAAAACCCTCAGCCCCTGAGCATCGGTTTCTGCCACATCCGCCATCATTTCAAGCAGATTCAGTGAGCGACGAGCATCGCCTGCAACCAGTTCCGCCACCATACGACGGGTGTTTTCGGGCAAAACGATATTCTGTCCACGATAACCACGCTCTTTATCATTCATGGCCTGCTCAAGAACCTGCTCAATCTCTTCTGTTGTCAATGACTTAAGTAGATAAACACGCGCTCGTGAAAGTAATGCGGAATTCAGTTCAAAAGAGGGATTTTCTGTCGTCGCACCAATAAAGGTGATCGTGCCATCTTCAATGTGTGGCAGAAAAGCATCCTGTTGACTTTTGTTAAAACGATGTACTTCATCAACAAACAAGATAGTTCTACTCCCTGCATTCCGGTTCTGACGCGCTTTTTCAATCGATTCACGTATCTCTTTGATACCGGAAGTGACCGCAGATATCCGTTCAACATCAGCCTGAGCATAATACCCAATAATTTCAGCTAATGTTGTTTTGCCCGTCCCCGGTGGCCCCCATAAAATCATGGAGTGCAGTTGTCCAGCCCGGATAGCCCTTGGCAGAGGTTTTCCCTCAGCGAGTAAATGCCGCTGCCCGATATATTGCTCTAATGTTATCGGCCGCATACGCGCGGCCAATGGCTGAAATTCATTTTGAGAAAAATCGAGTGACAGGTTGTTCACTTAAACCTCACTGGCGCTGATCATCCAGCGTAACACCTTTCGGTAGCGTAAAACTGAACTTTGCCGCATCCACATGGGTATTTTGCTGCTCTTTTAATTGATAAGCACTCTTTTGTCCATCCTGCTCAATAGCAGAAAATTTTTGGATAGTGCCATCCGTCGTGACGGTAATCGAGAAACGTTTCAGATTACCAGTGACATTATTCGGCGTCAGTTCAAAATCATTCCCTTGCTGGCTAATTTTATATTGGGACCAATCTTTAGCATCGTTACGAGTAATTAACATAAACGGCGTGTTACCTGTAGCATCTTTCAACCAATTAGCCGTTACCTGCTCAACAAATGGATTATAAAACCACAATGTTTTACCATCCGATACCAAGACGCTTTCATCAGGTGATGTCATATGCCAGTTAAATAGGTTTGGTCGTTTAACCCACAATTGCCCTTCACCTTCCTGAATTGTTGCTCCATCATCACTGGTGACGGTTTGAGTAAAGCTGGCATGAAAACTGTTTACTTTACCCAAACGCTCCTGCAAATCCTGGCTGGCATTTGCCCATACCGCATTGATACTCATGCCAGCCATTAAACAACCAATCAATATCAGCTTTTTCATATCAGAGATACCTTTCTCAATGTTATTACTTCACGTGATTTATTATCAGGGTCTTCAACGTTCAATATTCACTATACCCTATGGATTTCAAGATGCATCGCGACGGCAAGGAAGCGAATCCCCGGGAGCATAACGAACTATGTCACCGGGGTGAGCGAGTGCAGCCAACAAAGAGGCAACTTGAAAGATAACGGGTATATCAGCTCTCATGTGGCGGTGGAGCTAATACTTCACGATTACCATTATGACCCGGAGCACTGACAATCTGCTGTGCCTCCATCTGTTCCACAATACGCGCCGCTCGGTTATAACCAATACGGAATTGGCGCTGGACACCAGAAATCGAAACTCGTCGTTTTTCCGTTATGAATTGAACTGCCTGATCAAACAGGGCGTCTAGCTCTTCATCGCTGTCAATGCCTAAGCCACCTTCAGCATCATCACCACCACTGAGAATGCTATCAATATACTCTGGACGACCACGAGCTTTCCAATCATTAACCACTTCATGAACTTCCTGATCCCGAACAAATGCACCATGTACACGCACCGGAATTGAGGAGTTTGGCGCCAGATAAAGCATATCCCCCATGCCCAACAGGGATTCAGCGCCGCCTTGATCAAGGATAGTGCGGGAATCAATTTTGCTGGAAACCGTAAAGGCAATACGAGTCGGAATATTCGCTTTAATCAAGCCGGTAATAATATCGACAGATGGGCGTTGAGTCGCCAGAACCAAGTGGATACCAGCCGCACGCGCTTTCTGTGCTAATCGGGCAATCAGCTCTTCAACTTTTTTACCGACGGTCATCATTAAGTCAGCAAATTCATCTACCATAACAACAATATACGGTTCTTTTTTCAGCACCGGATGAGTAACATCCATGCTGTCACCCGGCTTCCAGAATGGATGAGGAATTGGGCGTCCCATCTCTTCTGCCTGCTTAACCTTTTCGTTATAACCCGCCAAATTACGCACACCCAATGCAGACATCAGTTTATAACGGCGTTCCATTTCACTGACACACCAGCGCAGTGCATTAGCAGCATCTTTCATATCAGTAACAACTTCGGTTAACAGATGCGGAATACCTTCATAAACCGATAACTCCAACATTTTTGGGTCAATCATAATAAAGCGGACATCTTCTGGTTTTGCTTTATAGAGGATACTGAGGATCATGGCGTTGACACCAACAGATTTACCCGAACCGGTTGTACCCGCCACCAGCAAGTGCGGCATTTTACCTAAATCAGCGACAACCGGCTGGCCGCCAATATCTTTACCCAACACAATTGTCAGTGGTGACGGATTATCGCGGAATTTTTCACAATCCAATACTTCACGCAAATAGACCGTCTGGCGCTTTTTATTCGGCAATTCCAAGCCAACATAAGGTTTACCCGGAATCACTTCAACAATACGCACAGCGACCGCTGATAGAGAACGTGCTAAATCTCTTGATAAGTTAGAAATACGTGAGGCTTTAACACCCGGAGCCAAATCCAGTTCAAACCGGGTAATCACCGGACCGGGTGAAAAACCCACAACATCAGCTTTAACTCGATAATCACTCAGACGCGCTTCAATCAAACGGGACGTTTGCTCAAGGGCAAACATATCAATGGGTTCTTCTTCCGCTAAAGGACTGGTTAGCAGATCGAGCGAAGGCATTGGTGTCGTTGGTTTTGGCAACGGTTGATCGTTACGAACTAAAAACGGATGGAATAAGCTATCTTGCTGCGGTTGCTGCGGTTGCTGCGGTTGCTGCGGTTGCTGCGGTTGCTGCGGTTGCTGCGGTTGCTGCGGTTGCTGCGGTTGCTGCGGTTGCTGCGGTTGCTGCGGTTGCTGCGGTTGCTGCGGTTGCTGTACAACATTGTGTACAGATGCTGACACAAAAGCAATTTCTGTGGGTCGTTCTGATTGATTTTCCGGTGCTGATTGAGCAGAAGGCATAAATAACGGCTCTGCCGGCTCTTTTTCAACTAAATCTTCAACCGGTGAAAAGTTATTTAAAATCGATAAACTCTCCAGAGCAGAAAGCTCTTTTTTCTCCTGGTGACCTTGCGCCTGATAACGCTTATATTGCGGCTGCTCAACTGTCTGTTTGACAGTCTCTGTCGCTGTTTGAGCCCGTTTTTCCACCGAAGGCTCATTTTCCAGCTCAAATGGATTCTGTCTTATCTGAGGCTGGATTGGGGCCTGTTCTTCTGTATCCGTCGTAATACGATAACGCTCGCGCTGTTGTTCAAGAAACTGCTGACTCAGCAACGCTTCTTGCTGTTTATCAGACTCAATATCATCATCCGCTCCACCTGCTTGTTGTTTGACCTCTTCTTCACGCTGTTGTTCTGCAAGACGTTGTGAAGGCACTTTAATGCCATACAGTTCACGGCGGGTTGGAATACGGACAGGATTAGGACGGGGTAGTTCTGGCCCGATTCCTTGCTTAACCTGAGAGTTGCCTGTTATAACCGTTGCAGAGGTTGAGGTTGCTGCTACAACATTTTTTGGTTCTGTTTCAGGCATAAAAGTGAAGGTGTCGCTGCTATTCCGGCTATTTTCGACGGGCTCAAATGTTGGCGTCGCTTCACGATTAAATTCAGATATAGGTTCAAAATGGTACTCAGCAGGCGTTTCAAATACATAACGAACAGGTTCGTCATTATTCTTTTCGCTCTCTTCTACTAATGACTGAGGCCGTGCAATATCATCGGATGTATTAACCAGAATTTCAGGTTCAGCATCAATATCAGCCATATTAGTGGTAGGAATATCTATTGGCTGTTCTTGTTCGATTTCTGCTTTCACCAATTCTGGTTCGTCCAGTTCAGCTTTTGCTAACTCTACGGCTGAAGGTACTGTAAATAGTACATCATCATGATCAATATCAGCCGCTGTAAATTCAAATTCTGTTTTATCATCGGCGGGATCTTCCCTCTCAATAGCCGTTTCACCGTATGGCATATATTCCTGTTCATTACGGCTACGATTGGTAATAAATCCTATTGCTCCCAGAATTACTGCTCCCGTTTTTTCAGCAATGGTTAACCATGACCAACCAGTAAATAACGTCAACCCAATTGCCCAAATACACAGCAAGACCAAAGTTGCGCCTAATTCATTAAACCAAGGCAACATCGCACGACTAAACAGACTGCCAATAATACCGCCGGAAGCAAAGTAATGGAGATCGTCAACATTCAGTGCCGCTAATCCACATGAAGTCAAAACGATTGCCAATGCGCCAATAACGCGCAAAGCCAACGCAAAGAAATCGACATACTCTCGGTCATCATGTTGCTTAAAAGCAGTCCAGCAACCCAATATCATCACTGGGGGGATGACATAAGCTAGAATGCCAAATGCAGAAAACAGCGTATCGGCCAGCCATGCACCCACACCACCACCCAAATTATGCACTGGCTCATGCCATGCAGTCTGAGACCAACTGGGATCAGAAGGGTTAAAACTGACAAGTGCGACCAGCAGATAAGCCGCTAGGATAACAATGACAAGCAATACAGCTTCTAACAGCCTGCGCCCACTACTCAGTCTCTTTAATTTAATATTTTTATCTTCTGTATATTCCTGGCTCAAGAAAGGCTCTCCAGGTTTCCTGTTGATTTAACGGAACAACGCCGAGATAGCTCAGCGTTGAAACTGTATGCATAAACAGGAGTGTACCTAAATTTTTCCAGTTTTGCACCTGTACATTTTTGGTAAGATTTTAGCGAGTCTTAATGACCAGACGATTGCTCTGCTTAACTTCTTCCATCACAACATATGTGCGGGTGTCATTAACACCTGGCAAACGCAACAAAGTTTCGCCTAGCAACTTACGATAAGCTGACATGTCTGGTACGCGAGTTTTCAATAGATAGTCGAAATCACCAGAAACTAAGTGGCATTCCTGAATCTCTTCCAATTTTTGTACAGCAGCGTTGAATTGTTCAAAAACATCTGGAGCACCACGGTTTAAGGTAATTTCAACAAATACCAGCAAAGATGCATCCAAATAGTGAGGATTCAGCAATGCCGTGTATCCAGTAATAAACCCTTGGCGTTCCAGACGACGAACACGCTCCAGACACGGAGTTGGAGACAAACCTACCCGTTTAGACAGTTCTACATTAGAAATTCGCCCATCTTTCTGTAGCTCATTTAGGATATTACGATCTATGCGATCAAGATCTTTTCCCGGACGTTTTTTATTATCTATCATTTTGTTGATCTCTCTTTATTTTCCTACACCCATAACATTTTCCCCTATCTCTTGAGTTTGAGTTGGAAAAGATGTCTTAAAGTTAAAGCCTCGCTCTATCAGCGTAAAGCAACCCACAGGCCATTTTTTTAATGCTACACTAGAGGGAATTATCCGCATGTCGATTTTTATAGAAACGAATTTAGCGAGGTGGATAATTATCTCTTACAGTGATGTTTTCGCAAATGCACAGCCGATTGTCAAAGTAAATGAGCAAAAATCAGAACAACCTGTGGAACAAATTTTCAGTTAATCGTTTCGATAGTCTATCATTAATTAAAAACGAGCAAATAAAACCCAAACAGCACTAAAAGGACACTTTTCTCAGGTTAAAATCATTGTTAGTTAATATCTATCGGTAAAATCGTTAGTAACATGAGTCTTTTAACTTTTTTTACCCTCCTATTTCTCCTACAATCGTTCGATATTCGATAGGTGATAAATGGAAATGAGGTATTCATGAGCGCCGCCAAACACCACAAACTCATTATTCTTGGCTCCGGTCCAGCAGGCTATACCGCTGCGGTTTATGCTGCCCGAGCAAATTTAAATCCGGTTCTTATTACCGGGGTTGAAAAAGGCGGTCAATTGACTACAACCACCGAGGTCGAAAACTGGCCGGGCGATCCTGAAGATTTGACCGGCCCAGGGTTAATGGAGCGCATGCACCAACATGCTGAAAAATTCCAAACTGAAATCATTTCTGACCATATTCAAAAAGTTGATCTGCAAAACCGGCCTTTACGCCTTTATGGTGATGAACAAGAATATACCTGTGACGCACTGATTATCGCAACAGGTGCTTCTGCCCGTTATTTAGGTTTACCTTCTGAAGAGGCATTCAAAGGGCGTGGTATTTCAGCCTGTGCAACTTGTGATGGTTTCTTTTATCGTAACCAGAAAGTCGCCGTTGTTGGCGGTGGTAATACTGCGGTAGAAGAGGCCTTATATCTGGCAAATATTGCAGCGGAAGTTCATCTAATTCATCGCCGTGATACATTCCGTTCAGAGAAGATCTTGATCAGTCGCCTGATGGATAAAGTCAAAAATGGCAATATCATCCTGCACACCGATCGTATTCTGAATGAAGTACTCGGTGATGATATGGGCGTTACCGGTGTTCGCCTACGCGATACCCAAAGTGGCGCTACAGAAGAATTGGCGGTTACCGGCACCTTCATTGCTATCGGCCATACTCCCAATACCGCTATCTTTGAAGGCCAATTAGAACTGGATAATGGTTACATCAAAGTTCAATCCGGTTTACAGGGTAACGCCACTCAGACCTCCATTCCCGGTGTATTCGCCGCCGGTGATGTCATGGATCATACCTACCGACAGGCAATTACGTCCGCCGGTACAGGTTGTATGGCAGCCCTTGACGCAGAACGTTTCTTGGATGGGCTAGCCGCTAAATAAATTCTTTTTCTTTCAAGGCGCTATTTCGGTAGCGCTTTTTAACATGTAACATATCAGCAGGATGTTGACACATAGGATATGTCCAGCCTTTTGGTACACCATTACCCTCACCTGTTAAATTAGAATTTTTCCTTATGGACAAAATAAGACAGTATGAATTAGTTCGCTGGCTGAAACAGCAAAGTGCCCCGGCCCAACGCTGGCTCCGCCTGTCCATGTTATTTGGCTTAATCAATGGATTATTGATTATTGCTCAAGCTTGGCTACTGGCCTCAATTCTGCAAGCTTTAATCATGGATAATCTTCCACGCGAGCACATCACGAACGAATTTTGGTTGCTAGCAGCCGCCTTTGTGTTACGAGCTATCATCAGTGCCATTCGGGAACGAATCGGTTTTATCTGTGGCAAAGTCGTGCGTCAGAAAATCCGCGCTATGGTATTGGATAAGCTGGAACAACTTGGCCCAATGTGGGTTAAAGGTAAACCAGCCGGTAGCTGGGCAACCATTATTCTTGAGCAGATAGAAGATATGCAGGATTATTATTCCCGCTATCTGCCACAGATGTCTCTCGCCGTCATAATCCCTATTCTTATTCTGATCACCCTATTCCCTGTTAACTGGGCTGCCGGGCTAATTTTATTCGCTACTGCTCCCCTGATCCCGCTGTTTATGGCGCTGGTTGGTTTAGGCGCCGCAGACGCTAATCGGCGTAATTTTGTCGCACTAGGGCGATTAAGCGGTAATTTTCTTGATAGGTTACGTGGGTTAGAAACGTTGCGCTTGTTTTATCGCGGCAAAGTAGAAACACAACAAATCAACGAATCCACCGAAAACTTCCGTTGCAGAACGATGGAAGTGCTGAGATTAGCGTTCCTTTCTTCTGCGGTGCTGGAGTTCTTTGCTGCCATTTCTATTGCCGTTGTCGCTGTCTATTTCGGTTTCTCCTATTTGGGGGAGCTTAATTTTGGCAGTTACGGGATGGGCGTTACCCTGTTTGCCGGTTTTCTGGTGTTAACCCTCGCCCCAGAATTTTTTCAGCCATTACGCGATCTGGGTACTTATTATCACGCTAAAGCACAGGCGATTGGGGCCGCCGAAGCATTAGTGACTTTATTGAGCAGTGATGGTGAATATGCGCCTGCCGGTGGTGATAAAACACTTCCCCCCCAAGATCCGTTGACCATCATTGCTAATAATCTGGAAATTTTGGCCCACGACGGCAACCGGCTTGCTGGCCCGTTGAATTTTACTATAGAGAAAAATCAACGAGTGGCATTAGTTGGTCAAAGTGGAGCAGGTAAAAGTTCCCTCTTGAATTTATTGTTAGGGTTCCTGCCCTATCGTGGTTCAATACAAATTAATGGCACTGAACTGTGTGAGTTGGATCAACAGAGATGGCGTGATCAACTGAGCTGGGTTGGACAAAATCCACATCTGCCTGAGCAGACTTTGCTTGATAATATTCGTCTGAACCAACCTAATGCCAATCAACAACAAATCCATCAGGTTATGGAACAAGCATACGTCACTGAATTTATTCACGATTTACCCGATAGACTGAATACCATCATCGGTGATAATGCAGCACGATTATCCGTTGGTCAGGCCCAACGTATCGCTGTTGCCCGTGCCCTATTGAAACCTTGCCGGTTATTATTACTGGATGAGCCTGGCGCTAGCCTGGATGCGCATAGCGAACAACAGGTGATGAAAACACTCAATCAGGCATCTCATCATCAGATGACCCTGTTAGTTACCCATCAATTGGAAGAAACGCTGGAATATGATCAGATTTGGGTCATGGAAAAGGGGTTGATTATTGAACAGGGAGATTACCAATCGCTAAGCCAATCTCAAGGGGTATTCACCCGCCTGTTATCCCATCGAAGTGAGGAGCTGTAATTATGCGGGTATTGCTTCCTTTTCTGGCGCTCTATCGCCGTCATTGGTTTCTTATCAGTTTAGGCATGGTTCTGACCATTGTTACACTACTCGCCAGCATAAGTTTGCTGACCCTCTCTGGCTGGTTCCTTGCAGGCGCAGCACTAGCAGGTCTTACCGGTTATACATTCAACTATATGCTACCGGCGGCCGGTGTCCGTGGCTCAGCCATTCTTCGAACTGCCGGGCGCTATGCTGAACGGTTGGTTAGCCATGATGCCACTTTCCGGGTATTGGCACATTTACGGGTTTTTGCCTTTCAGAAAATTTTGCCACTTTCACCGGGAGGAATAGCTCGTTTTCGCCAAGGAGAATTATTAAACCGACTAGTTGCTGATGTTGAAACATTGGATCATCTCTATTTACGGGTGATTTCGCCGATATTATCAGCTCTTATCGTTATCATGGTCCTCACTTTCGGCCTTGGCTTTCTGGATCTCACATTAGCCTATACCCTTGGCGGTATTATGCTGGCTCTGTTGATCCTGCTGCCATCAATATTTTATAACGCAGGTAAATCCGTTGGCCGCAATCTGACTATTCTGCGTGGTCAATACCGCACCCAACTCACAGCGGCATTGCAAGGACAAGCTGAATTGATGGTATTCGGTGCTGCTGGCCGTTTCCGCAAGTCAATGGCTGATATTGAGTCACGTTGGTTAAGACATCAGCAACAGCAAGCGAACCTAACCGGCTTGTCACAGGCAGTCATGATTTTTGCCACCGGTATGACCGTTACATTGATTTTATGGCTGGCAGCGAACGGTGTGGGAGGAAACAACCAGCCGGGGGCATTAATCGCACTGTTCGTCTTCTGTTCTCTTGCCGCATTTGAAACTCTGGGCCCTGTCACTGTTGCATTCCAACATCTAGGTCAGGTCATTACCTCTGCAACCCGGGTTTCTCAATTGATGCAACAAGAACCGGAAGTAACGTTTCCTACATCAGGGCCGGAAAGTTCAGCTCAAGCCAGTATTGATATCAAAAATATCAGTTTCACTTATCCTGATCAGCCAATGGCCGTCCTGAAAAATGTTTCTCTCTGCTTGAAAGCAGGGGAACATGTCGCGCTGTTAGGCAAAACCGGTTGTGGTAAATCTACCTTGCTACAATTATTGACCCGGGCCTGGGATATTGATTCAGGATCAATCTGTCTGAATCAGCATTCTATTACTGCTTATGACGAATCAACTCTGCGCAGTATGATATCGGTTGTTTCACAACGTGTTCATGTGTTCAGTCATACTTTACGACAGAATTTATTACTGGCAAAACCAAATGCAACCGATAATGAACTAGAAATTGTGCTGAAACAGGTAGGTTTAAGCAATCTACTGGAAACCAATGAGGGACTAAACTGCTGGATGGGTGAAGGCGGTCGTCAGTTGTCAGGCGGTGAACAGCGCCGCATGGGAATTGCCAGAGCGCTACTGCACTCGGCGCCACTGATGTTACTGGATGAACCTACGGAAGGACTCGATGCGGATACTGAACAACAAATTCTATCTCTATTGCGTCAGCATTGTCAGCATAAGTCACTGATTATTGTCACCCACCGCCTGTACGGGCTTGACCATATGGACCGTATTTACGTCATGGATGGCGGCACTATTATTGAACAAGGGCAGCATAATGAATTACTGGCTCAGCAAGGTCGCTATTATCAGTTTTATCAGCGGCCACATCAGATTCGTCTTGAACCGGGGCAGTAACACACGATGCCAATAATTCAACTGAATACTGATTCATATGATTTTCCTCACCCGAAAGAAGCACTAACGGAGCCTAACGGCCTACTGGCAGTCGGGGGAGATTTATCCGCTAAGCGATTAAATGCAGCCTACCATCAAGGTATTTTTCCCTGGTTTTTACCCAGTGAAATGCCACTTTGGTGGTCCCCTGATCCGCGTGCGGTGATCATTCCGGGTGAATTGCATATCGGCCGAACCCTACGCCGGTTTCTGCGCAATCCCCCATACCATATTACGGTGAATCATGCTTTTGAACAGGTGGTTCATTTCTGTGCTCAACGGCAGGAAGGAACATGGATAGGCAAGGATATTCAACAAGGCTATAAAAAATTATATCAGATAGGACAAGCGCATTCAGTAGAAGTCTGGCACAATGAGCGGATTGTTGGTGGTTTGTACGGTGTCAGCGTTGGCACACTATTCTGCGGTGAGTCTATGTTCAGCAGAATGGAGAATGCATCCAAATGTGCGTTCATTGCCTTCTATCGCCATTTTCTGCGACACGGTGGTGAACTACTGGATTGCCAAGTGCTTAACCATCACACAGCTTCACTGGGTGCAAAAGAGATCCCTAGGGAAGAATTTATTCAGTATCTTTATCAATTCAGAAATCGGTCATTAAAACCTGGTTGCTGGTTACAACAAGTACTGGAATTATAATCAACATTTGACCGATTCATGTTGCTGATAACATAAATATCACTATGCACTATTTGCAAAATAACGGGTTAAAATACAACATTCCTTTACATAATGAGGGTTTTTCGGCATTATCTTGCCCGTTAAAAACGATGGTTATTAAACTTAGAGGATTAGATGGCCAAAGAAGACAATATTGAAATGCAAGGTACTGTGCTAGACACACTACCAAACACTATGTTCCGCGTTGAATTAGAAAACGGGCACGTAGTCACTGCTCACATTTCAGGTAAAATGCGTAAAAACTATATTCGCATCCTGACAGGCGACAAGGTTACAGTTGAGCTGACCCCATATGACCTGAGCAAAGGCCGTATCGTCTTCCGTAGCCGCTGATTCATTACCGTTTTCAGATATTACACCACAGGTAGCAACTTTGTATTTAACAACGTTGTATTCACCTGTGGTGTCGCTCTTCTATTAGTGCACTACATCTTCCGGCTTCTGCTTATAAGCATTGCTGAAATCGTAGGTCAGTATGCGTTTTGCCTTATCCAAACCAATACTCACCGAGCCACCGTGAACTAATGAGCCGAATAGGAGTTCATTTGCCAACGGTTTTTTCAAGCTATCCTGAATAACCCGCGCCATTGGACGAGCACCCATTGCTTTATCATAGCCTTTATCACATAGCCATTGACGAGCATCCGCACTGACCTCCAGCGAAACGCCTTTGTCATCCAATTGTGCTTGCAAGGCGACAATGAACTTATCAACTACCTGTTGAATGACTTCAATAGAAAGCGTATTAAACCAGATGATACCATCAAGACGGTTACGGAATTCCGGTGTAAACACTTTCTTAATTTCTTCCATTGCATCGGAGTTGTTATCCTGCTGCTTAAATCCAATGGATTTGCGCTGTGTTTCACGTACACCCGCATTCGTTGTCATGACTAAAATGACATTACGAAAATCCGCTTTGCGCCCGTTGTTATCAGTCAGAGTACCGTTATCCATGACTTGCAATAACAGGTTAAATACATCTGGATGTGCTTTTTCAATCTCATCAAGCAGCAATACTGAATGAGGATGTTTAATCACAGCATCCGTCAGCAATCCTCCTTGATCAAAACCAACATATCCCGGTGGTGCGCCAATTAAACGACTTACTGTATGGCGTTCCATATATTCTGACATATCAAAACGCAATAATTTGATATTCAACACCTTAGCAAGCTGTACGGTGACTTCCGTTTTCCCTACGCCTGTCGGACCTGCAAGTAGGAAAGAACCCACCGGTTTATTATCCTGCCCCAACCCTGCACGACTCATCTTAATGGCTTCGGTCAATGCCGCAATCGCGGTATCCTGACCGAATACCAACATTTTCAGCCGCTCATCCAGCGTTCTTAGGACATCTTTATCACTGGCAGAAACGGTTTTTTCAGGAATCCGGGCAATCCGGGCAACAACGAATTCAATATCCGACACATTAATCGTTTTTTTACGGCGACTAATCGGCACCAGACGAGTACGCGCCCCAGCTTCATCGATCACATCGATCGCCTTATCCGGTAAGTGGCGATCAGTAATGTATTTCACCGATAAATCAACCGCAGCACGGATAGCTTTCGTGGTATAACGTACATCATGGTGCGCCTCATATTTTGGCCGCAACCCTCTAATAATCTGTACCGTCTCTTCGGGTGAAGGTTCAACAATATCAATCTTCTGAAAACGACGCGCTAATGCCCGATCTTTTTCAAAAATATTACTGAATTCATGATAGGTCGTAGAACCAATCACTCTGATACGTCCACTGGATAACAATGGCTTAATCAGATTAGCCGCATCAACCTGCCCCCCTGACGCAGCCCCCGCACCGATAATGGTATGGATTTCATCTATAAATAGAATACTTTTTCTATCCTGCTCAAGGGTTTTTAACAATGCTTTGAAGCGCTTCTCAAAATCGCCACGATATTTAGTTCCCGCTAGCAATGAACCAATATCCAGCGAATAAATCGTACAATCTGCCATCACTTCCGGTACATCTTTTTGCACAATCCGCCACGCCAGCCCTTCTGCAATAGCTGTCTTACCAACCCCCGATTCTCCGACCAACAATGGGTTGTTTTTTCGACGGCGGCACAATATCTGAATTGTTCTTTCTAACTCATCCTGGCGGCCAATCAATGGATCAATCTGTCCTCTTTGAGCGAGTTGATTAAGATTAGTTGTAAAATTTTCCAACCGATCCTCTCCTGTAAGCTGCTCTTCTGCTGATTGCGTGCCTGTCTCCTGATGATCCGATTCCGAGTCCTCTTTTTGAGTTCCGTGAGAAATGAAATTAACCACGTCCAGACGACTCACATCATGTTTACGCAGCAAATAAGCCGCTTGAGACTCCTGTTCGCTAAAAACAGCCACCAGCACATTAGCACCAGAGACCTCTGAACGCCCAGAGGATTGAACATGAAATACCGCGCGCTGAAGAACACGTTGGAAGCTCAACGTTGGCTGAGTCTCCCGCTCATCATTTTCAGGTAACAACGGTGTCGTTTGTGAAATAAAATTCTCCAGCTCCTTACGCAATTGAGCCAGATTGACCTTGCAGGCTTCCAATGCTTCACGCGCTGATGAATTACTTAACAACGCCAGCAATAAGTGCTCCACGGTCATAAACTCGTGTCTGTTATCCCGTGCTTTAGCAAAGGCGATATTAAGACTAAGTTCAAGCTCTTGATTGAGCATAAGCACCTCCCCCTAAAAATCAGTATACCTGGTCAAACTTTTTCCAGCGTACAAAGTAATGGATGCCCATACTCCCTGGCATACATATTTACCTGGGCTGCTTTAGTTTCTGCCACCTCAGCAGTATAAACCCCACAAACAGCCTTCCCTTGATAATGGACATCCAACATTAATTGCGTTGCCCGTTCAATATCATAAGAAAAGAACTTTCGTAATACGTCAACTACAAACTCCATCGGAGTGTAATCATCATTGTTAAGAATGACCTGATACATCGACGGCGGCTGCAATTTTTGCTGTCGCTCATCCTTAATAGATTCCTTACTTTTCAAACTATTATGATACTCGTTCATTATTTTCCCAACGGATTAATCTCTAAAACCAGCCACTGCCAGCAAATAAATTATGTTGCCATTTATCTTATCATTATCTGGGCAACTCCTTTTACCACAGACTATTCCCCTATGAAAACTCGGCATAAAAGTGCATGAACGAAACTCATATCGTTATCTATATCAAACTTTAGTCATTCAAAACAACCAGACATTTGTTCTGTGCTTGACGAGAATTTGATTTTTACTACAGTATGTTTTGTGAACAAACATAGATAATGTCACTGTTTACATGTGATTGTTTACGACTGTTATATTAATGGCTCATCTCAACCGAAATCATTAAACGAGGGATGTAGAAGTATGGAGACAGGTACTGTTAAGTGGTTCAATAATGCTAAGGGTTTTGGGTTTATTTGCCCGGCAAGCGGCGGAGAAGATATATTCGCTCATTACTCAACCATTCAGATGGACGGTTACCGGACGCTGAAAGCGGGCCAAAAGGTGAATTTCAGCGTTCACCAAGGACCAAAGGGAAATCATGCCAGTATTATTGTTCCTCTTGAAAACGAACCCAAAGGCTAAATAGCCTGGCCTGTGGGTCATAACCAGGTATTATTTTCATACGCCGCAGGCAATTACCTGCGGCGTCATATTATTTCCGCTTATTCTCTTGCCAACGCTTCGATTGGATCAAGACGAGCAGCATTACGGGCCGGCAGAAATCCAAATATCACCCCAATTGCGGTAGAACAGGCGAAAGCACTGAGTAAAGCAACAGGCTGGAAAACAAAACTCCAGCCAGGGAGCGCTAATTGAGCGATAAATGCAATCATATAAGAGAGTGCAATGCCCAAAACGCCACCAACCAGACAAACCAAAATAGCTTCTATCAGAAACTGCTGCATCACATCACTGGTTCTTGCGCCTACTGCCATACGGATGCCGATCTCTCTTGTACGTTCAGTTACTGAAACCAACATAATATTCATGACACCAATACCGCCAACTATCAGTGAAATAACCGCCACCAGCGTCAAAAACAGTTGTAAAGTATGGGCTGTTTTTTCCGCTGCTTTTACCATCATGTCCACGTTATAGGTAAAAACATCCTTTTTGCCGTGGCGCAAAGTGAGCAATTGAACTATCTTCTTTTCTATATCCTTAGAGTTATAATCATCCTTTATTCTGACAGTAATTGAATCCAGATAATGCCGGTTTATCAGACGGCTAGTCATCGTGCTATGAGGCAACCAGACATGCAATGATTTGCTACTGCCAAATGCAGCTCTCTTATCAGATATCACTCCCACAATTGTGGCCGGCATATTACCCACCAAAATCACCTCCCCAATCACCTTTTTCTGGTGAGGAAACAATTTACGCTGAGTATTTTTATCAATAACCACAACTTGCCCCTGACGGCGTATCATATCCAATGAAAACCCCATTCCCTGAGCAAAACGCAGAGCATAAACCTGAAAAAATTCATCACCAACGCCAGTCACTCTCGAAGCAACATCAATGTTCCCTTTACGAAGGCGCATTTGCCCCTCAATTTCTGGTGAAACCGCCAAAATATAGGGTTGCGCTTTAATCGCGTCTGCATCCTCTATTTTCAGCGCTTGCATACTGACCGGATCATCAAAGCCAAAATCTTCTCCCGGATAAATATCAATGGTGTTCGTCGCAATCTCTTTAATATCGGATAACACCGATGCCCTGGCAGCATCTCCGATAACCAAAATAGTCACGACAGAAGCAATACCAATGATGATCCCCAACATGGTCAGTAACGTTCGCATCTTGTTGGCAACCATCGCCCGCCATGCCATGAATAAAGCTTCATTAAACCGCCCAAGGGTCTGGCGTATCGAAGATATTTTTGATGTTAACGACGGAGTTTGAGTGACTTTTCTACCCCTTTGCGTGCCGGAATCACTCATAATATGACCATCCTTGATCTCAATAACCCGCTGTGCCTGCGCTGCGATTTTCGGATCATGAGTGACAATAATGACGGTATGCCCTTGTTCACACAGTTGTTTGAGGATCGACATCACCTCTTCGCCAGAATAGCTATCCAACGCTCCCGTTGGTTCGTCGGCCAAAATGACCTGACCACCGTTCATCAACGCCCTGGCGATACTGACCCTCTGCTGCTGTCCACCAGAGAGCTGCCCCGGACGATAGCAGATTCTCTCTTCAAGCCCCAAACGACCAAGTAATTCTATGGCTCTCTGGCGACGTACCGCTTTAGAGGCTCCTGAGTAGATAGCAGGAATTTCCACATTCTGTTCAGCGGTCAAATGAGTTAGCAAATGATAACGCTGAAAAATAAAGCCAAAATGTTCCCGCCTTAGTGCTGCCAGTTCATCATCACTCAGTTCAGCAACATTCTGTCCTGCAACCCGATATTCACCCTGACTGGGTTTATCAAGACAACCAAGAATATTCATCAGTGTCGATTTACCCGAACCTGACGCGCCGATAATGGCAACCATCTCACCGGCATGAATAGACAAGGTGACATCATCCAGTACTTTTACCTGCTGCTCACCAGCGGGATAGCTGCGCTCTATACCTTTCAGCTCAAGTAACGCATCCATTACTCATCCTCGACTTCTTCACTATGACCAGTGATCACCTGCTCATGTTCTTTCAGGCCAGATAGAATCTGTACATTTACATCATTGCGCACACCAATGGTCACTTCTCGTTTCTCTTCTTTATCGCCATTCAAGATATCCACCTCATAGCGAGTTGGCGTAATCTGTTTACCCAGAGCAGAGATCGGGATCATTAACACATCACGATGGGAATCAAGCTGAATTTTCACTTGGGCGGTCATTTGCAAACGCAAAAGTTGCTGAGGATTAGCTACCTCAAAACGGGCATAGAAGAAAATGGCATCATTAATCTTTTCTGGCGTCGGCAAAATATCCTTCAACACCCCTGGAAAATTTTTATCCGGTGCGCCTAATACAGTAAAAGAGGCTTTCTGGCCCGGTTTCAGGTAAATAACATCGGCCTCTGACACTTCCGCTTTTACCAACATCGTTCCCAGATCAGCCAGCGTCAGAATAGTCGGGGCTTCCTGTGCCGCAATGACTGTTTGCCCCTGAAGGGTTTTGATATTGACAACGATACCATCCATTGGCGCGGTAATCCGGGTATATTGCAAATTAGTCTGAGCAGTATCAAGGCTGGCCTGATTTTTACTGATTTGCGCCAATAAAGTTTCTACCTTCGCTCTTTTTACTTCAACATCCGTTTTAGCCTGATCCAATTCCTGGAGTGAGACCGCCTGTACTTTTGCCAGATTGTTCTGACGCTGTAATGTCACCTGCGCCAATGCCAATTGTGCCTTGGCTTCTATCAAATAAGCACTCAATTCTTTGATCGTGGCTTCAACTTCTTTGACCTGGTTTTGCGCAGGTTTAGGATCAATCAATGCCAATAATTGGCCTTCTGTCACCTTATCACCCACTTCAACATACAAATTCTGCAACTGACCACTTACCTGTGCGCCCACATCCACTTTTCTGACCGCATCCAATTTCCCCGTTGCCAGTACATTTTTTTCCAAATCGCCTTTAATAATAGAGACTGTCTGATATTTAATCGCTTCTGGCCTATACAGAAAATATCCCAGAACCAATGTGATAACGGTCACAATAGCTAACAATACAACCCATCGACGTTTCGAACGAATAAAATTCATTTAAATATCACCATATTAAGCATTGGATTCAGAAAAATAGTAAAAACTTATTTCTTGCAATACCACGAAAACCTGAGATTTCCACTCATTCCAGATAGTTACCGTTCCCTTTACGTTTTATATCCACTGAAAGTTATTAATAACACACCCACCTTAAGAATAAAAAATTCTTTGAGCAACAATACATTTCACTCTATCCTGGCTATTCTCTTAATGTAAAAAAATTGTTATCTTTTATTTTTATAGTCTTTACAATCGATTTTTATACTGAATTTGGATAAAAAGACGTTAATTGTTTTAAAGGATGTTAATTATGTACTCTGGGCTGCTGATCATTCTTTTGCCGTTAACGCTAGGCTATCTTACCCATTTGAATAATAAGACACTGTTAAGTGCTGTTCATCACCTTCTTAACGCAATGGTCTATATCATCCTGTTTTTAATGGGAATCAGCTTGGCTTTGTTGGACGATTTAGGCCGTAACCTCTTCTCTATCTTTCAATATGCGATAACATTTTTTTTATGTATTTTTACAGCTAATATGCTAGCGTTATTCCTGCTTGAAAAACACGATCCTTGGATTATTAGTCCGCATAAACAGGAAAAACCCCCTTCCCGTTTACATATGATTTTTGAATCACTGAAATTATGTGGTGTACTGATTTTAGGTTTCCTATTTGGGCTCACTGGCTGGTCATGGCTGCACTTCTCCAATCATGCCAGTGAAATTGCCTTAATCGTTTTACTGTTGCTCGTCGGAATTCAATTACGTAATAACGGTATGAGCCTGAAACAGATATTGCTAAACCGCCGCGGTACCATTATTGCAATTGTCATTGCTGTCAGTGCGCTTACCGGCGGGGCTATCGCAGCACTTATTCTTGGGCTGCCAGTGAAAACAGGTTTAGCGTTGGCTTCCGGTTATGGTTGGTATTCCCTTTCTGGCATCTTACTTTCTGATGCTTACGGGCCGGTAATCGGTAGTGCTGCATTCTTTAATGACCTGGCACGCGAACTGGCAGCAATTATGCTAATTCCGATTCTAATCAATCGATATCGCTCAAGCGCTCTAGGATTAAGTGGTGCCACTTCGATGGATTTCACCTTGCCAGTATTACAACGGTGCGGGGGCGTCAGTATTGTTCCAGCAGCGATAGTTCACGGTTTCGTCCTGAGTTTGCTCGCACCTTTACTGATCGCATTCTTTACTTAACCAGAATTTGAGCCACAATAATACTTGATGTCATAAATAACCGTTCGGGCGTTTCATGGTCATAAATCGTCAACAGTGGTTACTTATCCTAATGCTGGCCCATTTGTGACCTATTCATCTTTTCGCAGTATGCCAATAGAATAAATAAGCCTTTGTTGACAAATTGCACTAAGGAGAGAATAGCGCACGTTAATCAGACATGTAATTGAAATATCAATTAATAATATTCTGTACATAAGATATTGCATAATTATGCTAACGGGTTTAGCATCGAACTAAATCACTGACTATTCAGAATTAAAGCATGAGTATTCAATTAAAAAGCATTGATTGCTATTACGGTATCCATCAGGCACTGTTTGATATTAATCTTGAGTGTTCTTCAGGGGAAACGATGGTTTTGCTAGGGCCAAGTGGCGCAGGTAAAAGTACATTGTTACGAGTACTAAACCTGCTGGAAATACCACGATCCGGCCAGTTGCATATTGCTAATCATCAATTCGATTTCGAACAAACACCAGGAACAAAGGAGATTCATTCTCTACGCCAGAATGTAGGTATGGTTTTTCAGCAATATCACTTGTGGCCACACCTTACTGTTATGGATAACCTGATCGAAGCGCCTTGTCGCGTACTGGGTTTATCCAAGCAACAAGCGCGGGAAAAAGCGGATAAGCTCCTTTCCCGTTTGCGCTTAGATGATTTTGCTGGCCGCTTCCCACAACATTTATCTGGTGGGCAACAGCAACGGGTTGCTATTGCACGAGCATTAATGATGGAACCCCAAGTTTTATTATTTGATGAACCAACGGCAGCGCTGGACCCAGAAATTACAGCACAGGTTGTCAATATCATCCATGAATTATCCGCTACGGGTATTACACAGATTATCGTTACCCATGAAGTGGAAATCGCCCGCAAGGCCGCAAGCCATGTCGTATATATGGAAAACGGCCACATTATAGAACAAGGTGATATCAGCCATTTTACGCAACCACAAACCAAAGCCTTTGCTAATTATCTATCACACTAACTATTAATAGGATATAGCGATGAAAAAACTACTTTTTGCAGCCCTCTTAGGCACAGTAGCTTTATCTGCAACCGCCACGGAAAAAGAGACCATTCGTTTTGCCACAGAAGCCACTTACCCTCCGTTTGAGTTCATCGATGCAAATAATAAAATTCAGGGTTTTGATGTCGATTTGGCCAATGCCATCTGTGAGAAAATCAATGCAACATGTACCTTCACTAACCAATCCTTTGACAGCCTGATCCCTAGCCTGAAATTCCGTCGCTTCGACGCTTTAGCCGCAGGTATTGATATTACCCCTGAACGCCAAAAGCAGGTTGATTTTACTAACACTTATTACGATAACTCCGCGGTTTTTATCTCCGTTAAAGGCAAAGTCTCCAACACCGCAGAGCTGAAAGGCAAACTTGTGGGTATCCAGAATGGTACAACTCACCAAAAATATCTGATGGAACAACGAAAAGAGATTAAAACCGTTCCTTATGACAGCTATCAAAATGCGATTCTGGATCTGAAAAATGGCCGTCTGGACGCCGTTTTCGGTGACACTGCCGTTGTTAACGAGTGGCTGAAAAAGAATGAAAACTTAAGTACCGTAGGTAACAAAGTCACTGACAAAAATTACTTTGGTATCGGCTTAGGTATTGCAGTTCGTAAGGGTAACAAAGATCTACAAGATAAGCTGAATAAAGCACTCGCTGACATCAAACGAGATGGTACTTATGACATCATTTATAAAAAATGGTTTAAATAAGTAGCCGAATCTCTATGAATGAATTCCAATCTCTAACAAGCGCCGCCGGCATCACCGTCGGCCTTGCCGTGTCTGCATTAGTGCTTGGTCTGATTTTAGCTATGCTATTTGCTGCTTGGGAATCAGCCCGTTGGAAACCCTTCGCCATACTTGGCACCTGTTGGGTCACTCTGTTCAGAGGATTGCCAGAAATTTTGGTCGTGCTGTTCGTTTACTTCGGCGCATCACAACTTCTCATGACACTGGCTGATGGCTTTGACATTAATCTTATCTTCTGGCACTCCAGAATTCAGATAGATATTCAAGACTTTTATGTCAGCCCATTCCTTTGTGGTGTCATTGCACTTTCCCTACTCTACTCTGCCTATGCATCCCAGACACTCCGTGGTGCGATAAAAGCCATTCCGGCCGGCCAATGGGAAGCCGGTCAAGCATTAGGTCTTGGTCGCGCTGAAATATTTTTCCGCCTGATCATGCCTCAAATGTGGCGACATGCTCTACCAGGGCTCGGTAACCAATGGTTAGTTTTGTTGAAAGATACCGCGCTGGTATCGCTTATCAGTGTGAATGATCTCATGCAACAAACCAAAAGTATTGCCACACGCACTCAGGAACCCTTTACCTGGTATATGATTGTGGCGCTTATCTATCTGGCTATCACTCTGATCAGTCAGTTTATTCTAAAGAAAATTGAGATGCATACCACTCGCTTTGATCGGAGTGCTCCCTGATGTTTGAGTATATTCAACAAATTTTACCAGGTCTGCAAACCAGTCTAAGCCTGACCGTCACAGCGCTTTTTGTTGCTTTCATGATGTCCGTCCTGTTCACTATGGTTCTGACCATGAAACTGCCAGTACTGACACAACTGGTAAAAACCTACATTACTCTGTTTACCGGTACGCCTTTGTTGGTACAGTTCTTTCTGATTTATTACGGGCCTGGGCAGTTTCCTTCCATAAAAGCGTACCCGTGGCTTTGGCAATTACTGTCTGAACCCTGGCTGTGCGCAATGGTAACGCTAGCGCTTAACAGTGCGGCATATTCTACTCTGCTATTCTATGGCGCAGTAAAGGCAATTCCTGCTGGTCAATGGCAATCCTGTCAAGCATTGGGCATGTCTAAAGCACAATCTATGCAGATCCTGCTGCCCTATGCTTTTAAACGGGCGTTATCTTCCTATTCCAACGAAGTTGTATTGATTTTCAAGAGTACTTCTCTCGCAAGTACGATTACTTTGCTGGAAGTAATGGGATACAGTCAGCTTCTATTTGGCCGCAATTATGATGTGATGGCTTTTATGGCCGCAGGGGTGATTTATCTATGTGTCAACGGTATCCTGACTTTGCTGATGCGGATGATTGAACGTCGTGCACTTGCTTTTGAGCGCCATGACTAAACGGGATAGGGCGTTCTCTTTTGGAACCCCATCCCCACACATCCTTTCGTTATTCAGTTATGATTTAATATCAATAACGCTAAAACTTCGTAATGTTCAGTATGAGGAAACATATCAAACAACTGTACCTTTTCTACACGATAGTTAGCTAGCGCAGCAATGTCTTTCGCCATTGTCTGAGCATTACAGCTTGAATAAAGAATATAATTCGTAGCCATTTTACTGAGATAATCGCACAACACCTTACCAATTCCCCGACGAGGCGGATTGACCAAAACCAATTGCGGAATTTGATCTTTTGCTACAGCAAAATGTGTTGAGTCCAAAGCTTGAAACTCGATGTTTTCCAAACCTAGTGTTTTCGCCGAATCGCGGGCACAATCAATGGCTTCTGAGCTGATTTCAATGCCGGTTAAACAGGTATTTTTATCTGCGCAATGCAGACCAAAACCCCCAACACCGCAGAATAGATCCCACATGCTACTGATTTTCAGTTCACGAACCCAACGCCCTGCTGTTGCATACAATTCAGAAGCCATTTTCGGGTTAGTTTGGAAAAAGCTATGTGGACGGATGTAAAGAGGAATGCCATTGAACTGTTCTTTCAGCGCCTTTTGTTCAGTAAACAGAATCTCTTTTTCCCCCTCCAAAATCGCCATATGGATTGGCTGAATATTGGCAGAGATCACCGTAAGCTGTGGCAATTGCTCACACAACCGAGGTAAAGCACGCTCCAGTTGAGCAATTTTTGTTTCAGAACGCAGTACAAAACGTAACATCATTTCACCGCTATGACGGCTTTCTGTCAGCAACAAATATTTCAGTTCACCCCGTTTACGAGCAACGTTATATGGCGTCAACCCGGCACAAGCAATGAACGATTTAACAACATCGAATACAGGCTGAAAATGCGCTGGATAGAGAGGACAATGACACAGATCAACCGCCGTGCCATCACGATACAACATGCCTAGCAATGGGCGTTCTACACTGCCACTGACGACCATTTTAGCTTTATTACGAAAGGCATCTTGTTGGCTGGCAATTGGAGGTAACCATTGCTTCACAATAGCTTGAGGTAATAACTGCTTTAAATTCTGCTGCTTATCTTCTAACTGCTGAGAATAGGGTTTTTCGAGCCACTGACAAGAGTGACAGTGCCCCGCAGAATAATGCGTACATTGCATTGTTGGATAACCGTGTTGAAAATATTAGTGCAAAGTAAAAGTCGGCGCCTTAGCAGAAACTTGTGATTCCTCTTCCTCTTCAATGTCACTCTCGATTTCGATATCACGATTAATATACAACAAGTTATTACTGTGAATTTCAAAAATCACTCCCGCAATCTGCTCTTCGCTTTGTTGCAAGAAATGAGAAAACTGGGAAAAAGTCAGCCCGGCTGAAACAAGGAAAGATTGGCACACCACCAATTTCGGTAGGTTTTCATCCTGAATATCAAGAAAAGCCTTGATTGTCAGCGAACTGGCATTAATCTGGCTTAGATTAGCCATCAAAGGAATAATGGCGGTTGGTTTAACTTCAGCCAACGCAGAAAACAAGATTACATTGTCCAACAGATCAATTTTAGCATCAAATAAACCATCAATATTCTGCATATGAGGTAGATGCAGCGCCTGGCATGAATCGCACTCAAAGTAGGAAATTTTGAGCTGATCCAACCACTCACGCAATACTGATAAGTCAGGAATGACAAGTGAACTCATCTAACAACCCCATACAACGGAAAATGAAAAAGCGCTATAGCTTACGAAATAATTCTTTATCGCGCCATCACCAATAACTGATAAATTATTTTTACTTACCGTTATCACTACCTTCTACCTTATTTTTGCTCTCTTTTTTATGATCAACATGATCAACTCCCAAAAAAGAGAGACCATACACTGCACGCCAAATGATATTAACCGCAGCAGGAACCAAACAACCTATGCCGATGAAAATCATAACAACATGTGCTTCTGGCGTCATTAGTAAATCTGTTAAGATGACAATATCATTAATAGTCAAATATGACAGGATTAAGCACAAAATTCCGACAATTTCTAGCAGGATAACCTGTTTTGGCATATCTGCCAATGAACTCATATTGCCTTGATGACTTTTCATCGCATCCTCTCTTAACAACCTGATGCTACATTATACTACCGGAAACACTGTTACCAAAATTGGTATGATGAATTAAAGCAAAAGGCAATTTCTGCTTTTTTTTACCGATCGATACAGGCATAGTAGCTATCAAATAAGCATGAGTAACACATCAAACCGCATTACTTTAATATAACCAAGAGGAGTTTATATGTTTACTGTGATTTTCGGTCGTCCTGGCTGCCCGTACTGTGTCCGCGCGAAAGAGCTGGCAGAACGACTGAAAGAGCAGCGTGATGACTTTGACTTCCGTTATGTTGATATTCACGCAGAAGGTATCGCTAAAGCTGATCTGGAAAAAACGGTTGGTAAACCCGTAGAAACTGTCCCGCAAATTTTTGTTGATGAGAAACATATCGGTGGCTGCACTGACTTCGAAGCGTATGTAAAAGAACACCAATTACTACAATAATCGAACTTCCTGTTTTACTTTCGCTGCGGTAAAAACCGCCATTGATTATTCGTCACAGTGGTCTCGGTTGATTTGTGCAAAAAATGTTATTTTCATCAAATTGAAAAAAATCTGTTTTTTTTCTTATCACGAAGAACTTTTTTGCCAAACCGTAGTCTGAATTAATGCCACTGCTTTTCTTTGATATCCCCATATTGAGGAACCCGATAGTTAATCCACTTTGGTTCAAGACTATCGGGTTTTTTTATTGCCTGAAAAGTATACCGTTCATAAACACATAACCGATTCTACAGATGATCAACCTATCAACCACCGATACTATCAACGCGCTGATCTAGAGATTATCATCATAAATATCAATGAATTGATTAGTTTTTGTCAGGATGACTGCCAAATATTCCCTTGGTGGAAATATAAACCAAAAATAAATAACACCAACAATTAAGAGAATTACGCTTTACTCTCAGGTCAGCCAACTTTACTCTCTTGCGTCCGACTATCATGATATACATAAGTGACTATATGTGAGGCCCGATTTGTTAGAACAAATAAATCATGATCTGTTTACCTTTTTCAATGCTACGCCTGAATCATCACCAGCCATGATTGCAATAGCGACGTTCATTGCAAAATACCTGGTTATTATTTTCCCTCTAATATTGGCTAGTTTCTGGTTCTGGGGTTCAGAGCGTACTCGCCCTTATCATCGGGTTATCGTCAGTAAAACCACCATTGCCTTCTGTTTTGCTATGCTAACCTCATACTGTATCGGTTTACTCTGCCCTCACGACCGCCCTTTTGCAGAAGGTTTTGGTTATAACTTTCTTCCTCACGCGCCAACAACCTCATTCCCAAGTCATCATGGAACAACCGTCTTCACTTTCGCTTTATCCTTTTTATTCTGGTATAGGATTTGGCCGGGCTTATGCATGATGGCAATTGCACTGGCAATTGCATGGGCCAGAGTCTATTTAGGCGTTCACTGGCCGATGGATATGGTCGGGGCATTTATCGTCAGCCTAATGGGATGCACTTTTGCACAAATAATATGGAGCCTGTCTGGTGAACGTTTACAAAAAAGATTGAACAGTCTGTACCAGCATTGCTGCGCTTTTCCTATCCGTAAAGGATGGATAAAAAGCTAGCAACATAAATGCAACTTAGCGACTTAAGATAAACGAACGCTATTTCAACCAAAGTCTTTTTATTAGAAATTATTGGCTAATTTTACATACCAAAATGGACATGAGTTAACCAGCAGGGTAATATCCTGTACCCTATTTAGCATTTATTTGCGCTTAAATTCAACTCAACGATTTTCATATAAATCAATAAATCTATGCCCTATGGATTTCAAGATGCATCGCGACGGCAAGGGAGTGAATCCCCGGGAGCATAGATAACTATGTGACCGGGGTGAGCGAGTGCAGCCAACAAAGAGGCAACTTGAAAGATGACGGGTATATATAAATCACTATGTAAATAGATATATAACGAAAGAGATTATTAAAACTTGATCAAAGAATGGCTAGCACATCTTTCATTCATATTATTGGTGCTATTAATCTATTATTCTGATTTTATCTATATCTTTCACAAAGATACAAGCATTACATAAGAGATATCTATTTTAAAATCTGGTAAAAAATTGATATTTATCAATTTATTAACCATTCACTCTATTTGCCATTTTTATTCATTAATATGTAAATAAATAGACAGGAAATAACAAAAACATAAGAGAATAATAAGAGTTGAATAATGGGCAAATTGAGGTTACAATTTGAACTTATTAAAATTCGCAATATTTAGGCAACAATTACACTAAATCTCGTAGCATGATGACTTTTCGAGATATATTCTGCATTTGAGACTATGATCACGGTACTATTCACTAAAAATCGCTATCTTTCCACTATCAAAAGTCTGGTCTTAAAATTTCCAGACTTTCTTTCAAAAAAGAAAGTAAAGCGAAAATTTTGGCTTGTTAATTTAAAGTCCAATTTTCGAACAAGATGTTAATGTGGTAATAAAAACGTTTAAATAACCACCAGAGATATTTAAAAAATTTATTTTTTATAAAGAAAGAATTAGACCACATGTATTTGCATTTATTGCATACTTGCGGCATTGTAATTTCATTTTTTAATTTACCGCGTTATTCTCGGAGATAACTATGGATATGACTCAAACAGGTACGATCGCATCACAGGCGACCAGCCCAAGCGATTATAAAACCTGGCGTAAATCAGATACAGTATGGATGCTTGGTTTATATGGTACTGCGATTGGTGCCGGTGTATTATTCTTACCCATCAATGCCGGTATTGGTGGCCTACTACCTCTTTTGGTGATGGCGCTACTGGCTTTCCCAATGACTTTCTTCGCCCACCGCGGGATGTGTCGTTTCGTTCTATCCGGTAAAAACCCTGGCGAAGATATTACCGAAGTCGTAGAAGAACACTTTGGCAGCCTGGCAGGTAAACTTATCACCCTGCTCTACTTCTTCGCTATCTACCCGATTCTCTTAGTTTACAGCGTTGCTATTACCAACACCGTAGACAGCTTTATTGTTCACCAATTACATTTGCCATCACCTCCCCGTGCTCTGCTGGCTCTGATCCTAATTATTGGTGTAATGACCATCATCCGTTTCGGTGAACAGGCTATTGTTAAAGCAATGAGCGTGCTGGTATTCCCATTTGTTGCCGTTTTGATGCTACTGGCGTTTTATCTGATCCCTAACTGGAATACCACAATCTTCGAAAACATCAGCGTTTCTGCATCGAGTGCAAGTCATGGGCTACTCATCACTCTATGGCTAGCGATCCCAGTAATGGTGTTCTCCTTCAACCACTCGCCAATTATCTCGGCGTTTGCTGTGGCAAAACGTGGAGAATATGGTGAAAATGCTGAGAAAAAATGCTCCCGCATTCTGGCTTACGCCCATATCATGATGGTTGTAACCGTGATGTTCTTCGTATTCAGCTGCGTATTGAGCCTGTCTCCAGAAAATCTGGCAGAAGCCAAAGCACAAAATATTTCTATTCTGTCTTATCTGGCTAACCACTTTAATACACCCGTGATTGCCTACATTGCTCCGTTTATTGCATTCATAGCAATTACCAAATCTTTCCTTGGTCATTATCTGGGTGCACGTGAAGGTTTTAATGGTATCGTGGTTAAGGCATTGCGTGACCAAGGTAAAACTATTGAGCCTAAAAAGCTGAATCGTATCACGTCCATTTTCATGTTAGTAACGACTTGGATTGTCGCTACTCTGAATCCAAGTATTTTGGAAATGATCGAAAGATTAGGTGGTCCTATTATCGCAATGTTGCTGTTCCTTATGCCAATGTATGCAATCAGCAAAGTTCCTGCAATGCGCAAATATAGCGGCAAGCTGAGTAATCTGTTTATCGTCTTTATGGGGTTAGTTGCTATCTCTGCTGTCCTCTACTCACTGTTTGCATAATAAATATTTGGTTGCTGTTCTCTTCAAGCGGGCAGCAACCGAATAATGACATGAGCTAGCTAGCGGAAAAATTCAAACTACACGACCCACTTCACCCAATCCCCCTGCTGTTCATCATATTGCCACAAATCGTCTTCGTTAAAATATCCCCGTTCGTCTATTGGTACCTCCTGCTGTTCTTCTTCGTCCCATTGTTGCCACAACTTATCTGTCAGGATATAAGGCGTCTTGGTCGCAATCTCTCCAGTAAAAGGAAACCCATAGCCAGTCTCCTCAAGACGGATAAACTTGGCATCGGTAGAAATATTAGAGATAACTACAGCCTCAGTTGCTGAAGGAAAGAGAATATAACCATTAATCAGCGGGAAATATCGGGGCAAACCCGGCTTATACGGTGGTGGAATGATATCAACGGCGTTCCACATAAGAAGATAATCTAGCCCCTCATCGTTATTAGGCCCCATTGGATAACCTTGGTAAAAATAACGATTATGAATTGAATAATTACCCGTCAATACATATGCAATATAAAAATAGTAACTAATCAGATCTACTTCTTCTGTTCTAAACGTACCGAATATTGAATGTAAAGGAAATGTTCCCATGCCACCAAGGAGACCAAGAACCTCATACTGTTCATCATGACCATATTGATCAATATATTTTCCCGTCTTGATTTTCGACACCTGCATATCTGTCAAAATATTATCTCGTCCATTACTTGGATTGAATCTATACCCAATGGATTTCAAGATGCATCGCGACGGCAAGGGAGCGAATCCCCGGGAGCATAGATAACTATGTGACCGGGGTGAGTGAGTGCAGCCAACAAAGAGGCAACTTGAAAGATAACGGGTATATATCGGCCATAAAGAAAGTGCAGACTATCCTCATAAATGTAAGTAAATTGCTCCTGATTAAGCTTATGGAGAGGATTAGGTTTATCCGTCCACCGTTTGTCATCACCTAAATTATTGCGATTTCCAAAACGGATAGAAAGCGCTAACGGATCAAGATATGACATATAACCACCTTTTCATCATAGAATAATGAATTCTAATTATTTTATTTCTAATAACATTAATTTATTGATAAATATAAAATCACTCTAACACAATTTAACCTTAATATTGAAATAGTTAGTTACATTGCTATTTTATGCACTATTGATTTTTTTAAATAATAGACGAACACTTCATAAAAAAAAGTTTTTTTTATAAAAAACACATGTAATATCTCATTTAAATTAATAATTATATAAATTTCAAACAAATAAATTAACCATGTTTATTTACAACAATCAAAAATATAATTTAAAATTTTAATTATCAAACTAATCATTCAAAACAAATAAATTTTCAATTATATTTTAATTTAATATAATTATATACAATGTGAAAAATTCCAGTTATTTTATATTTCTCATATCAACAATCTATTTTCCATTTTTTAATAAAATGACTCCATATATCAGATAATTACATTATTTTTTCAAATTTATTTGACAACCTATAAATGGCACCTATAGTTATATGTGTTAGAGAAAATGTTATATGCCAATTAAAAATGTTAACTGTCCTATATTTTTAGCGCAAAAAAAATTTCTTATGTAGATTGCTTTTATAGTAGAAGTACCAACCACCTTATATTTCTCAAACGGACGGTTTTCCGTTCTTTATTCTGAGATAATATAGGCTTATTTACCAATTAATTACATTATATTTTGGAGTTTATATTATGATTAATGACATGCATCCTTCTTTAATTAAAGATACTAATATAGTAGATGACGTAATGCTACGTAGCTGTAAAATCATTGCAATGAAAGTTATGCCAGACAAAGTTATGCAAGTTATGGTGACTGTATTAATGCATGATGGCACATGTGAAGAAATGCTTTTGAAATGGAATCTGCTAGACAATAGAGGCATGGCGATTTATAAAGTCCTGATGGAAGCGCTTTGCGCTAAGAAAGATGTGAAAATAGGCACCGTAGGAAAAGTTGGTCCTCTCGGCTGCGATTACATTAATTGCGTAGAAATCTCTATGTAAAATAATTGCTTGTTGAAATGCTTGGGCCAAATAATAGACTCCTAATAGAAACTCAATTTGATTGAAGCGATCTCATTGATCGCAAAATACAGTACTGTTGTGATAGGAACTTGGCACAACATTTCTCTGGTATAATGAAGCTGACTTTTATAACAGCACATTCTACCCTATCTAAGGCAGAGCGTAATATTAACGTTCTGCCTGCAATAGTTACATTTAATAAAAAAAGAAACTCATAAAATAACAGAAAACAAATTTTCAAAAAATTAAAATTAATTAACTTAGTTATCTATTTCACACAAAAATATCAATATATCATTATTAAAATTTAATTTCACTCAAAAAAATTTCTTTTAGAAATTATTTTAATAATAGCACATACCATCTATTCAATCTTTAAAAACAGGGTAGAACAACATCTCTTTATTTCACCCCGTAAATACTTAACAACATATACCCGTCATCTTTCAAGTTGCCTCTTTGTTGGCTGCACTCACTCACCCCGGTCACATCGTTATCTATGCTCCCGGGGATTCGCTCCCTTGCCGTCGCGATCCATCTTGAAATCCATTGGGTATAGATAATTACATCAATAATATTTACACATTGTAATTGTTAATAAAATATTATACACCTAGGTATTATTAAATCTTAAATAGATTTAAGTAAATTAATTTCAAAGCTTGCAGTCATATATATCCATGCGAAATACTATAGGATAAGAATAATTTCATAATGTTTTATTTAAATATCAACTAGAAAATTAAAATTTAAATCATTCACCACATACTGCCAGTACGCTTCAATTCCTGCCACCCCTTCCTTATCCATACTCTATTAATAAGAACATCCTGCATAAATAATTCCCGCTGGAACGGATTGTAATTTCTCCATTTCAACGGCAGAAAATAAATATCAATATTATTTTTTGATTAGAGTGATGCATTTGATTATTATAACCATTTAGAGGAAATATATTATTGGCGAATTTTTAACAGCATCAATAATTATATAATACAGATAAACTTTTAATATAGATTACAATTACAAATTACCTTATATTTCTTCGGCGGACAAATGACTGCTCCGTACATTTTAGTAAAAAATTCTCTTTTTCAATTACGTTAAATTAAAAGGTTAACACGATGAACTATACAAATCCTTCTTCTAATGAAGTGGTAACAGAAAATAAGCCTGAACAAACTTCTCCAAACCCTAATTACTATTTCGCTGTTGGTACAGTAACTTCAATTCAGGCTGCACCTGATCAAAACCAATTGCAAGTGACTGTCACTATGCAATTCCCTAACGGCAAATTTAACTATTTGTTATGGTGGAATGCTCAGGACTACAGAGGTGCAGCACTGTATCATCTTCTTCTGAGCGCTTGCAGTAATAACAAACGTGTAAATATAACTTCCTCATCAGCGGTTTCTCCTGGTGGTTACAATTATATTTACAACGCAACATTACTGGCTTCTTAAGATAAAATCATAAATTGCTAAATAGCTCCACCTAATTCCTTATTGTTACAATAGAAATTGAGTGTAGTATTTCTCTGGTAGAACAAAGCTGATGTTGAGTAAAAGCTAAAAAATATTTTCTACCAGTTACTTCCTTCTCCAGTCAGAACCTTAATCACAAGGTTCTGACTGTTCTAACAACACCGCTTTAAATTCACGATAATTAATAAATAATATCTTATTTCAATAATGCTATTTCGGTGTCATTAATCTATATTCAATGAACTTAAAAATCATTTAAAATAGAAAATAAAAACCTATTTTCTCTCACTCATTACTCTTCATAATAGATGATAAAATGTCAGAAGAAAGCCAACGTATTAAAAAGCCATCCTCAGGTTATGCAACAGATCATTTCTACGATGGAGCATGGCATAGGGCCGTCAAATCTGTTGAGGGCAGTGTTGAATTTTTTGATGTTTACGATGTTATCTTTGAGGGGATTACTTACCAATCTCCACCAATCTTAGTTTCTGAGAACCTCATTATTGTTCCCATAGCAAAAGATGAAGTTGCCTGGAACAGTAAAATAGAAATATATGGCGCTATTGGCACTGGAGAAAGCGAAAAGATTTTTTCTGACGGTGATGCTGTCCGACCCTTTGCCGGTGAACTTGATGTTTCAAATCCTCAGGAACCTCTTGTTATTTTCGGCGGAGGCAATGTTAGTCGTTTTCCCAATTATACAGCCAGCGTCAATGGGGTTGAATATGGCGATTTAACAGGATTCGCTACTAGCTATGAACTCCGATATGAAGGAACATCAATCCGAAACTATCGAGGTTTATCACCTACGCATATTCGTTACGAAAATATCGGCCATCATGTAGAACTGAGATCGAATTATGGGCTTACTGGCAAGATAAACCTGATGGTATTTTGTTATTCAAAGGCCGGTATAACGGATCTGCTGTAAAAAATAGCAAACGTTGCTCTCTAGATGGAAAAAAATAAGTGTAAAACGTGCGCGGCAAAATGCCGCGCCCTAAATCAGAAAGAATATAACTTCACCCAACCTGCCACATAAACCTTATATTGACGTCAAATCAACCAAAAATCGCCTTAAACCAACCACTAACTTTCATCACAATCAAATCCCAAATACGGCTAAAAAAGTTACCTTCCTCTACCACTTCTTTCACCACCAAAGGACGTTGTTCAATGACCTTATCCCCTAATTGGAAGTTAATCACACCAACAACCTGATTTTTCGTCAAAGGCGCTGTTAATGGCGTCTGATTTAATATGTAACTGGCTTTCAAATTTTTTAACTGCCCACGAGGAATAGTGATCGCCGCGTCTTTTTCTACGCCGAGAGCAACATCTGAACGCTTGCCATACCAAACCTTTTCTGAAACAAACGGCTCACTAACTTTAATAGGGGTTACCGTTTCATAAAAACGGAATCCCCATGCAAGTAATTTTTCACTTTCAGCAAAACGACCCCGATCACTTGGCGCACCTAACACTACAGAAATCAGCCGCATAGATCCCTCTGTCGCTGAAGCAACCAGATTATAACCGGCACCGCTGGTATATCCTGTTTTCACACCATCGACATTCATATTTTTATTCCATAACAATCGGTTACGGTTAAGCTGTTGGATTTTATTGAAGGTAAATATTTTCTCTTTATGCAAGGCATACTCATCAGGAACATCACGGATCATCGCCTGACTCAATACCGCCATATCACGAGCAGTACTAAATTGGCCCTCAGCATCCAATCCATGAACTGTACGAAAATGGGTGTTAGTCAACCCAAGGGCTTTTGCATAATTGTTCATCAGACTAACAAATACATCCTGACTGCCCGCCACATAATCAGCCAAAGCGATGCTGGCATCATTACCAGATTGAATAACAACACCACGATTCAGATCGATCACTTTTACCCTGTCATCGGGTTTAAGAAACATGAGCGAAGAACCTTTCAGTATGGGATTTCCCGTCGCCCAAGCATCTTTTCCCACAGTAACGACATCTTCCGACGTAATTTTTCCTGCTTTTATCGCCTGACCGACAACATAACTGGTCATAATTTTTGTCAGACTGGCTGGATCAAGCCGCTCATCGGGATTACCCTCAGCCAGAATTTTACCGCTGTCATAATCCATTAACACATAAGCTCTAGCGTCCACGGGTGGAACAACAGGTTCATCCGATGCATAAACACGAGCACTTACCATTGATGCCACTGTCAGCACCGCAATCACACATTTCATCGTCATCGCCAGACTTTTCTTCATCATCGTTCCCCTTTACTTAATAAGAAAAAATGTCAAATTCTTATACCCTATGGATTTCAAGATGCATCGCGGCAGCAAGGGAGCAAATCCCCGGGAGCATAGATAACTATGTGGCCGGGGTGAGTGAGTGCAGCCAACAAAGAAGCAACTTGAAAGATGACGGGTATATTAATATAAAATGTTGTACGACAAGAAACCAACATAAACAGTGTAAAGATTGTGCTGATCATAGGTTTTCATTTAATCTGATAAAAGTTATTGGTAACAAATAGACGATTTTCTTATCATCCCGATTCAAGGAGAAACTCATGCTGACCATTTGGGGCCGTAAAAACTCTTCCAATGTAAAAAAAGTGCTCTGGTGTCTGAAAGAACTTGGTGTACCGTATAATCAAGTAGATATTGGCAGTAAATTTGGCGAACTGGATGACCCGCAATATCTAAAAATGAATCCGAATGGAAAAATCCCTTGTTTACAGGAAGGCGATTTTATCTTGTGGGAATCTAACGCAATTGTTCGTTATCTTGCAGCAAAATTTGGTAAAGAGGTACTTTATCCACAAGACCTACAGGAAAGAGCAAATGCAGATAAATGGATGGATTGGGTTGGTTCACATCTGTTTCCTCATATCAGGCAATTCGTGATAGGTTTTATTCGTACACCCGAAGCAGAACGGGATCAAAAGCAAATAGAACAGACCCTGGCTGAAATCGAGAAGCTGATGAAAATGGTTGAGAATACTCTGGCAGAACAGAAATATCTTTCCGGCGATAAATTTGGCATGGCGGATATTGCATTAGGGCCTATGATTTATCCTTGGCTTAATATTCCAATCAAACGCCCCTCTCTGCCAAATATTGAACGCTGGTATCAATTAATGGCAGAAAGACCAGCGTTCAAAGAAATTGTCATGATTGAGTTAAGTTGAAAAAAAATCAGCTCATTGGCATCCATCTGGGATCAGGATATTGATACTTAAATCCTAATTCCTGACAAATACGGCTGCCATCAACAATTCTGCTTCTCACCTGAGTTTCTTTTCTGGAAAACTCAGGTGGAACTAAATCAAGCTGATTACTGGCCTTAGGGTAAAATTCAGCCTTGGTTGGGTGAACAGGCGCACATAAATTATAAATATGCCCACCTTCAGTCCTCTGAATTAATAGGTTAATGGCTGAAATAACATCATCCTGATGAACTAAATTGACCGGCTGATTACCCCCTTTAACTTCCTTTTTTCCCGCCAGAAAACGTCCAGCATGACGGCCACTGCCGACCAAACCAGCTAAACGTAAAATATCAACGGAAATATTTGGCAGTTTATGCAACCAATTCTCTAATTCAACCAATGCCTGAGCTGACGATGTTTCAGGATAAAAAGGCGCATCCTCATTGAGATTGCCAGCAACAAAACCATAAACAGAAGTAGAACTGGTGAAAATAATCCTTGGCACAGAGTATGAAAGAGCAGTATCGACAATTAACTGAACTGCCCTAACATAGTTATAACTGCCACCCGCAGTGTGGCTTGCCGGTAAAGTGATGATCAGTACATCGGCTACCATCAGTTGCTCTAAATCATCAAGCGCGCAATTGATCTGAGGTTCCAGTTGTAACAAATAACATTCGATACCAGACATACGTGCTGCCTCTACACCATCTGGCGTCGTTTTGCTGCCAACAACCTGCATACCACTGCGACTCAATGCTTTGGCTAATGGCATCCCCAACCAACCCAGACCGATAATGGAAACTTTTTTCATCACCACTCCTTCTATGCCTGATATTATTTTGATTATGCAAACAATTCGAACATTAAGCCACTGTTATTATTGATCCTATATTTCTCCCATAGGAGAGAATATTTCAAGTAAAAACAAAACATTATTATGAGATAAATTTATTGTTAAAAAAATAGATTGCTTTTAGGCTGTCAAATCGTATAGGTTGAATAGCAAGCAAAAAATTTAACCTCTGTTGGTCAGTGAATAAAAGTAACCGGCAGTAAACAGTCCGCAATCATAAACAAAGAGAAACCATTATGATCCGCATTCAATTTAGCCATTACCACCATCATCATCCTGATTAGTCTTTCAGGCGATTGTGTGCTGGAAGACGTTTAGCGGGTCTTCCGGTGGCATGAATGCGATAAAAACCCTCGGAAGGTTCCTTCCGAGGGTTTTTTTATGTTTCCGATTTTAAGTGGGGATAAAAATGTTAGATAAATCACATTTACGTATCGCAATGCAGAAATCAGGCCGATTAAGCGAAGATTCACGAGAATTACTGGCTCGCTGTGGCATTAAAATCAATCTGCAACAACAGCGCCTAATTGCATTCGCAGAAAATATGCCCATTGATATCTTGCGGGTACGCGATGACGATATTCCAGGGCTGGTTATGGATGGCGTTGTCGATCTGGGTATTATCGGTGAAAATGTGCTGGAAGAAGCGCTATTAAGCCGTCGCGCTCAAGGAGAAGATCCTCGTTATTTCACTTTACGCCGCCTTGATTTCGGTACTTGTCGCCTTTCACTGGCCGCGCCTCTAGACTACAACTACACCGGCGTCGAATGTTTACAAAATGCCCGTATCGCAACCTCTTACCCTCACCTACTAAAACGTTATCTCGATCAGAAAAAAATCCACTTTAAATCCTGTCTGCTAAATGGCTCAGTTGAAGTTGCTCCCCGCGCTGGGTTAGCCGATGCCATCTGTGATCTGGTTTCAACTGGCGCAACACTGGAAGCGAATGGTCTGCGGGAAGTAGAAATTATCTACCGTTCCAAGGCTTGTCTTATTCAACGTGATGGTGAAATGCCCGCCGATAAACAGCAATTGATTGAGAAACTGCTGACCCGCATTCAAGGGGTAATTCAGGCCCGTGAATCCAAATACATCATGTTGCACGCACCAAGCGCAAAACTTGAAGAAGTGATTGCTCTGCTACCAGGGGCGGAACGTCCAACGATTCTACCGCTGGCGGGGGATCAAAACCGCGTTGCCATGCATATGGTAAGCAGTGAAACACTGTTTTGGGAAACGATGGAGAAGCTTAAATCCCTTGGCGCCAGCTCCATTTTAGTCTTGCCGATTGAAAAGATGATGGAGTAAACGAAAATGACTGACCATTTCGATACCCTGATCCGTTGGCAGGAATGTCATGATGAACAGCAAAACGCTTTACTGACACGCCCTGCAATTTCAGCTTCCGTAGAAATCTCCCATACCGTGGAACACATTCTGCATGCGGTAAAAGAGTCTGGCGATCACACTCTGCGTGAATTTAGCCGCCGTTTCGACAAAACGGTTATTAAAAATATCCGTATTTCGCCGGAAGAGATCGCCGCCGCGGAAAACAGCCTGAATGACGACATTAAACAGGCAATGAAACAGGCAATGAATAATATTCGCGTTTTCCACGAAGCGCAGAAGCCTATAAAGATCGAAGTAGAAACCCAACCTGGGGTCTATTGTCAACAAGTAACACGGCCTATCGATTCTGTCGGGCTCTATATCCCCGGAGGTTCTGCACCATTACTTTCTACCGTTTTGATGCTCGGAATACCTGCACAAATAGCGGGTTGCCATAAAGTTGTACTTTGTTCCCCGCCACCGATTGCCAATGAAATTCTCTATGCAGCCACACTGTGTGGAATTACGGAAATATTCCAGATTGGTGGTGCTCAAGCCATTGCTGCTATGGCATTCGGAACAGAATCCATCCCCAAAGTAGATAAGATTTTTGGTCCAGGTAACGCTTATGTTACCGAAGCCAAAAGACAAGTTAGTCAGCGCGTAGATGGTGCCACCATCGATATGCCTGCTGGCCCATCGGAACTGCTTATTATCGCCGATGCGGGAGCAAACCCCGTCTTTGTAGCTGCCGATTTACTCTCACAAGCAGAACATGGCCCTGACTCACAAGTGATATTGGTTACACCTGATGAAGCGTTAGCCAAAAAAGTGATAACGGAAATCGAAAAACAGCTTACCCGTCTTCCCCGCAACCAGATTGCCGCCAAGGCATTAGCACATAGCCGGATTATTGTGACAACAAGCCTGCAACAATGCGTAGAAATCAGCAACCGCTATGGCCCAGAGCACCTGATTATCCAAACCCGCCAGCCAGAACAACTGGTTGAAAAAATCACTAGCGCCGGTTCTGTTTTCCTCGGTGACTGGTCGCCGGAATCTGCGGGAGATTACGCATCAGGAACCAATCACGTACTACCAACTTATGGCTACACTTCAACCTATTCCAGCCTTGGTCTGGCAGATTTCCTAAAACGTATGACAATTCAACAACTGACGCCGCAAGGACTACTGAACCTATCTCAGACCATTGAAACACTGGCGCAAGCAGAACAACTGACCGCTCATAAAAACGCGGTCACTTTACGTGTGGCGGCGCTGAATATTGCCGGTCAAGGGGTGAATATGAATAACATTTTTGATGCCAACCGGTTGGCACGAGAAAATATCCGCAAATTAACCCCTTATATGTCTGCTCGTCGCCTTGGCGGCAAGGGTGATGTTTGGTTGAATGCCAATGAATACCCACTAGCACCTAATTTCCAATGCACTGAGCAAACATTAAACCGTTATCCTGACTGCCAGCCAGCCTCGGTTATCCGCCGTTATGCCGCCTATGCCGGCTTACAACCTGAGCAAGTACTAGCCTGTCGTGGTGCTGATGAATCCATTGAACTTCTAATCCGCGTATTTTGTGAACCCGGACAAGATATGGTGCTGTTTTGCCCTCCGACTTATGGTATGTACAGTGTCAGCGCTGAAACTTTTGGTGTCGAACAAAAGAAAATTGCCACACTGGAAAATTGGCAACTGGATATCGAAGCGATCGAAAATAACCTCGACCGGGTAAAATTAATCTATATCTGTAGCCCTAATAACCCAACAGGAAACGCAATTAATCCTGATTCATTGCGTAAAATTCTGGAACTAACCGCCAATCGTGCAATTGTCACTATCGATGAAGCCTATATTGAATTCTGCCCGGAAAATAGTATCGCAAGCTGGCTAAAAAACTATCCAAATTTAGTCATTTTGCGAACCCTCTCGAAAGCTTTTGCTTTAGCCGGTCTGCGCTGTGGATTTACTCTCGCATCTGTGGATATCATCACTCTATTGTTAAAAGTGATTGCACCTTACCCGCTTTCCACGCCTGTTGCAGATATTGCAGCACAGGCACTGACAGCAGAAAGTATCGCAATTATGCAAAAACGTGTCGTTGAGATCAGGGAAAACCGCAATGACTTGCAACAGGCGCTGAATAAATTAGCCATCGTAGAAAAAGTATTCCCCAGTGAAACCAACTATATATTGGTGAAATTCTATGACGCAGAAACTGTTTTCAAAACATTATGGCATCAGGGCATCATCCTGCGCGACCAACGCAAACAGCCCGGTTTAGAGGGTTGCCTGCGGATCACCATCGGCAGCCGTAAAGAGTGTGAGCGAGTGGTTGAAGCCATCAGCGCCCTTTCCACTGTAAATGAACAACCAAAGGAGATAGCAAACTGATGAACCAGAAACTCCTGTTTATTGATCGGGACGGTACGCTGATCACTGAACCGCCAACAGATTTTCAAGTTGATCGTCTGGATAAACTGGCACTGGAAACCGAGGTTATTCCTGCTCTGCTTGCCCTGCAAAAATCGGGGTTCAGGCTGATTATGATCACTAATCAGGATGGTCTTGGCACAGATAGTTTTCCATTAGAACAATTTGAACCGCCACATAACCTGATGATGCAGATTTTCAGTTCTCAAGGCATCCATTTTGATGAAGTTTTAATCTGCCCTCACAAGCCAGAAGAGAACTGTCATTGCCGTAAGCCAAAAATAAAACTGGTGGAAAAATATCTAACAGAAGGCTTGATGGATACCGCGAACAGCTATGTGATTGGTGACCGGGAAACCGATCTGCAACTGGCCAAAAATATGGGCATTCAGGGGTTACGTTATCATCCGAAAAACCTTGGCTGGTTCGCTATCTGTGAACAACTAACCCGTCAAGACCGTCACGCTCATGTTCAACGTATCACTAAAGAGACATCCATCAACATTGACGTTTGGCTTGATCATGAAGGTAGCAGCGATATCAATACCGGTGTCGGGTTCTTTGACCATATGTTGGATCAGATTGCTACCCACGGTGGTTTCCGCATGCATGTTCAGGTTAAAGGCGATCTCTGTATTGATGATCACCATACCGTTGAGGATACCGGTCTGGCATTGGGGGAAGCATTGAAACTGGCTTTGGGAGATAAACGGGGCATCTGTCGCTTTGGTTTTGTGTTGCCAATGGATGAATGCCTTGCCCGCTGTGCTCTCGATATTTCTGGTCGCCCTCATCTGGAATATAAAGCTGAATTCAAACACCAGCGGGTGGGTGATCTGAGCACTGAAATGATTGAGCACTTCTTTCGTTCACTCTCTTATGCAATGGCCTGTACACTGCATCTGAAAACGAAAGGCAGCAACGATCATCACAGAGCAGAAAGCCTGTTTAAAGCCTTTGGCCGAACACTACGTCAGGCAATTCGGGTAGAAGGCGATACATTGCCAAGTTCCAAAGGGGTTCTGTGATGAAAGTTGTCATTCTTGATACTGGCTGCGCTAACTTGTCATCGGTAGCTTATGCCATCCGAAAATTAGGCTATCAACCTGAAATCAGTCAGGAAACAGCAACGATCCTGGCAGCAGATAAACTACTTTTACCTGGTGTCGGCACTGCCAGTGCTGCAATGGATCAATTGAAACAACGGGAACTTATACCGTTAATTAAAGTACTCAGCCAACCTGTGTTAGGTATTTGCCTTGGCATGCAGCTATTCGCTGCCACCAGCGAAGAAAGCGATAATGTTGCAGGTAATAATGTCACCCTACTCGAAGTTATGGCTTCCCCCGTCCAAAAAATGGCTACGCATGGGCTTCCATTACCACACATGGGCTGGAACCAAGTTCTGCCAAAAGCCGGGCACCCGCTATTCCGTGGTATTGAAGACCATGCCTATTTTTATTTTGTCCATAGCTACGCGATCCCGCTGAATACCTACACCATTGCGCAAACTGAATATGGCAATATTTTCAGCAGCGCAATCGCCAAAGATAACTTCTTCGGCGTACAGTTTCACCCTGAACGTTCCGGTGCTGCCGGAGCCAGACTATTAAAGAATTTTCTGGAGATGTAGGCACAATGATTATACCCGCATTAGATTTGATAGATGGCAAAGTAGTACGGTTACATCAAGGGGATTATGCTCAACAACGGGATTATCAACACGATCCTTTGTCCCACTTTCAACAATATGAACAACAGGGAGCAAAATTGCTCCATCTGGTCGACCTGACCGGCGCTAAAGATCCATCCGCCCGCCAGATCCCTTTACTGCGCAAATTACTTGCAGCAGTTTCTATACCTGTTCAGGTCGGCGGCGGCATCCGTACAGAAGAAGATGTGAAAACATTGCTTGATGCGGGTGCCAACCGGATAGTAATTGGCTCTATCGCCATAAAACAACCGGCACTCGTTACCCAATGGTTTAAACGTTATGGTGCCGAAAATATTGTGCTGGCGCTGGATGTTCGTATCAATAATACAGGCATAAAACAAGTTGCCATCAATGGCTGGCGGGAGAATTCCTCCGTCACTCTGGAACAGGTTATTGAGCAATATCTGCCTTGCGGGTTGAAATATGTACTGTGTACAGATATCTCCCGCGATGGCACGCTAACTGGCTCAAATGTCGAATTATATCGGGCAATTTGCCAATACTATCCACAAATCGCGTTTCAGGCTTCGGGGGGCATCGGCACATTGAATAATATCGCTTCTCTGCCCGCCAGCGGCGTAGCCGGAGTTATTATTGGTCGCGCATTACTTGATGAAAAATTTACCCTGAAGGAGGCAATTCAATGCTGGCAAAACGCATAATTCCTTGCCTTGATGTTCGTGACGGGCAAGTGGTTAAAGGCATTCAGTTTCGTCATCACGAAATTATCGGCGATATTGTGCCACTTGCCCAACGTTATGCAACAGAAGGTGCAGATGAACTGGTTTTCTACGATATCACTGCCTCATCTGATGGACGGGTAGTCGATAAAAGTTGGGTCGCCAAAGTTGCGGAGGTGATTGATATTCCCTTTTGTGTCGCTGGTGGTATTAAAACTGTCGAAGATGCAGGGCAAATCCTTTCATTTGGGGCAGATAAAATCTCTATCAACTCTCCTGCACTGGCTGATCCAACCTTAATTACTCGTTTGGCCGATCGTTATGGTGTTCAATGCATTGTCGTAGGGATTGACACCTGGTTTGATGAAAGCACTGGCCGCTATCAAGTTTATCAGTTTACCGGTGACGAAAAACGCACAAAGGCCACTCAATGGCAAACCCTCGATTGGGTAAAAGAAGCGCAACACCGGGGTGCAGGTGAAATCGTACTCAATATGATGAATCAGGATGGTGTCCGCAATGGCTACGATCTGACTCAACTAAAACAGGTGCGTGACGTTTGTCATGTTCCTCTCATTGCCTCTGGTGGTGCAGGCGCACCAGAACACTTTCTTGATGCCTTTAAACAGGCAAATGTCGATGGTGCACTCGCTGCATCTGTATTCCATAAACACATTATTAATATCGGTGAATTAAAACAGTACCTTTCACAACAAGGCGTGGAGATAAGAACTTGCTAACCGCACAACAAATCGAAAAACTGGGTTGGGAAAAAGTCGCTTATATGATGCCGGTTATTGTGCAACATGCTATATCCGGCGATGTCCTCATGATGGGCTATATGAATAAAGAAGCACTGAATATTACTATCAGTTCAGGCAAAATCACTTTCTTTTCCCGCAGTAAACGACGTCTATGGACCAAAGGTGAAAGCTCCGGCCATTTTCTTAATTTGGTCAATATCTATCCTGATTGTGACAACGATACCCTGTTGGCACTCGCAGACCCAATCGGCCCTACCTGCCACTTTGGTACACACAGTTGTTTTGCTCCGGCACAAACTGAATGGGGATTTCTCTATCAGCTTGAAAAATTGCTGGCAAGTCGCAAAACAGCCGACCCTGACCATTCATATACAGCGAAGTTATATGCCAGCGGTACTAAACGAATCGCTCAGAAAGTGGGTGAAGAAGGGTTAGAAACCGCTTTAGCCGCGGCAGTGAATAATAGAGAAGAGCTAACGAATGAAGCAGCAGATCTGATGTATCACCTGATGGTTCTACTACAGGATCAAGAGCTGGATCTGAGTTGTGTCATTCGTCGATTACGGGAAAGATGATATACCCGTCATCTTTCAAGCTGCCTCTTTGTTGGCTGCACTCCCTCCCCCCGGTCACATAGTTTGCTATGCTCCCGGGGATTCGCTCCCTTGCCGCCGCGATGCAACTTGAAATCCATTGGGTATATGCCCGTGATCCACCGCGCTTTTCCGGTAGATAAAAAGGCAAAAACCAATCATACGAAAAACGACTATCAGGCGACATAGACGTCTACGTCGCCTTTTTGACAGCTCCCCGCCCAATTAGGCATAGGTATCTACACGAAATGAACGTTTATAAATCACATGGCCGCTTTAAAGATCGAAACAATTTCTTCATGGGTAGCTTGAGTGGGATTAGTCAAACAACATATATCTTTCAAGGCATTAGTTGCTAACTCTGGTAAATCTTCTAATTTGACATTCAGTTCCGCTAGACCTGACGGAATACCAATATCTTTTGACAACTTACGAATTTCAGCAATACATGCCGCAGCCCCTTGCTGATCATTCATAGCGCTTACATCTACCCCCATCGCAGCGGCAATATCTTTCAAACGACCCGCAACCGCTTTAGCGTTGAACTCTTGAACGTGTGGTAATAAAACAGCATTGCATATGCCGTGTGGTAAATCATAAGTACCGCCCAATTGGTGAGACATGGCGTGTACATACCCCAGTAATGCACTATTAAACGCCATCCCCGCCAAGAATTGTGCATAGGCCATGTTTTCACGTGCTTCTATATTGCTCCCATCTGCAACTGCTTGGCGTAAAGAGTGACTAATCATTGAGATTGCTTTCAATGCACAAGCATCCGTTATTGGGCTAGCCTCAGGAGAAACATAGGCTTCAACCGCATGAGTCATTGCATCCATTCCAGTTGCGGCGGTTAACCCTTTCGGCATTCCTACCATTAATTCCGGATCGTTCACAGACAAAACAGGTGTTATTTTCTTGTCAGCAATGGCCATTTTAATATGGCTTTCAGTATCGGTAATAACACAGAAACGTGACATTTCTGACGCAGTACCCGCGGTAGTATTGACTGAGATTAATGGCAAATACGGTTTAGATGAACGCCCAATACCGACATAATCCCGGATATCGCCTCCATTAGCAGCGACCAACACAATAGCTTTTGCACAATCATGTGGCGAACCACCCCCTAAAGAAATAACGCAATCGCTATTATGCTGACGCAGAATATCCAAACCTTCCTCAACGTTAATTGTCGTCGGATTCGGATTAGTACCATCATAAACCGTACTCTCAATATCAACATCAGATAATAAAGCTTGAACTTTTGCTGCCACCCCAATTTCATTTAAAACACGATCGGTCACAATCAATGCTCGCTTATAACCATCACCTTTCATCGTATTTACCGCTTCAACCAAACAACCCGCACCAAACATATTTACCGATGTCATAAAAAAAGTCGTAGTCATCATTGATAATTCCTTATATTAAAATAGTTTTAGAATGAAAATATATATACCCGTTGTCTTTCAAGTTACCTCTTTGTTGGTTTCACTCACTCACCCCGGTCACATCGTTATCTATGCTCCCGGGGATTCGCTCCCTTGCCGTCGCGATCCATCTTGAAATCCTTAAGGTATAAAAAGTAAAATTTGAAAAATCACCTAATGGAACTACAGATCATTGCTCTTGCAACAAACATAAATAATAGCTCTATTTAAACCATACAATTCAAAAAATATAAATATACCCGTCATATTTCAAGTTGCCTCTTTGTTGGCTGCACTCGCTCACCCCGGTCACATAGTTATCTATGCTCCCGGGGATTCACTCCCTTGCCGTCGCGATGCATCTTGAAATCCATAGGGTATATATCTCGGTAGAGTTAGATAATGTTTATTAAAATAGATATTTGATAATTTTTCCTCTTGGTAATATATGTCATTGGCAATATAATAAATACAATAATCGAGAAGATTAATATATCAATTCACCAAGTCATTATTTAGGAGTTTATTTTGTCCTCTAACGAAATATTTAACCGCCTGACCACATTATTGGATAATCATCATGCTAGCTATCGGGTGATGGAACATTCAACCGCCGGACATTCTGAAGAAGTTGCAAAAATCCGTGGTACACAACTTGGACAAGGGGCAAAAGGATTAGTTTGCCATGTTAAAGGGGAAGGATTCCGCCAATATGTACTCGCTGTACTGCCTGCGGATCAACAAGCAGACCTCTCTTCACTGGCAAAACAGATCGGTGGCAGCCGCGCCTCACTGGCAAGTCCTAAAGAAGTTTTTGAACTGACTCAATGTGTATTTGGTGCTATTCCACCTTTTAGTTTTCATCCAGATCTGAAACTGGTTGCAGACCCTTTATTATTTGAACGTTTTGATGAACTGGCTTTTAATGCCGGTAGCCTTGAACGCTCAGTGATTCTTAACACTCAAGATTACCATCGAATTGCACAACCTGAATTGGTGAGTTTTCGTCGGGTAGAATAAATACCATCGCGAAAAATGATATTTGTCAAATAGCCTATAAAAATAGGCTATTTAAGATAATATTTAAAATATATTCATTTAAATAGTAACTATCCCGCCCCAATAAGTTTATATCATTAGATAAAGTCATTATTATTGCTACATTATATAAACATTAAACAGAGAGGTATAATTATCAAATACCATGAATATCTAATTATTCACTATTGAGCCATATACAAAAAATTATCAATTACATTAGGGGATAATTCACCACCCAAATAAAGGTGTTTCTTGATAGGAATTTTCAATTATTTTTAATTTCAGAAACTTTATTTCAAATATCGGTATAAAATGACATGTCAATTATATTAATGTTGTATTGACAACAATTTAATATGCCTATTCATTATATTTTATTAAATACAAAAACCCACGCTCATTGTATTCTCATATCGCTTTCAACAAGAAAGATGACGTTTTTTTTAAAATAAAGTTTAAGGAATAGAAAAATATGACTAATAAGCTAGTTACAGGTGCAACTTTTTTCGATAGAAAATACTTTCTGGGTGAAGCGCACTATTATCCAGAAAACGATATCATTATTCCATTGCCTTATGATCTCAACGATAGATTCCGTTCAGTAAGAATTGGAACGTTATCAAAAGTCTATGCATGGCGTCATCAGAGTAATTGTGAACCAGGTCAACGCTATCGTGAATGGGAATACGATCACCCAGATATTGATAGAGAAATTAGAGGATTATCTAAGTTTAAAGTGGCACCAAAAGATACCTGCTTGGTTGCATTAAAACTTATTGATGATACTTATTCAGGTATTAAATTCTCAATGTTCACGAATACACATTGCGTGGGCCCAGTTGAAACAACAACTGATGATGATTATGCACTGGTTGGTATATTGCCATTTGAGACTGAGTTAGTCACTGCCATTGCAATAAGAAATACCAGTACTGGAGTATATATCAATAACGGATCATTCTATTTCTATCGTGATGCAAATGGTGTTGTTACTATTGATGAGAAAGCTAATTTCCCTAAAAATCTCAGAATAGTTAATGCAGGTGGCAATCGTTTTGATATTCATATTATCAGTACCGATTTTTCTCACTAATCCGGTCATAATGTAACAATAATTAACCGTCGTTTTCAGACAGGCTACGTTCTGAAAATTTAAGCAACACCGTTGCGGAATATCATCAAAAACCGCAACGGTGTATTCATAAATCAGCAAAAATTTCGGGGTTATATACCCTATGGGTTTCAAGATTATCGCGACGGCAAGGGAGCGAATCCCCAGGAGCATAGCGAACGATGTGACCAGGGTGAGCGAGTGCAGCCAACAAATCCTTAACCATTAGCTAGCCATTCATTGTTATTTATCCTTTTTCTATAAAAATTTATAATCAAAAAGTCAAAAAGTCAAATAGTCACTTAATCTTTAAAAAAACATTAAATTAAGATCCACAAGAAATAATTTTCACAAGCTATTTCTTTTGAGATAAATACTTCCATAATGATTAATTTTAAAAATTATAGAAAAACCCAACCATTCCATTATTACATATCTTATTTTAGGTATTTTCATAATATTATTAATAAAAAACAATCTTATAGTATCTATTCAAAACACCAAGCATGAAAAATATTCACAACCAAATTGAATACTAAATTTAAGATAAAAAATTCACTAAAAATATCAAATTTTCACATTTCAATCAGTCAATTTGACTATATTAGTATAATTATAAAAATATTATTCGGTATTTTTTAAACAACTTTACTTTATGTATTTTTATGCTAATTTTAACATTAACCCATAGAATATTATTCTTCTATTGACTGGATATATTGCATCTAAAGATGAGGAATAAATGAATTATCAGTGGGAAATATTACATAGAAAAAATCCAATTTTCACAAATAGTATAAACGAGTCAATACTATATATTTCACATTAATACAATCAGGTATATTACTTACATTAACTTTGAGGAATAGAATAAATGACAAAAGAATTAATTACAGGCGTCACGTTTTTCGAAGAGAAAAACTATCAGGGTAAGTCACATGATTACCCAGAGCTCGATAAAATTATATCGCTCCCTTCCAATCTTAACGATAAATTTCGTTCAGTAAAAATTGGAAAGTTATCAAAAGTCCATGCGTGGCGTCACTATAACGATCCAGAGAGTAAATATTATGAATGGGTAGTCGACAATCCAGATATCGATAAAGAAATTAGAGGGTTATCGAAATTCAGAATTATACAGAAAGATACAAAACTGGTTGCACTAAAAATCATTGATGATACTCATTCAGATACAAAATTCTCTATGACCATTAAGATATTTAATGGAGAAGAAGAGGAAACAATCGACGTTAACGCAACAACAGATGATAATTATACAGTCGTTAACGAACTACAGGTACAGAAAGAGATAGTCACTTCAATTTATGTCAGAGATGTCAACACCGGAGAATATATTGGTAACGGATCATTTTATTTTTCTTATGATGCTATCGGTATCGCAACTATTTATGAAGGTCTCAATTTCCCTAAAAACTTGAAACTGGTTCATGTAGGAAATAATCGTTTTGATTGTCACATTATTAGCACTGATCCTATTGCTTAATTCGGGATTAATGTGACAATCATCACTCTCAGACAAATTATATTCTGAAATTTAAACTACGCCGTTGCGGTATATTTGTTAAAAAACCGCAACGACGTGTTCCAGACGATCGCGGAAATTAAAACCACATCATATCTGATGTAAATTTATCCACTTCCCTGGTCAATCGGTGATAACCGAGCTTACTCCATCCATTCAGTATGGAAAACACCTTCTTTATCAGTACGTTTATAAGTATGAGCACCAAAATAATCACGCTGAGCCTGAATTAAATTAGCAGGCAATACAGCTGAACGATAACTATCGTAGTAAGAAATAGCAGCCGAGAAAGTAGGCGTTGGGATACCATTCTGCACCCCATACGAGACAACATCACGCAGTGCCTGCTGATATTCATCAGCAATTTTCTTAAAGTAAGGCGCCAACAACAGATTAGCAATATCCGCATTTTCGTTATACGCGTCAGTAATTTTTTGCAGGAATTGAGCACGAATAATACAACCCGCCCGGAAAATCCCGGCAATCTCACCGTAATTAAGATCCCACTGGTACTCATCAGATGCCGCTTTCAATTGCTGAAAACCCTGAGCATAAGAGACGATTTTACCCAAATAAAGCGCACGGCGGACTTTCTCAATAAATTCGGCCTTATCACCTTTAAATGGTTGTACATCCGGCCCGCTCAAAACTTGAGCCGCGGCCACTCTCTGATCTTTTAGAGAAGAAATATAACGTGCAAATACCGATTCGGTGATCAACGTCACTGGAATCCCTAAATCCAGAGAGCTCTGGCTGGTCCACTTACCCGTACCTTTATTTGCTGCTTCATCCAAAATCACATCAACCAAATATTGGCCTGCTTCATCTTTCTTATGGAAAATATCAGCCGTGATTTCAATCAAATAACTGCTTAATTCGCCATTATTCCAGTCAGTGAAAATCTCAGATAGTTCTTCATTGCTCAGATTTAGGGCATTTTTCAGTAAAGAATAGGCTTCAGCAATGAGCTGCATATCACCGTATTCAATGCCATTGTGAACCATTTTCACATAATGGCCGGCACCATCCGGGCCAATATAGGCCACACAAGGTTTACCTTCAGCTTTAGCCGCAATCTCTTGCAGAATTGGTGCCACCAATTTATACGCCTCTTTCTGGCCGCCAGGCATAATAGATGGACCTTTCAATGCCCCCTCTTCTCCACCGGAAACCCCGGTACCGATAAAATTAAAACCCTGCGCAGAAAGCTCGCGATTACGACGGATAGTATCCTGAAAATAGGTATTACCCCCATCAATCAAAATATCACCTTTATCCAGATGTGGGGTCAGTGAAGCAATAGTTTTATCGGTTGCTTCGCCAGCCTTAACCATGAGCAGAATACGGCGCGGTTTTTCCAGTGAATCGACAAATTCTTCGACCGTGTAACTTGGAACTAATTTCTTCCCCGGATTTTCGGCGATCACTTCGTCAGTCTTATCACTTGAACGGTTAAATATAGATACGGAATAACCACGGCTCTCAATATTTAGTGCCAAGTTACGCCCCATCACCGCCATACCGACAACACCAATCTGCTGCTTGGACATGAATAACTCCTGTCTGATGATAATTCTGCTCACCAATAACAATAATAATTAGTGTGCAATTTGTTAATGTGATCACATGTTAACTCAGGACGAGTCCTAATGGATAGTTATTGGTGCCATCGATACCGCTACACCCCATTTTTTGGAAAAAACTTCCTCAGATGAAAAATCAACTATTGAAATTTGATGAGTCAATGCCCATTATTCATTATTCGGCATGAGCCGTCATATTAAAAGGTAAAACAAACTGTATGGAATGGATCGCTGATCCGACGATATGGGCTGGACTGGTTACTCTTATCGTTCTAGAAATTGTCCTTGGAATTGACAACTTGGTCTTTATTGCCATTCTGGCAGATAAACTTCCTGAAAAACAAAGAGACAAAGCAAGAATTACAGGTCTAAGTTGTGCGTTACTGATGCGTATCGTACTGCTTTTTAGTCTTTCTTGGTTGATAACGCTAACTCATCCATTAATTACGCTTTGGGAACATCCATTTAGTGCTCGTGACCTAATTATGCTGATAGGTGGCCTTTTCTTACTGTTCAAAGCGACAATGGAGCTCAATGAACGGCTGGAAGGTAAAGATGCCCACTCAGGACAACAACGCAAAACATCTAAATTTTGGACGGTTGTCGTTCAAATCATTGTCCTTGATGCTGTATTTTCATTGGATTCAGTGGTGACTGCTGTTGGTATGGTAGACAACATCGGTATCATGATCGTGGCAGTCACCATTGCGATGTTCCTGATGATACTGGCAAGTAAACCGTTGACCACTTTCGTCAATGCTCACCCGACTATCGTTATTCTCTGTCTGAGCTTCTTGTTGATGATCGGTTTCAGTCTGATAGCCGAAGGTTTTGGTTATCGCATCCCCAAAGGTTACTTGTACGCCGCTATCGGCTTCTCTATTATGATTGAAGCCTTAAACCAATTTGCTCAATTTAACCGCCGCAGATTTCTTACTGCTTCCCGTTCACTACGTGAAAGAACAGCGGAAGCCGTTTTACGTATCCTGAGTGGTAAGCATGAAAATGCAGAATTGGATAATCATACATCCAATCTGATTTCTGATAATCAGGAAGTGTTTGATCCACAAGAACGTCAAATGATTGCCAGGGTTCTGGGCATGGCACAGCGTAACGTTAACAGTATCATGACTTCCCGTCACGACGTGGAGTACCTTGATATTCATGCACCAACCGAAAATTTGACGCAAATACTGAGTAAAAATCCTCACACACGCATTGTGGTAACAGATGAAGATATCAGTGACGAACCATTAGGTGTTGTCCATGTTATTGATTTACTGAATCAACAACTCAACCAACAGCCTTTTGATTTACATTCGCTGATAAAACAGCCTCTGATTTTCCCTGAACAGCTTTCACTACTCCAGGCATTGGAGCAGTTCCGCCAGGCACAAACTCACTTCGCGTTTGTTGTCGATGAATTTGGTTCTGTGGAAGGTGTGGTGACTTTGACCGACGTAATGGAAACTATCGCGGGTAATTTACCGGTAGATGGCGAAGAAACTGATGCCCGCCATGATATTCAAGCGACTGAACAGGGTGGTTGGATCGCCAATGGTTATATGCCGCTGGATGATTTGATCCTTTATGTCCCTTTGCAACTGGATGAAAAACGTGAATATCAAACCTTAGCAGGTTTGTTAATGGAACATTCACAACATATTCCACGACAAGGTGAGCAATTACAGATTGATAATTACCTGTTTGAACCGTTGGAAGTGACCAGTCATCGAATTAATAAGGTAAAAATTACCCCTCTGGTGTCAGAGTAAAGAAAATAGAGAATAACCCAGTGTTATTGATCATTCATCGTATCTGCCATCACTGAGTTTTCCCTCTGAAACAAAATAAAACCCGGTCAGTTTAAACTGCACCGGGATTTTTTGGGCCTTTGCTATCAATAATATTATTCATTAATTCAACAGGATTATATTCATATATACCCAATGGATTTCAAGATGGATCGCGACGGCAAGGGAGCGAATCCCCGGGAGCATAGATAACTCTGTGACCGGGGTGAGTGAGTGCGGCCAACAAAGAGGCAACTTGAAAGATGACGGGTATATAACCCTCGCTTAATTACTGCTACGTTCAACCCAATCGTTAATAGCCTGTTTTACCTTGTTCTCCAACTCATTATGCAGCAATTGCTCAATATCCAAATTGTATTGCAGATTACTCCAATTACCGTAAACCCGAAGTGGTACTTTCATTTTTCGCAGACGACTAACCAATTCATTATCCTTGCCCCATCCTTGTGTTATCTGTACTTTTAAAGCGACATCAACATGTTGTTTAAGCAGATTAGTCTTACCCTGCCCATCAATATTCAGCAAATCGGATACCGCATGCAGTCGACTGATTTTTATATCACCTCGATTCAGTACCGCTTTAACATCAAGCTTTTTAGCGCGGGTGAAATTATCCATATTATCAGGGATATTCACTTTATCCGTTGCACGAGCAACGGATTGCTGGATTAATTGGGGGATATTTAATCCATACATTTTGGCATTAACTAAACTGAAATTAAGATCACCCTGCCAAATATGCGAAATCGCATAACCATCATATCCTTTACCAGAAAGATCCCCATTCAGATCGAATTTACCACTAAATGCCGGTGGTAAGGAAAAGGCTTTGAGTACGGGTTCCAGTTCTATATTCCGCAGTAAAGGTTTTGCGTGTAACTTAAGTTGATTACCCGTTGCATCTAAAATAACCGGAATAGAGAAATCACCACCAAATAATTTGCCATTCAGAGTAGAAATTTCAGCAGTACCACTATTATTTGTCGCTTTCAATATCAGATTATCGATCTCCATTCCTCGATAAACAAATTTGTCCGCATTAATAGTCAGATTGGCGTTAAAGTCATTTAGAAATGCAGCGCTATAATCAGGCGGGGCAGAGCTTGAAACGGCGATTACCGGTTTAGCTGAACTATTCTCTATCCGATAATAACGTTTAACTTCTGAACCCTCTTTAGGAAGCAAGTCCCATCCTATCAGATTATCTAAATTCAGTTTTTGGGAAGATAAATCGATCCGATAATCCGCATGAGCCCCCAATATTGCTTTTATACTGCCATGCAGTTCACTCTCATTAGCGGTGAAACTTAGCGTCTGTAAAGAAATTGTTTGCGGTCCATCTGTCGTCTCTTTTTGATAAACAGCATGTACTTTTCCTGAACCACTAATTCCTCCCGTAGGTATACCTGCGCCCTGGAGTTGGTAATCAAAGGAGTCAATATTACCCGCAACACGATATGGATAATCAGTAATATCGACATCTGCATTAAGATTAAAAGCCAAGTCTTGCTGATTCTTACTGACTTTGCTACTTAACTCTACGTTGATATGGTTTTGGTTATCTCGCTCCATTAGCAGATTAATATCGCGGACATTTAACTGCTCATGATCATCTCGCTGCCAAATAAGCAAACTATCCGCGATCTTAATTCTGGCGATATCAAGCTTCCAACCCTCACCCTTCGCAACAGAGTTGGCTGTACTCCCTGTTGGTGCAATAGGGCTATTCTCTTTTTTCTGCGACTGGCTCTCCGGGGTTACTCTCAATATCGCCCCTTTCAACATCACCTCTTTAACTGCAAGCTGATGAGAAAGAAGCGGCCACAACTCCACATCAAGACGCATATTTTCTGCCGTCACTATTGGTTGAACCGCTCCTGGGGCCGTTAATGACATACTCCCGGTAATGATGCTCAATTTCGGCCAGACATGCCAGCGCATACCATCTTGCAGGACGAGTTGGTAGCCACTCTTCTTTTGCACCTGCTTGACCATATAAGCCCGAAAGTCATTTGGGTTTACTAACATGACTAATGCTGCCAGACCGGTAATAATCACAACCAGCAAAATAATCAGTGTCGTCAGCAATCTCTTCATGACTTCCTCAGCTTTTTTTGTCAAAACAGTCAATGCAATTCAATAGCCGATAAAAATGTTAATCTTCATCAATACGGCTACCCACCGCACCCTGTTGGTTTTTATATTTCGCATCTTGACGACGGTTATATGGACGGTCAGCGGAACCAGACAATGGCTCAAAACTCAAAGCACCGATGACCATACCCGGACGTAACGCCAGAGGCAATTTACCAGAGTTATAGAATTCAAGAACAATTTGACCATGCCAGCCCGGATCAATCCGGTGTGCTGTCACGTGTACCATCAACCCAAGACGAGCAAGAGAAGAACGGCCATCAAGCCAGCCCACCAAATCATCCGGCAATGTGACAGATTCCAGCGTAACGGCCAATGCCAACTCGCCAGGATGGAGGAAAAAAACCTCATCGTCAGACAGAATTATTTCATCACTCATCACACGATCAAGCGCAGCACTGACCTCATCTTTCGGACCACTCAAATCAATATATGCCGCAGTATGACCACAGAAAACACGAAACTGATTCCCAAGGCGCACATCCGCAGTTGCCCCGTTAATGCGTTCAATCGGCGGACGTGGAGTAATGACCAATTTACCTTCATCAAGCCATTTAATAATGTCGCGGTCACAGAGTCGCATTATTTCCTCTCCAATACGATGCTGCTTATCAATTCAATGACTGACAAGCAAAGTTTTATACCCGTTATCTTTCAAGTTGCCTCTTTGTTGGCTGCACTCACTCGCCCCAGTCACATCGTTACCTATGCTCCCGGGGATTCGCTCCCTTGCCGTCGCGATGTATCTTGAAATCCATAGGGTACATTATTCGCAGAACTGACCAATTTTGGCTTTCAATATATCAATTGCTACTCGGTTTTTACCCCCGCGCGGCACAATAATATCTGCATATTGCTTTGATGGTTCAATAAATTGCAGGAACATTGGACGCACAGTTTTATGATATTGCTCAATAACCGAATCCAGAGAACGCCCCCGTTCATGCACATCCCGCTTAATACGACGCATAAGGCAAATATCCAGTGGCGTATCAACAAAAATAGAGAAGTCCATCTCCTGGCGCAAGCGCTTATCGGTCAATAATAGAATACCTTCCAGAATAATAACCCTTTTCGGTGCAAAATGAATCGCTTCTGGTTTACGAGTATGAACAACATAATCGTATTGTGGTAATTCAATTGATTCACCCATTTTCAGCGCTTGTAGGTGAGAAAAGAGCAGATTGTGATCCATTGAGCTTGGATGGTCATAATTAGTCTTATAACGCTCTTCCATTGATAGATCGCTCTGATCTTTATAATAGCAATCCTCTGGTATAATACCGATATTGTGATCACCAACTTGAGCGCGTAATTCACGATAAAGTGTATTAGCAATGAGACTTTTACCTGAGGCAGATGCACCAGAAATTCCTACAATTGTGCACTGATATGCTTCGTCAGCCATAATAGAGATAACCTGATTCTAGAAAAAAATGGGAACAAAGCACTTATGAGGGCTTTGTTTGGCGAGATTATAGGGAGTTAATGGTATCTGTTCCAGTGTAAACAAGAGAAGTCTCACTTTTTTCGAAGCGTTTCGCATAAAAATCATGTAACGAAGGAAATCGAACAAGCATATTTCTCCCCACACAAAATCTCCCCATACAAAAAGCGGGCAATGAAAACATCCACCACCCGTTATCATCAATCAAATACTTGCATTAAACAGCACGGAACGAAATTTCTGTTGGTATCTTCTCACCTTGCCAATACATCTGTGCTGAAATATTCGCGGCAATTTCGCGATAAATATCGGTAAATTCACTATCAGGATTACTGATAACGGTTGGCTGACCACGATCAAGATCTTCACGCAGTGAAATATGCAGCGGGATTTGTCCCAATAATTTACAGTGATATTTAGCCACCAATTTTTCTGCCCCACCCGTACCAAAAATAGGTTCCAGATGACCACAGTTACCACAAATATGCGTACTCATATTTTCAATAATACCCAATACAGGCACCTTCACTTTCTGGAACATGACGATACCTTTCATTGCGTCAATTAAGGCAATATCCTGAGGCGTTGTTACCACTAGCGCCCCCGTTACTGGGATGTTTTGTGACAAAGTGAGCTGAATATCACCGGTTCCTGGTGGCATATCGATAACCAGATAATCAAGATCCGGCCATAATGTATCCTGTAACATCTGCATCAATGCTTTACTAGCCATTGGGCCGCGCCATACCATTGCATTGTCATCTGTTACTAAATAACCAATCGAGTTAGTGGCAAGGCCATGAGTCATAATCGGCGCCATATGCTGCCCGTCCGGGGAAGTTGGGCGCTCTTTGGTGGTTCCCAACATACTCGGAACAGAAGGACCGTAGATATCTGCATCCAGAATACCGACTTTTGCCCCCTCCTGAGCCAATGCCAGCGCCAGGTTTACGGCAGTGCTGGATTTACCCACCCCACCTTTACCCGAGCTGACAGCCAAAATATTGCGGACACCATTAATTCCCGGCAAATCATTAGCGCGACGTAATGTGCTGATATCATGGATCAATTTCCACGCCACTGATTTTGCACCCGTTACCGCCTGTAATTTTTCCGTTGTCGCCGCTTTTAACGCCTTAAAACCGCTTTGCCAGACAAACGGCATCAGTAATTCAATGTGCAAGACACCATCAAGCATCGTGCAATGATGTAGGGCCTTCAATGTTGTCAAATCACGTTCCAGTGTCAGGTGTGTAAAAGTAGCAAGTATTTTTGTTACCTGAGATTTCAGCAGGTCAGGATTGGTCTGCTCGGGGGATTGTGAGTTCATCCCGGCTCCTTTAATGATTATCATTAGCTAAAAACCATCTCTCCATCATAACAGAACCCAATGCGTTCGGATAAAATTAGCGACAAAAACCCGCTGCCCGCTCACTGATTCAATTTTTATCCATTGACAGCCTCTAAAATATTCAGGTTCTAAAACGTATTGGATAAAACTCACTAATATTAAACCTTACCCTAGCGACAATTTTTTTGATCGGTTAACATCAAACTTCCTTTTTCACTTATTGGAAGTCAGATCCTTACTATGTCTCAAGTCGCAAAAAAATTATTGGTAACGTGCGCGTTGCCATATGCTAACGGTCCAATCCATCTCGGTCACATGCTGGAACATATCCAAGCAGATATTTGGGTCCGTTTTCAGCGAATGCGCGGCAAAGAGGTTCACTTTATCTGTGCCGATGACGCTCATGGAACACCAATCATGCTGAAAGCTCAGCAAATGGGTATTGCTCCTGAAGAGATGATCACAACGGTGAACCAAGAGCATCATCAGGATTTTACTGGCTTTTCAGTGAGCTATGATAACTATCACTCTACGCATAGCGAAGAGAACCAAACGTTATCAACCAAAATCTATCTCGAACTGAAAAAAAACGGTCATATTAAAAATCGTACTATTTCTCAGTTATATGATCCTGAGAAAAATATGTTTCTGCCGGATCGCTTTGTGAAAGGTAGCTGCCCGAAATGTAAGGCAGAAGATCAGTATGGCGATAACTGTGAAGTTTGCGGATCAACCTACAGCCCAACTGAGCTACTCAACCCTCGCTCTGCTGTCTCCGGCGCGACGCCAGAAATGCGTGAAACAGAACACTTCTTCTTCGATCTGCCCGCATTCAGTAACATGTTACAAGCCTGGACCCGCTCCGGCGCATTACAGGAACAAGTTGCTAACAAAATGCAGGAATGGTTTGAATCCGGTTTACAACAGTGGGATATCACCCGTGACGCCCCCTATTTCGGTTTTGAAATTCCTGATGCACCGGGAAAATATTTCTATGTCTGGCTGGATGCACCTATCGGCTATATGGGTTCTTTCCAAAACCTGTGTGATAAACGCGGAAATCTGAGTTTTGATGAGTTCTGGGCAAAAGATTCCACCGCCGATCTGTATCATTTTATCGGTAAAGACATTGTTTATTTCCACAGCCTGTTCTGGCCTGCCATGCTGGAAGGCAGCGGTTACCGTAAGCCAACCAACGTGTTTGTTCACGGCTATGTCACCGTCAACGGTGCGAAGATGTCCAAATCCCGTGGTACTTTTATTAAAGCCAGCACGTATTTGGATCATCTAGATGCAGACTGTTTGCGTTATTACTATGCAGCCAAACTCTCTGCTCGCATTGATGATATCGATCTAAATCTGGAAGATTTTGTTCAGCGTGTTAACAGCGATATCGTTAATAAAGTTGTTAACCTGGCCTCCCGTAATGCAGGCTTCATTAATAAACGCTTTAACGGCAAGCTGGCGGATAAACTGGCTGATCCGGCGCTTTACCAACAGTTTATTGATGGAGCAAAGGTGATTGCAGAAGAGTTTAATAACCGCGAATTCAGCAAAGCAATCCGTGAAATCATGGCACTGGCTGATTTGGCAAACCGTTATGTGGATGAGCAAGCGCCGTGGGTGGTGGCAAAAGAAGCAGGCCGTGATGCCGATCTTCAAGCTATCTGTTCAATGGGCATCAACCTGTTCCGCGTTTTGATGACTTTCCTGAAACCCGTTTTACCAAGTCTGGCAGAACGAGCAGAAGCTTTCTTAAATACAGAACTCACCTGGCGTGGTATTGAACAGCCGCTGCTGGATCATCAAGTTTCTACCTTTAAGGCCCTATTCAATCGCATTGATATGGATAAAGTGGACGCTATGGTTGTGGCATCTAAAGAGAGCATCAACACACCACAAAAAGTCAGCGGTCCACTGGTAGAAGATCCAATTCAGGACACCATTACCTTTGATGATTTTACCAAAGTTGATATGCGCGTCGCCCTTATTAAACAGGCTGATTTTGTCGAAGGCTCAGATAAGTTGCTGAAACTGATGCTGGATCTTGGTGGCGAAACTCGCCAGGTATTTTCGGGTATTCGCTCCAGTTATCCTGATCCAAAAGCACTGGAAGGCCGTTTAACCATTATGGTTGCTAATCTGGCACCACGCAAAATGCGCTTTGGTATTTCGGAAGGGATGGTTATGGCCGCCGGACCTGGCGGAAAAGATATCTTTTTACTCAGCCCTGACAGCGGCGCCCAACCCGGTATGCAAGTGAAATAATAGTTAATTTATTTCATTAATATTTTTACCCACGGGGATCAGTAATGGTCCCCGCTTTATTTTAATGTGAGCTTTGACATCCTTGTATCTTGGATTTATCCAGAGCATCACTTTCAACATGCCAGCGAGCAAGGCGTGAAAGTTGCCAGTAAATTAGAGTCTTCATTTCAAAATACTTGCTGCTTATCAGTAGGGACTATTACTGGGGCGACTGGTATCCAGCTTGTGTCTTAAGAATCGGTTTTCTGGGCAAACTTTTTCGTTAATTGTCGAACAAGGGCCGATAGAAGATAGATCTGCACCTGGATTTTTTAGCTGTTTTGTGTTGAACAAATCAACTACCGTACCTTGGTTTTGATCCTCTTTTATTGGTTAATTATATGTATATGTGACATGGAAAATTTCCATCTCCAGTATCCACTTTAGATTTTCTTCAATAAAAAGTAAGTTCAAAGTAGTTAATAAAATTATCACTAGTTATAGTGAGATAATTCAGTTAAATTATCATCGAATTTAGAATAGAATTGAAGTAAATCAATGTGTAGGAAAATTATTAGGAGGTTAGTATGGCCATACCGGCATATATATGGTTGCAAGATGATGGTGGTGCAGACATTAAGGGATCTGTCGATGTACAAAATCGCGAGGGTAGCATTGAAATCCTGAGTTTTAACCATAGTCTATATATTCCCACTGATAGTAGTACAGGAAAACTAACGGGTACCAGAGTACATGGTTCAATGAGTTTCGAAAAAGAATTTGATCGGGCATCTCCATACCTTTATAAAGCTGTTGCCACTGGACAGACGTTACAATCTGCCAATATCAAATGGTACAGAATAGACAATGCAGGTCAGGAAGAGGAGTATTTCCATATCCTTATGAGCGGAGTGAAAATTGTTTCAATTTCTCCAGTAATGCATAATATAAAAGATCCATCTTATCAACATCTTAATCATCTAGAATCCGTTGAAATCAGATACGAGAAAATTACGTGGAAATACCTTGACGGTAACATCATTTACTCTGATTCGTGGAAAGAGCGCTAAGAAATAACGCCGGAATATCCGGCATTTTACCGAAGTCTATTAAAGATCCGACTGGCGATTTTGTGTATAATTAGAGCTATCATTAAGAGTGCAAAGATGTCTATAAACAATTCAATCCAGCTATCCTCGTAATTTCCTCCTAACCAACCCAAATTTATCCTATTCAGGAAACGTTCTACCACACGATACACCTGATAAACAGCCAAGTTTAACGGAGTAATGAGCCGGAACGCTAGCAGTGCGATCAACAGGCATAGTAAATAACCAAAAAAGCTAAGAAACTTTACACGCACCAAAATTTGTATTCCCCGTAACATCAACTCTATCGTATGCCATCAATGAGCTGCCCGGTACTTTAAACTTATGGGTACGGAGCAGAGCGTTTCGTACGATATTAAAGTCAGAAACACGATAAAAGGTGATACATCCCCAAGACTCGCCGCTACCATTCGGACGCAATGGATGAAGACGAAATGCTCCGCGTCGAACACCGTTCACGAATATATAATCATTCATTGTCTGAAAACTATATAACCCAAACCATTGAGAATGATTAGTACCATGAATCATATCAAGAGCTGTGCCTCTGACTTGGTTCGCTATGCTACCAACCGGACGATCAACAATCCAATACTGACCTGGAGGAATTGCTGATTTCTCAATGTAAGAACATTCAGACTTGTTGACGTATGGATCTTGACCAGAGAAAACGTCAAATATACCAACGCCATAACAATGAAATTTAGCCTTTCGTCCATTATCGGACAGGTCGTTATAATTCATCCTACAAATTTGCATGGTTATTCCCATATAATATATCTGCGAGTTGTATTCCAACCCGCAATTGATTAAATTACTATTTTTTCCATAGCGTATGTTTTCGTATGGTTGGACTTCAACGCTATCATAAAGTTCACTTTTTTCTAGAAAACCTCATATTAAATCAAACCACACATTACCAATCTTGCTAATCATTTTATCGGGGCTGTAATCCAGAACCGCCGAAATTTCCGTCATCCTTTCGAAGGAAAAGATGGCACATTCCCAAGGTCACTTGTATGATAAGTACCTCACCAGAATTAGGAATTTTGTTATGTCGTTTCGTGAAGTACTGATTGTTGGTTGGCAGTACCTGAGAGCATTTGTTCTGATTTATTTATGTTTGCTGACAGGTAATGCCATTTCTTCCCTACTACCCATCATTATTCCCGGCAGTATTATCGGTATGTTGATCTTGTTCGTTTTATTAGCTTTCCAGCTAATTCCTGCTCATTGGGCAAAACCAGGCTGTAGCCTGTTACTAAAAAATATGACCTTGCTGTTTCTGCCTATTGGCGTAGGCGTAATGAATTATTACGATCAACTCAGCCAACAGATAATTCCGATTGTTTTTTCATGCCTGATCAGTACTGCAATTGTTATGATTATCGTTGCTTACAGTTCCCACTATGTTCATCATGAACGTCCAATTATAGGCTCCACATCAGAAATTAAGAGTAAACAACAGAAACAAGAGAAACAAGAGAAACAAGAGAAATAAAAATGTTAAGTCATATTTGGTGGTCACTACCATTAACATTGATTGTATTTTACACCGCAAGAAAACTTTCACTACGATGCAAAATTCCCATTCTGAACCCCTTATTGGTTTCTATCGCCGTCCTTATTCCAATATTATTAATAACCCACACGCCTTATGAACACTATTTTGCCGGCAGCCAAATTCTAAATGATCTACTCCAGCCCGCCGTAGTTGCGTTGGCATTTCCTCTATATGAGCAGATACACCAGATCCGAGCCCAATGGAAGTCCATTATTAGCATCTGTTTTATCGGTAGTATTGTCGCTATGGTGACAGGCACTGCTATTGCCTTGTGGATGGGCGCCACGCCTGAAATGGCCGCTTCGATATTGCCTAAATCTGTCACAACACCAATAGCAATGGCAGTAGCAGACGCCATTGGCGGTATTCCTGCAATCAGTGCTGCTTGTGTCATTTTTGTCGGCATTCTCGGCGCAATATTTGGTCATAACCTGTTTGATCTTTTACAGGTAAAAACCAAAGCATCCCGCGGCTTAGCAATGGGAACGGCATCACATGCTTTGGGTACCGCCCGCTGTGCAGAGGTCAATTTCGTTGAAGGCGCATACAGCTCATTGGCATTGATGACCTGCGGTATCATTACTTCACTAACAGCCCCTTTTGTATTCCCGGTGCTGCTATACCTATTTAGCTAGTATATCTGTTAGGAAATTTGATAATAATCGCTCGATTATCAACTTCAATTACATAATTCTCATCATCTATATGATATTTATCACATTACAAATCTCATCAGACAACTTAGAATGATCTCAAGTTAATTCGGAGATCACGCTATGCAAGCTCGTTTTCACCCTATATGGGTACAGCTGCCATCTAAACTACAGGATGCACTTTTACCTTACGCAGGAAACGATGACTTTCCTGCCATGCTCACTGCTGAACAGGCTAAATCTATTAAGAAAGCCTGCGGTTTTGACGATAACACCTTGGCTGTCGCCCTGTTGCCCCTCGCAACGGCATGTTCCCTGACACCAATATCACATTTTAATGTTGGTGCGATTGCCCGCGGTGAAAGCGGAAACCTCTATTTTGGCGCTAATATGGAATTTGCGGGCGTACCACTACAGCAAACGATTCATGCTGAACAATGTGCGATTACCCACGCTTGGTTATTAGGCGAGAAAAGACTGGCATCTGTTACTGTGAATTACTCTCCGTGCGGCCATTGCCGCCAATTTATGAATGAACTTAATAGTGGCACCCAATTAGAGATTCATCTGCCAAAACAGGCACCTTCAACATTAGATCACTATCTGCCAGATTCTTTTGGTCCAAATGATCTGGGCATCACAACTTTGTTGATGGACCCGGTCAATCATGGCTATAAACTAGAAACGACGGATAAATTAGTACTAACGGCATTAGATGCAGCAAACCAGAGCTATGCCCCATACAGTAATTCCTACAGCGGTACCGCACTTCTGGGAAAAGATGGAAGAATTTATCCTGGGCGTTATGCAGAAAATGCCGCATTTAACCCAAGCTTGCCCCCATTACAAGCAGCGCTGATTCTGATGAACATTTCTGGTGGTGATTGCCTGGCTATCGAAAGAGCGGTGTTAGTTGAGGGAAAACACAGTGATTTATCCCAACGGAGTGCGACTCAATCTATACTTGCTGCGCTCGGTTGCAGCAAATTTGATTACTACACTTTCTAAGTTCAGTGGAAAATTCATTTTTCCCTCTATGCAGATAGAGGGTTTTCCGCTGTAAAAAATAATTACCGTAACATTTTATTATCTAACTCTGGATGTTATCTCTCATTTTTACTCATAATACCTCTAATTAAGTAACATTTACTGTACATATTTTTCCTATCTCTTAGGATCTGTAGCGACCTTTTATCCATTTAGTTCAAAGAGTAAGATTCATGGAACTGGAACACGAAAGTAAACGTCCACTATACATTCCCTATGCTGGCCCAATTCTGTTGGAATTCCCCCTGCTGAATAAAGGCAGCGCTTTTACTAAGGAAGAACGCAGCAACTTTAATCTTTACGGTTTATTACCGGAAGCGGTCGAAACCATCGAAGAACAAGCTGAACGTGCCTATCGGCAGTATCTTGATTTCAAAAATGATGCAGATAAGCACATTTACCTGCGAAATATTCAGGACACTAACGAAACCCTGTTCTACCGCCTGCTGGATGCGCATTTGAACGAAATGATGCCGATCATCTATACCCCAACCGTCGGTGAAGCTTGTGAGCACTTTTCCGATATTTACCGCCGTGCCCGTGGCCTGTTCATCTCATATCCAAACAAAGCACATATTGATGACATGCTGCAAAATGCGACCAAACAAAATGTAAAAGTCATCGTTGTTACCGATGGTGAACGTATCCTCGGTTTGGGTGACCAAGGCATTGGCGGAATGGGTATTCCTATCGGTAAGCTCTCCTTGTATACCTCCTGCGGTGGCATCAGCCCGGCTTATACACTGCCAGTCGTCCTGGATGTAGGCACCAACAACCCACAACGCCTAAATGACCCGTTATATATGGGCTGGCGTCACCCGCGTATCACCGGTGAAGAATATGATGAATTCGTAGACAAATTTATTCAGGCTGTTAAACGACGCTGGCCAAATGTGCTGCTGCAATTTGAAGATTTCGCACAAAAAAATGCTATGCCTCTTCTTAATCGCTATCGCCACGAGATTTGTTGCTTTAATGATGATATTCAGGGAACTGCCGCCGTTACGTTAGGTAGCTTAATTGCCGCCAGTCGCGCGGCGGGCCGTCAATTGAAAGATCAAACGGTCACCTTCCTCGGCGCAGGTTCCGCTGGTTGCGGCATTGCAGAACAGATCGTCGCCCAGATGAAATCAGAAGGTTTAAGTGAAGAACAGGCTCGTGCCCGTATTTTCATGGTTGACCGTTTCGGTTTATTAACAGACAAACTGCCAAATCTATTGGATTTCCAGAACAAGCTGGTGCAGAAAAGCGACTCATTAGCTAAATGGGATGTAAACAGCGATTCAATCTCGCTGCTCGATGTTGTCCGTAATGCTAAACCGACAGTATTGATTGGTGTTTCAGGTCAGGCAGGTTTGTTTACAGAAGAGATCATCCGTGAGATGCATAAACATTGTGAACGTCCAATCGTCATGCCATTATCGAATCCAACTTCCCGTGTTGAAGCCCGTCCCGAAGATATCATCAACTGGACGGATGGTGCCGCCCTGGTTGCAACAGGTAGTCCATTTAATCCGGTAAAATATAAAGATCAGGAGTATCCAATAGCGCAATGTAACAATGCCTATATCTTCCCCGGCATTGGCTTGGGTGTCATTGCATCGGGGGCCAAACTGGTTACTGACGGTATGTTGATGGCAGCAAGCCGAACATTGGCGGATTGCTCACCCTTAGCCCAAGAGGGTCAAGGTCCGTTACTGCCACTTATCAATGATATTCAGGAAGTGTCACGCAAAATTGCTAAACAAGTCGCCAAAGAAGCACAAATACAGGGCGTTGCCACTGTGACCTCAGATGGAGCACTGGATGAAGCGATTGAACGCAACTTCTGGAAACCTGAATACCGCGTGTACAAACGTACTTCATTCTGATTTTTATCATTAAAAATACGTAAAAAGCTTGTTAGTTCTCTTTTACTATCAAGCTTTTTTCTTACAGAGAAAACTTGCTTCGAAATTTCAGGTAAAGTAGCCTTTAACAAATTCAGTCATTAATGTGTATAAGGCAAAAGCATGTGGAAGCGCCTGATAACTAGTCTGTTATTCGTCATAGGGATGCTGATACTGACAGCTATTGCACTTGACCGCTGGATTAGTTGGAAAACAGCCCCCTATGTCTTTGATGATCTCAAACAACTTCCTGAACGTGAAGTGGGTATAGTACTTGGTACTGCTAAATATTACCTCTCTGGTGCGCCAAATCAGTACTATATGTACCGTATTCAGGGAGCCATTAATGCTTATAACAGCGACAAAATCAAATATTTGTTACTGAGTGGTGACAATGCTCAGCAAAGTTATAACGAACCCGTCACTATGCGCAGAGATTTGCTAAAAGCGGGTATTCCTACTGCAAATATCGTACTGGATTTTGCTGGTTTCAGAACCCTTGACTCAATAGTCAGAACCCGGAAAGTTTTTAACACTAATGATTTCACAATTATCACCCAACGATTTCATTGCGAACGAGCCCTGTTTATCGCTATGCATATGGGAATTGATGCTCAGTGTTATGCGGTTTCCACACCCAAAAATATGATTACCGTTCGATTACGCGAAATCATTGCCCGCCTTGGTGCCCTGACTGATCTTTATATTCTGAAACGTGAACCTCGTTTCTTGGGCCCGTTGATCCCTATTCCTGCTCCGTATAAGGTACCAAAAGGTATGACTGATTACCCCGCCGTAACCCCTGAAGAATTACGGTCAATGGATAAAACCCAGTTTAAGCCGACCGGGCCAACACCGCCGTGATATCACGCCACCGCTGTTCTACTGGACCTTGCGGGTGACAACGTAACCACCAGCATGAAAAAAGAATATTCACTGCCCAAATGGGAAGAATAAATGCAAGCAATTCCAAACGGCTAAATTGACCAAAAAACCCAAGGTTATAAAACAGCAGGGTGCAGATTAAGGTTTGTAGCAAGTAATTACTCATCGCCATTCGCCCAACCTGATTGAGCCAGTAATTAATTCGCCAGCATGAAATGACCGGCCAGAAACCATATATTAAAGCCATATACCCCAGTGCCTGAAATGGCGTTACCAACTCAGCAAGGATATAACCGACAATACCAGACCAAAAGTAATCCCAATTATGGGTATATTGGAACACCACAGAGAATATCTGAACAGCAATACTGAGCGGTATCAGCACCAGAGCCACATTTCGATAATGGCTTACTGAAAATTCCCCTTTTAGCCAACCATTACGCATTAATCCAGCACCACATGACATAATACCGATAAGCTGCCAGCCATACTGAACAAACAGCATGACCATCATCAACATGATCTGATTGAAACGCTCTTTTGCTGCCAGCCATCCACCAGACGTTTTCCAATATGTTTCGTATAACATTTGGAATTCCGTCGATTGCCAAGAAACATTATTAGATTCGCCGCTGGAAAAAAAGCCGAGAATAAACAATAGCACTAATCCGATCAGATAAAAAATAGCGCCTTTCATAAATAACCGGTTACTGGCGCTATTTTGGCTAATCAATTGAAAGCTGAAAAAACCTGCCAAACTATAAGAGAGCAAAATATCGCCATCCCAGAGTAGGATGCCATGTCCCATTCCAATTAGAGCAAGTATGGTTAATCGTGGATAATTCCAGATTTTGCCCCTTGGTAATAGTAGCTCCAATGCCGCACCAAATAAGAAGGCCAAAATACACAGGAACTTTCCCTGAACAAAGACGCTAAGTACAGACCAGACAATCAAATCAGTTAAAGAAGCTGAACCATTATATGTCGGATTCAAATAAGCAGCGGATGGCAAAGCAAAACCGGAGATATTGAGTAGCAATATCCCCAGTATTGCCAAGCCACGAATGCTATCCAGTGAATTAATTCTCTGGCAAGCCATTCTTATATCCCAGTGTAAAAATTACACATGGCGAATTGTGCGTAAAAACTCTTGACGAGTATTTTGGCTAGATTTAAACAATCCCCCCAAGGAGGTTGTTGTCGTGGTACTGGTTGCATCACGGATGCCCCGTGCTTTCACACAGTAATGAACCGCATCAATCGATACGGCAACACTATTGGTACCAAGGAGTGTCTGTAATGCAATCAAGATCTGCTGGGTCAGACGCTCCTGAACCTGTGGACGTTGAGAAAAAAATTGCACAATACGGTTAATTTTAGACAACCCAATCACTTTATCTTTTGGAATATAGGCAACCGTCGCCTTGCCATCAATGGTCACGAAATGGTGTTCGCAGGTGCTGGTGAGTGTGATATCACGAACGGTCACCATTTCGTCCACTTTCATTTTATTTTCTATCAATGTGATTTTCGGGAAATTGCGATAGTCCAATCCTGAAAAAACCTCATCGACATACATTTTCGCAATACGACCTGGGGTTTCTGCCAAACTGTCATCACGCAAATCAAGATTCAACAGTTTCATAACTTCCGTCATATGCTCCTCAATCCGCGCTTTGCGCACTTCCGGCACCAATGCCTGACCACGCAAAGGCGTTTCAAGACCACGAGCTTCCAGCGCCGAATGCACAAGCTCAGCTTCTTTACTTAAGGATGACATTATTTTCTCCAAAGACATTACTTTCCATCATCTGGCGGGTAGTCAATTGATGTTCGAGTCATAAGTACCATCACTGAAACAATCACGACTAACAGGTAACTATTGCACACACTGTAAATGAGCACGTGGTGATTATCCAGTGATTGCTTTTCATAATTATACCCGTCATCTTTCAAGTTGCCTCTTTGTTGGCTGCACTCACTCACCCCGGTCACATAGTTTATCTATGCTCCCGGGGATTCGCTCCCTTGCCGTCGCGATGCATCTTGAAATCCATAAGGTATATATGAATTTTTTACACACGCACTTCTCTGGTCGGTTTATTCCTGTTACAAACCAACAACCCGGCAATGACCAAGGTAATCAATGCAACATATAATGCTGGCTCCAATCTCCCGGTTATTGCGGTAGAAACCGCTGACAACATCGGCCCAATAAGCTGCCCGACAGCATATCCGGTGGTTAATAACCCAGCCATATAACGGCTATGTTCTGGCGCTAATTCACGCCCATACTGAAACCCCATTTGCACCACACACATAAAACCACCACCAACCAACAAAGAGCTTAATGCCAGACTACCTATTCCCGGAATGATCTCAGCGATAAGAATGCCCACAGCCTGAATCCATAAAGTGATCGCAAGTCGGATTTGCGTTGTCAGCATATGGCGGGTCAGAATAGCAAAACCGATGCCGATGACTGCGGCACCACCAAATATTGGCCAGACAAACTGTGCAAACAAGCTGCCAGGGAAACGATCACTTGCCATTTGTGAAAGAAAAGTCGCAGGTAAAATATAACCAAAGCCGGCTAAGCTGTAGCCCCATACCAGCCGCTTAATTGCAGGTGTCAAAGTCAGTTTCTTCACCTCAGCCTGTGAACGGTGTAACTCACCACTACGGGGCAAATGCCGACTAATATAGATACTGCAAATCAGCGCCAAAATGCCATACAACATCCATGCTTCGGAAGCACTCACTTGCCATGCTTGAATACCGATAGCAAGGATACCAGTAACGAATATCCCGACTCCCGGCCCCGCAAATATGGCAGCACTCAACGCAGGACGATTCAATTTAGCCAACTGTTCATTGGCCCATGATGTTACTAGCACCAATGTCCAACCACTTGCCCAACCAATAAAAAAACGGGCGATACTGTGCAATATCGCCCCATACAATAGTGCAGAGAGCAATGTGATAATCACTGCTCCCCATAATCCGGCCCAAAGCCGATATTCAATCAAACGGCGCGCCCGCATTGCATCATAGGAGCCGGCCAGATATCCCAAATAGTTAAAAGCCGCAACAATACCGGCCCCAGTCAGACTAAACTGGAATTCTGCGATCATTAAAGGTACTTGAGGAGTGAAAGCAGTACGCCCAATTCCCATAGCGACGACTAGCGCCAAAAATCCACTCATTGCGATATGAAAAGCTAGGTAGCGGTGACTTTGTTGAGGAGACATTGAATTGTTCATAGCCATAAGATATTATTTTTTAATTTATTTCTCACAATCCAAAACAGAAATCAAATACAATACACACTTTTAATTAACAAAATTCCCAGAAAAACGTAAATTATTTCTACCCATAAATAAAAAATCAGTAAGCAATTAATTACAGTATCTGGAATGTCAGCATATATGAATTTTCTTACTCTGCGCCGCTTATTTATTTTTACCTCTAATAAGTTACCTCCACTAAGGCTAAATCGAGTTTTACAACACAACATTAGCTTAATTAGTCAGGCTTCCACACAATAATGCCAAAACGGTACTAACAAACCTGTCTATAAGAGATATGATTCATCATGTTATGTACAAATATTAATAAGGAGCATTGTTATGTATAAAGTATTTCAAGGTAAGACAGCCATTGTAACCGGTGGTGGAACCGGTATAGGACGGGCTATCAGTATTATGCTGGCGAAACAAGGTGCTGCGGTCGCAGTGATCTATTCACAAAGTGAACTTGAAGCGCGGGAAACAACAGAAGCCATTATCAAGGATGGGGGGCAAGCTATCGCGATAAAAGCGGATGTTGCCGACGAATCGGCTGTGCAGGCGATGATAAACACTGTCGTGGAAAAGTTTAGCGGGATCGACTATCTGGTAAATAACGCGGCGACAACCAGACAACTTCAATTTGAAGATCTTGATGCCATATCTAGCGATATTTGGGATACCATTATTGATGTTAATGTGAAAGGCACATTTCATTGTTGCCGGTATGCCGCGCCTTATCTTAAAGCAAGAACAGGGAGTGCTATCGTGAATGTCGGTAGTATCGCCGGCGAAACAGGCCTAGGTTCTTGTATCCCCTATGCCACTTCCAAATCAGCGGTTCACGGACTAACAAGATCCTTAGCTCGGGCACTGGCTCCATCGGTCAGGGTTAACTGCGTAGCGCCAGGCGCCGTTGAAACCAGATGGTGGAAAGGGAAAGAAGAGAAAATGCATACGCTTTGCACTTATTTGCCCTTAGAAAGAATTTCAACGCCAGAAGATGTTGCAGAAATAACCTTAATGTTGTTAAAAGCAGAATCGATGACAGGACAAGTCATAACCGTTGACAGTGGTCAAACCTTATAATCTCTTGTCCGCTTTGTGACCTGGCTATGACAACAGCAGATTCCCTGACGCCAGGTTAATCGTGATGTTCTGCATATTTATCACATGTTGCGGCGCTTTGGACCACCGAGACCAATATCGCCGCATTTATGAAACATAGGATACTCATCAAAGCCAAATATCACTCACACATAGGATGATCTCTGCCATAATGCCTAATGAAAAACCTTATCTGGGAGCATCATTATGGATCACTGTCACACCTCTGGATTGATCTCTTTGCAGCAGGCGTTGGAAAAACTTGTGACGCAAGTTACACCACTGACTGACACAGAAACCGTCAACCTCCCGCAAACATCAGGACGCATTACTGCAACAAATATTATTTCTCCTATCAATGTGCCGCCTTTTGCTAACTCAGCAATGGATGGTTATGCCGTACGCTATACGGATTTAAATAGCTGTAAACCACTACCTCTGGCAGGAAAAGCACTAGCAGGCGCACCTTTTCAAGGAGAATGGCCGGTTGCAACTTGTATCCGCATTATGACTGGCGCACCTATTCCCACAGGCGCTGATACGGTCATTATGCAAGAACACGCAGAGATTACTGATGATGGCATTGTCTTCACTCAGCCAGCCAAGCAAGGCCAGAATATCCGTCTGGCCGGCGAAGATATTACTGAAGGTGCGGTGGTACTACCGGCAGGCAGCAAATTATCCACCGCTCAGTTACCGCTAATTGCATCTTTAGGCATCACCGACGTTGAAGTCGTTCGCAAATTAAAAGTCGCCATTTTCTCGACCGGTGATGAGCTACAAGCTATCGGTCACCCACTGAAGGAAGGCCAAATTTATGATACCAACCGTCTTGCCGTTCGACTCATGCTGGAAAAACTGGATTGCGATGTTATTGATTTAGGGGTTATTGCAGACAATCCCCAAGCTTTACGCCATGTTTTTGGTGAAGCAGATCAACAAGCTGATTTAGTTATCAGCAGTGGTGGTGTTTCTGTGGGTGAAGCAGACTACACCAAGCAGATACTGGATGAATTAGGCGAAATCTGTTTCTGGAAACTGGCAATTAAACCGGGTAAACCCTTCGCTTTTGGCAAACTAAAAAACGCCTGGTTCTGTGGTTTGCCCGGTAATCCAGTTTCAGCCGTTCTCACTTTCTATCAATTAGTTCAACCTTTAATCGCTCGTCTATCCGGTTTTACAGCATGGCAACCCCCTATGCGTATGCGCGCCAAGGTCACCACGCCATTGAAAAAGACGCCGGGGAGAATGGATTTCCAACGAGGTATTGCTTCGGTGAATGAACAAGGTCAATTAGAAGTCTGTACGACAGGGCATCAAGGCTCTCATATATTTAGTTCATTCAGTCAGGGGAACTGCTTCATTGTTCTGGAACGTGAACGTGGGCGGGTAGAAATTGGTGAAAATGTTGAAATCGAATTGTTCAATCACTTACTGAAAAATGAATAATGACCATTGAACTAACAGACACAGAAACCCTACGCTATAACCGTCAGATTGTTCTACGCGGGTTTGATTTTGACGGTCAGGAAAAATTGAAATCTTCGGCGATCCTGATAGTCGGTGCCGGTGGTTTAGGTTGCGCAGCATCCCAATATTTGACCGCGGCAGGTGTGGGAACAATAACACTACTGGATTTTGATACTGTTTCTCTCTCGAACCTGCAACGGCAGATCCTGCATCGAGATGAACGTATCGGCATGGCTAAGGTGCATTCAGCCCAATTGACGCTCCGGGCAATAAACCCACATGTCACGATTAAAACCGTTAATGGATTACTGGAAGATCAGGCGCTAGATGAACTTATCAGCCAGAATGATGTTGTCTTAGATTGTACTGATAATGTGGCAATCCGCGAACAACTGAACCGCTTGTGTCTGACAAGGAAAACGCCTCTGGTTTCTGGTGCCGCTATTCGCATGGAAGGACAACTCACTACATTTACTTATCAGCCAAATGCCCCCTGCTACCGTTGCCTGAGCAGACTGTTTGGCGAAAACAATTTGACGTGCGTAGAAGCGGGAGTTATGGCGCCATTGGTCGGCACCATCGGTACATTACAAGCAATGGAAACCATCAAACTCCTTACTGGATACGGCAAAGTCAGCAGCGGAAAGGTTTTACTGTTTGATGCAATGACGATGCAATTTCGTGATATTAAATTACTTAAAGATCCCAATTGCGAGGTGTGCAACAGTTAATCTATTTACCGATAGAAATAACACGCAATAGAAATAACAAGCAATAGAAAGAACACGCCCCGGTTATCTCAACTAGGGCGATTTATGCCACAAGATTATTACTCAACAATTCCTTGGCTTCTCAAATACTCATCATAAGTACCTTTGAAATCAATGACTTTATCAGATTTAATTTCCATAACTCGGCTTGCCAATGAGCTAACAAACTCCCGATCATGAGAAACAAATATCAAAGTACCTTTATACAATTCAAGCGCGAGGTTCAGGGATTCAATGGATTCCATATCCAAGTGGTTTGTTGGTTCATCCATTATCAGAATATTTGGCTGTTGCATCATCAACTTACCAAATAGCATCCGCCCTTTTTCGCCACCCGATAATACTTTGACTTTTTTCTTAATGTCATCTTGGCTGAACAACAAACGGCCTAATACGCTACGAACAGCTTGTTCATCATCCCCTTCTCTCTTCCATTGACTCATCCAGTCAAAAACCGTCAGATCACAGTCAAAATCACTGGCATGATCCTGAGCATAGTAACCAATGCTACTATTTTCAGACCATTTAACTGTGCCACTGGTTGGCTCTGTTTCACCAACGAGCGTTTTCAAGAAAGTTGTTTTACCAATACCGTTAGCACCAATAACAGCGAGTTTCTCACCAACTTCCAGCAAGAGATTAAGATTTTTAAACAGAGGATCATTGTCATAACCTTTAGTTAAACCTTCTATTTCCAGAGCATTACGGAATAATTTCTTATCCTGCTCAAAACGGATATAAGGATTCTGACGGCTGGATGCCTTAACTTCTCCCAACTGGATTTTATCAATCTGACGAGCACGGGAAGTCGCCTGTTTTGATTTGGAGGCATTAGCGCTGAAACGGCTGACAAAAGACTGTAACTCCGCAATCTGTGCTTTCTTCTTCGCATTATCCGCGAGCAGACGTTCACGGGCCTGAGTGGCGGCAACCATATATTCATCATAATTACCGGGGAACAGACGTAATTCACCGTAATCGAGATCGGCCATATGAGTACAAACCGTATTCAGGAAGTGGCGATCATGGGAAATAATGATCATAGTGCTATTTCGTTCATTCAGTATCTGCTCTAACCAACGAATCGTATCAATATCCAAGTTATTCGTCGGTTCATCCAATAACAGAACATCAGGATTAGAAAACAGCGCTTGAGCCAGCAATACCCGCAATTTCCAGCCTGGTGCCACTTCGCTCATCAAACCGTAATGCTGTTCTACTGGAATACCCACGCCTAGCAACAACTCTCCGGCTCGCGCTTCGGCACTATAACCATCCATCTCGCCATAAGCGACTTCCAGATCCGCAACGCGATAGCCATCCTCTTCACTCATTTCTGCCATTGCATAGATGCGGTCACGCTCCTGCTTTACCTGCCACAGTTCCGTGTGCCCCATAATCACGGTATCCAACACCGTGAACTCTTCAAAAGCAAACTGATCCTGACGCAGTTTACCAATACGCTCATTGGGATCGGTGCTGACATTGCCGACAGAGGGTGTCAGATCACCTCCCAGAATTTTCATAAAAGTGGATTTACCGGAACCATTAGCGCCAATCAGACCATAACGGTTACCGTTGCCAAACTTGACAGAAATGTTTTCAAACAGGGGCTTACTGCCAAATTGCATGGTGATGTTGTTTGTACTTAACACTGCATTCGCTCTTACATTTAGAAACAAAAGGAAAATCGGAAAAATCGATAGCGGCGCATTATGCCACAATAGTGTTAAGAGATCGCGGAGAGTTTTGAGCGTTATTCGAGCTAATTAACTTATATCGTACTGCAAATTCATTCACTAAAACAGTGTTAAAATTTTAGGAGCAGCCCCGGCATCCCAAGGCGCTCCTCCAACTCAAAGGCTTGCTTGCAAGATCTGACGGCTAATATCTAAAAATAGACTGCTTTGATTTTTTACTTTTAATAAAATAGTAACAAGCTTTCTATTGGTACTCTAAATGACAAAACGATACTGTGATTTAATTTGATGCGGAATGTGCTTTCAAATCAGGCACAAAGAAGAAAATAAGAGAAATCAATATTGGCACATTGCAAATAAACATATTAGGGATTAATGACATTACGTTCACAATAATTTCCTTTTTTACAATTTTTTCATCAAGGATGTAATAGTCCCTATAGTGAATATAATTTCATCTCATTATCCAAATATTTGTTAATCAATAAATCAATAAACTTCCTAGCAAAAATAAAGGCTTATCAAATTAATACGTTTATCGCTATTCAAAATAAATACAATCTATACCCGTCATCTTTCAAGTTGCCTCTTTGTTGGCTGCACTCACTCACCCCGGTCACATAGTTATCTATGCTCCCGGGGATTCGCTCCCTTGCCGTCGCGATCCATCTTGAAATCCATTGGGTATATTGCTAAGTTATACTCATTCAATATTACAACGCATTAACATCTCATCAATATAATGATGAATTAATGTTCAAAAAATAATAAATTATTATTCTCCCGTCATAAAATTGGCGTTCTATTTTTATTTGCCATTATAGCCGTTTTATATATTAGTTATTAAAAAACATAGACATATTTTATCATCTATATCTACGTTTTTAAGTACGAAAATATAATTAACCGGTTGTTATTTTATAATAAAACACAAAGAGCAAAAAAATTGACTTTTATCTGAGAGAAAAGGTATCTTAAAAAACATCGAGACAAAATAAATCTTTTTATCTACACCAATGAATAGATAGTTTGCTTTTAATTTTAATCTTTTAAAATATTAAAATTATCAAAAATAGTAATAAAATGGTGATAACGATAAATAAAAAGACTCAGATATAAAAATTGATTTTTAGGAAACATAAAGAAAAGGAATTCTAATAGGAAGTAAAATAAGCTATCAAATATAGCGAAGAAGGTTGGTTCCACCCCAAGTTATTTTATATAACCATAATAGGCTAAATTAAAATCTTGGAATTTATTAATCATATTTTTAACATCAATCACAAGAGGTAATACTATGTCAGAGATCGAAGCAATCTCCTTAAAAGCACCAATCAGCGTTATTGCAAAAGTAACTAACAAATCAATATATAAACTTAAACTTATTCAGGATTCTATTCGTCTGGATCAAGGTGAGTGGACCACTCTTCCTCCTCAAGTCATTAATAGAAGCAATGATAACACGCCTGGAAAAGCGATTTGGAGAAGTGATTCAAACAGCCTGTTAGGTGGTGTTGCAGGGCGCTGTACCTATGTATTTGTAGATAGTAAAGGCGAAATCTATAGTATCTATGTTACATGGAGTAACCCTTTGATTGGCAGCAGCAGCTACTCAATCTCAACCGATTATTTAGGTGATGATTTACATTTATCCTATACAGCAGATGGCGGTAATAATCCAATAGTAGAATATATGATTGTAAGCTAATATTTAATCATTAGTATTAACAACCATTCCTGTGAGAAGATATTTTAATTAATATCTATACAACAGGAATGGTTTATTTATTTTGATAACTAATATAGTTATACCCTATGGATTTCAAGTGGCCTCTTTGTTGGCTGCACTCGCTCACCCCGGTCACATAGTTACCTATGCTCCCGGGGATTCACTCCCTTGCCGTCGCGATGCATCTTAAAATCCATAGGGTATATGAAATCAAGAATTAACCAGATTGTAGTAAATACCTTCATCACTTGTAATCCCTAAATTATCAACATATTAAAATACAATGTAAATTTATACAGAATTATATACCAATAATGAAATTTAATTTCACTATAACCATATAATATGGTCTAATAAATGAAAAATATTTCGCTAAAATTATATTCTCTAAACCTATTGAGTTATCTGCATTTCACTGCGAAGATTGTCGGCCAAATCACTTGATTTTAATTTGAGGTTTTGCCCGGATGTCTCCTTCCAAGCTCCAAAAGAGTACCTTTCCATTAATACCTGTAATACTGTTACTGCTTGCCATGACATCAATTCAGGGTGGTGCTTCTCTTGCCAAAACGCTGTTTCCGGTCATCGGTGCACCGGGTGTTACCGCACTGCGCCTAGGTCTTGGAACTATCATTCTGTTTATTATTTTTAAACCCTGGCGCTTGCGTTTTAGCCGAAAATCCATCATGCCACTGCTTACCTATGGTATTGCTCTTGGCGCGATGAATTATACATTCTATATGGCACTGACAACTATTCCTTTAGGTATTGCCGTGGCTCTTGAATTCACCGGCCCATTGGCTGTAGCTATGTTCTCATCACGCCGACCAATAGATTTTCTTTGGGTGGCATTGGTTATCGCCGGCTTAGCTTTCCTACTACCCATTGGCAATAATAATATTAATAGTTTAGATCCTATAGGGATTATTTATGCGCTCAGCGCAGGTGTTTGCTGGGCACTGTATATTATTTTCGGCCAACGCGCCGGTGCAGGCCATGGAGCCGCAACGGTGTCTATTGGTTCATTTATCGCTGCTATGATATTTTTCCCTGTCGGTTTGATACAAACGGGGCCAGAATTATTATTTGATATGTCAATTCTCCCTCTGGCACTGGCAATTGCAATTCTGTCTACTGCATTCCCATATACACTGGAAATGATTGCTCTAACCCGTTTACCTGCACAAACATTTGGTACTCTAATGAGCCTTGAACCCGCGCTGGGTGCGCTATCTGGTATTGCGTTTCTGAATGAACATTTAACTATAACGCAATGGCTGGCGCTGTTCTGTATTATTTTTGCCTCCATCGGATCTACATCAACAATAAAAAGAAAGCCTAAAATCACCGAAATCGATTAATCATTTTATTTAATCGAAATAAAATAGAAGCCGGAGGAATAAAGTCATTCTCCGGTTTTTTCATGAATAAAAAACTCATTCACGTCAAAATTACTCAACAGATTTACCTGATAAATTATTATATTTTTTAATATTAATCTAAAAATTTTATGGTCAATATTTTCCTATAAAAATTAACTATTGATTTAATAGGAATAAACTATATGATTTAAGACTAATATCGAGTTACATTCATCTCATCAATGAAAAACTCATTATTAACATCAAGGTAAAATTATTATGGAGACTGCCAAATTAGTCAAAACAAAGACATCCACACTACTTTATATACCCTATGGATTTCAAGATGCATCGCGACGGCAAGGGAGAGAATCCTCGGGAGCATAGATAACTATGTGACCGGGGTGAGCGAGTGCAGCCAACAAAGAGGCAACTTGAAAGATGACGGGTATACTCGTAATGATGTCGATGATGACATTAAGCAGGAAACAATTGAAATTCTAAACCACATGGTGATCCAATTTATTGATCTTTCGCTGCTTACCAAACAAGCACATTGAAGCAAGCGTTGAGCAGTAAAATACATCATAAGATGTCCTCCACACAGACAAATTTCGCCATATCCTTTAAAAATCAGTACAAATTGTCTATAATCCACACTTATTTTCAGAAATAACTTGAGGAAATAACAAAATGGACACCGAAGTAAAAGACAGCAATGGCACCTTACTTAATGATGGCGATTCTGTACAGGTCATCAAAGATCTAAAAGTAAAAGGCACATCAGCAACGTTAAAACGCGGCACTTTGATTAAAAATATCCGTCTTACCCATCGTGACGATGAAATCGAATGTAACGCAGATAAAATCAGAGGGTTAGTATTAAAAACCTGTTTTCTGAAAAAAGTAGGATAAATCGCCTTTTCTATCGATTTTATTTACTAAATTAGCCGAAAACCCTCTCCATGAAGAGGGTATCGCAAAAGGCCGGCATTTTTTGCTAAGTGAAAATAAGCCCACAGAGATATTGCCTGTGGTAGATTCACATAAATAAGTGCAACATCGTTAATCTGGAAGTAAACATGTTCGTATTCCCTTAAATAATTTATTTAAATTAACTTATATACCCTATGGATTTCAAGATGGATCGCGGCGGCAAGGGAGCGAATCCCCGGGAGCATAGATAACTATGTGACCGGGGTGAGCGAGTGCAGCCAACAAAGAGGCAACTTGAAAGATGACGGGTATATTATATCTTTGCCATATCAGCAAAAGACTTCTGCATTTATTGCTCTTTTTTATTGCAATTTATCTCATGATAATAAAACCTTTCTCAATCAAATATTACATGAGGTTTATTATGTCTGTTCCTGCATTTGGATTAGGTACTTTTCGTCTGAAAGATGATGTTGTTATTACATCAGTAAAAAATGCTCTTGAATTGAGATATCGTGCGCTTGATACAGCACAGATTTATGAGAATGAAACCGCGGTAGGGCAAGCCATAGAAGAAAGCGGTGTAGCCCGTGAAGATATCTATATCACGACAAAAATCTGGACAGAAAATTTAAGTAAAGAAAAACTGATACCAAGTCTTAAAGAGAGACTTGGCGTATGTTTAGATTCCATAAGTTCAGTTTCAGCGGCTGCTATTTCTTGTAGTACATGCTAAACTCGGCGGAAATAACGCTTACCTTCTTCGGTTAAGCTAAGCTGACGTGTTGTGCGATTGAGCAGACTCACACCCAGTTTCTTTTCAAGTTTTTTTATAGAACGGCTCACAGCGGAATTTGCTAATTGCAGATGTTCCGCCGCACGACTGAAACTCCCGCTTTCCACTACTGACACGAAAATTGTTAACTCTTCTGAATTTGCCTTCATTATTGCCTTCCTTGCAAAAGAGTATTCATGTCCCCAATTTCTGTCTCTGAAAGAACTTCCGGCTGCTCAATAGGGAAAATGGGCAGCGCTTGCAATAATCTTGGGCCATACCTTTTGCTCAGTAAGCGCCTGTCATAAATCACCACATCACCATAACATTCATGGCTACGAATAAGTCTTCCTACTTGCTGAATCAGGCTAAAAGAAGCACTTGGTAAACTCTGCACTTCAAAAGGATAACGTTTAAGTGATTTCAACCATTCGCCTTCAGTAATAATGACTGGATTATTCACTGGCGGAAATGAGATTTTTTGAATGTGAACTTGGGACAGATAATCCCCCTTTAAATCCAGCCCTTCCGCAAAAGATTGCAATCCAATCAAAACACTACACTGCCCTTCATTGATACGCTGACAATGTGTTTCCACTAACCGATAACGTGGCTGATCCCCTTGCACAAGTAACATCAGACGTAAATCCGTTACATAAGAGAGAAAGATATCCATCGCCCTCTGACTGCTGAACAAAACCAACATGCCTTTATGTTGCTGCCTCAGCAATTGAGCTCTGAAATAACACGCCATCTCTTGCAAATGAGCGGTTTCATTGTGCAGTGTCGGCTCCCATGACATTTTGGGAATAACCAGTTTACCCTGCCGTACATGATCAAAAGGTGATGACAATGCGACAAAACGGTCGCCTGCTTTTTCAGTCAACCCAGTCAACTCCTGAATACGGGAAAAACTATTCAGAGAACGAAGCGTTGCCGATGTCACAACCACATGAGGAATGCTACGCCAAAGCAGTTGATTAAGCTGTTCGCTGACTCTGATACCGGCACAATGGAAATAGAGGTGTGACTGATTTTTCTCATCACGGCGTCTAAGCCATTTTGATACCGGCGCACTGGATGACTCTTCCAACGCCGCTAAACGCCACAGCTTAGTCATATTTTCAAAATATCCAAGCGTACGGCTAGTATGCAAAATAGACCGATGCAATCTGACAATATCCTGTTTAGCCGTCCGCTCAGTCAAATCATTCAGTATCGCTTCTGCCAAACCCCGTAAACCGTCGGTCAATTTAAATAGCTGTTGGCAGCAAAGTAGCAAGTTATCCGGTAATTTACCCATCTCAAACAGATACTCATCTAGTTCATTCTTTTCAGATAAAAACGCCTGAGTGATAATTGCGAGCTCTCTAAAGCATTCCCGTAGTTTTTCACTGTGTTCATTAAGGCGACTGGCATTAGCTAAGCGTGGTGGCTTTGCCGGATGGAATTGCACCAGATATTGCTCAACATGACGAACAAAAGTATCTAATTGACCATTAAGTTGAAACAGAGTGATTTCCCCCTCCACTTCCAGAGAATCCCTGGCAACATCCGGTATATGGTGGCCTTCGTCGAGTACCAATAACAAATTTTTAGCATCAGGGAGTACCGATTCACTCTCCAATGCCGCCATCACTAACGCATGGTTAGCAACCACCACATCGACATTTTCTATCTCACGGCGAGCAATAAAAAATGGGCAACGATGATAATACTGACAGTTACGTCCCAAACAATTTACTTTATCCGTACTCACTTTCCCCCACAAAGCATCGGACAAAGCCAATTTATGGTGATCACGCAACCCATCCCAGGCAAAAGTTGTGTAATCACTACGCAACCGACCACACAATTCCCTCTCTTCACTACTGGCAAGCTCTGTTTTGTCCTCAACCAAAAACATAAGATCGATCTGCTCACTCTCGGTTGCACAGATAGCGTCAAGATTGCGTGGGCAAACATAACGACCACGACCAAAAGCCCCGGTAAATTTCAGATCGGGAATAATTTTACGCAACAGAGGAAGGTCTTTACTGTAAATCTGATCTTGCAAAGCGACATTCGCCGTACTCACGACCAATGGCTTACTTTCCGCTCTGCTGATAGCAATCCCAGGTAGCAGATAAGAAAGGGTTTTGCCGATTCCCGTTGGCGCCTCAATAACCAAATGACGACCTTCCTGATCCGCAAGCGTTTTTGCAACTTCGGCAATCATCTGCCGCTGAGGAACACGAGAAATAAAACCATTAATATGTTGAGGTAATATCTTATACCACTGACTTATCTGATTTTTTATTGAATTGGAAAGTGCCATTGGATTCTCTGCCATACAACCGGAGCGCTATTGTCCCACAGAGCAAAAATGAAATCAGCTTTATGTCGAGGCGACAATCAACTCGTTTGTTAAATTGGTGAGCACCTTGCCAGCTATTCAGAACGCTATATACTGCCTATTTTCTACAACACCTGAGAACAATAATGAAAAAGCTCCTTATCATTTTCATCGCTATCTTTGCATTTGGTTCAATTGGCGGCGTATTCTTGGCGGGCCTTAATATGTACACCCGCTCAACCACACCGGTAGAATCACTAACCAGTCAACAACCAGAAACCACCACAGCGCCGGTACAACAACAATAACGGGCTGTAACACGTAGTGCCTATCCCAATAGGACTATTTTATCTTCGTATCAAGTGAGGGACCCCATGAATAACGCATACTTTGTCACTCCACAATGGCTAAAAGATCATCTTGATGATAAGAATCTCGTCATCCTTGATGCAACCGCCCCACCACCACCTCAACAAATTGATTGCCATCAACTTTGGCTGGATACCCATATTCCCGGCGCCCAATTTTTTGATTTAGACAAAATTGCCAATCATCAAAGTGGATTACCTCACATGCTGCCCGATCCGCAAACTTTTAGTCAGGCTGTTGGCGCAATGGGGATCAGTAAAAATCATTTAGTCGTGATTTATGACCAAGGCAATATGTTCTCTGCCCCTCGTGCATGGTGGACATTTAAAATATTCGGTAGCCACAACGTCCGTATTCTTGATGGCGGTTTACAAGGCTGGCAACAGGCAGGATTGCCAACAGAATCAGGTGAAGTGAAACGCAATCCTCAAATCTTTAGTGCCGATTTTGATGCCGACAAAGTGAAATCACTGGAACAAATTCTGGATGCGCTAAATGATCAACAAATCCAAATTGTCGATGCCAGAGCAACAGACCGCTTCCAAGCTAAAGCGCCAGAACCGCGCCCCGGATTAAGAATGGGCCATATTCCTGGCAGTAAAAACGTTCCGTGGACGATGTTGATAGAGAATGGTCACTTTAAATCAGGAACTGAAATTACCGATATTTTCCATCAGCAAGGCATCGATTTAAACAAACCGGTTATCACCAGTTGTGGATCGGGTATGACTGCTGCCGTTTTAGTATTGGGTTTAGATATCATCGGCAAGAAAGATGTTTATTTATATGATGGATCATGGGCTGAATGGGGAGCAGACAATACCCTGCCACTTGAGAAATAATTAAATACCATAGGGCATATTCACTTTATGCCCTTTAATTATTTAATATAAACAAATATACCCGTCATCTTTCAAATTGCCTCTTTGTTGGCTGCACTCACTCACCCCGGTCACATAGTTATCTATGCTCCCAGGGATTCGCTCCCTTGCCGTCGCGATCCATCTTGAAATCCATAGGGTATAGATATATTTTTCAGTAATCAAATAGCATCCAATCAAATAAGTTCCATATCGTTATATTTCATAACCCTATCTATTCATTTCTCAATAAAGATTATTATTTATCAATCATAGTTATATGAAATAATCAAACCAACATATTTTCAAATTTAAATATTATTATTATCAACTTAAAATTCAACTCTGTTTTTTATTTAGAAATAAGATTAAGATATTATTCCAATAGGGATTATCTTTAGAGGAAATACATAAGGAGACCAGCACTAAGATGGGTTTATACCCGTCATCTTTCAAGTTGCCTCTTTGTTGGCTGCACTCGCTCACCCCGGTCACATAGTTTGCTATGCTCCCGGGGATTCACTCCCTTGCCGTCGCGATGCATCTTGAAATCCATAGGGTATAAAACCCATTGATTTTTATCTGGAATATTACCCTATTCCACGTTTTACCACAAAGAAATAAAAATAAAATACCCCTATGCAATGGGTTATAAAAAGTTGAATATTGATACTTTTACCAGAGCATAATATCAAAATTTATATTATAAAAATGGAGAGTAAAAATGACTATTTCGCTTAAAGATCAAAGAATAAATCTCGCACTCAGCTTTATCAGTGGTGCAGGAAGTATAATAACTGAAAAACCAGAGCCGACTAAGGTTGCAGAAGATATTCAAACATCATTGGAAAAGAGCAGAGTGACAGCCAACAGATTTTCTATTATTTGGGGGCCTGCCATTTTTCGCGTTGATAACGGAAAAAACACCAAGGATAATAAGGACGACCACGTTTTATTCATTGTAAAAAATCGCAAGATTCCCCATGATTATCGCATCGTTATCCGAGGATCATGGTCTGATGTTAACTGGCAAGTTGAAAATTTTGCTGTACATGAAACAGTAAACTGGTCACTTTGGGATCAAAATATCCCTGAAGAATTTAAAGATGCTAAGATCTCTTATGGAACCCATGTAGCATTAAACTATATTGTTAATCAAGTAAAAAGCAACAATATTCCTGGTTATGGAGAATCACTCATTGAGGCAATTAATAAAATTGCTTCGGAAAAAGGTATACATAATATTACCATCACCGGGCACAGTTTGGGTGGTATTCTCGCCTCTACCCTTGGATTGTATTTAAAACGCTTATACCTTAATAAAGGGAATAATAATATTCGTATTCATGTTTGCTCTTTTGCCAACCCAAATACCGGTAATGATATTTTTTCATCTTATATTAAATCTGTTTTTAATGGCACCTCAACAACCCACTATAAAAGCCACTTTTTAAGGATATATAATCGTAAAGATGTTATTTCCCTCATCTGGAACCTGGATGGATTAGAAAAAATTCCAACTATCTATGAACCATTAATTAAATTAGATGAGAAATTAATTAACAGATTTAAAAAGATTGTTCTTCTCGTACAAGATAAGGGTTACACTAAACTCACGCCAGATTTACCTTTTACAGCACCTATTGCAGAACTGGACCTCAATAAACAAGTTGTTTTCCAACATATTAAATCCTATGCCAATCAATATGGCATGAATTTAGTGGAAGTTAATGACGGCACTCAACCACCTATTGATGATATTGTGGTTATTAATAGTAATCTATCTCAAGATATTGTCGCTTATTTCTTATCGATACCTCTGCCTGAGGATAACATTGACATTGCATAAATCGATTACACTTTTTCTCTATTTTATCTAAAATCAATGGAGCTTTTATTATAAAAGCTCCATTAAACAAAATTGACTTAAATATAATAATAAAATAACCGCCATATATGATTAAAATATCAATGATTTACAATCATTCCAAATAATACTATTCACAGAGATAATTAAAAAGTTATTTACCTATTACCAACATTGAATAATGGAGATAATCCTAAAGGATAGCAATAATATTTAACCGCAATTATTCAATATATAATTTAAAACATTTACTTTTAATTTAAAAATAAATAATTTATATTCTAGCATAAAATAAAAAATCCACATATATATTTGACAGATTTAAAAGTTATTATTAACTTTAAGTTAAATTATGTTTTATCCAATATAGGAAGAGTAAAAGAATTAAATCTTGATATTTATACCCTATTGATTTCAAGATGCATCGCGACGGCAAGGGAGTGAATCCCCGGGAGCATAGCAAACTATGCGACCGGGGTGAGCGAGTGCAGCCAACAAAGAGGCAACTTGAAAGATGACGGGTATAAACAGATAGCTCGCATTAATACTTACTACATGAACAAATAGGGAGTAAAAATGACTATTTCTCGTGAAGTTCAAAAAACAAATCTTGCTCTAAGCTTCATTATTAACTCTGGAGGTATAAAAACTAGCAAACCAGAACCGGGCATTGTTTCGGAAAATATCCAAAAATCATTGGAAAGCAGTAAAGCAACAGCAAATAAATTCACTATCATTTGGGGACCCGCGGTGTTTCGTGTTGGTGACGTTGGTAGGAAAAAAAGCGTTATAGATAAAAAAGACGATCATGTTTTATTCATTGTGCAAAATCGCCATGATCCAAATGACTATCGCGTTGTTATTCGGGGATCATGGTCCGATATTAACTGGCTTAATGAAGATATTATTGTCTGTGAAACTCAAGATTGGGCACGATGGGATTCAAGATCACCTGAAAATGCTAAGATAGCCTATGGAACCGACATGGCATTAGGCTATATTATTAATCAAATGAAAAGCAATAATTCTCCGGGTTATGGAGAATCTCTCACTGATGCGATTGATAAAATCGCCTTAAAAGAAGGAATACAAAACATTACTATTACAGGACACAGTTTGGGAGGTGTACTATCTTCTACCATTGGCTTATATATAAAGAGACGATATCTTGATAAAGGAAATAATAATATTCGGATTAATGTTTGTGCTTTTGCAGGACCAACTGCTGGTAACGATGTTTTCGCATCCTACTCTGAATCTATTTTCAATGACATATCAGTAGCCGGTTATAAAAGTAATTTTCTCAGAATTCATAATAGCATGGATGTGGTTCCCCTAGCCTGGCATATAAAAGGTTTGGAGGAAGTTAAAGCTATCTATCCAGTGTTAACTGTAACAATTAATGCTCTTATCCTCTCTGTCTTTAATAAGAATTATACTCAAATTTTCCCAGATTTCCCTATTCATTCACAGATTCCAATATCACCAATAGTGTTGTTTGATGATTTACTGGTTAATATTGGCAATCAACATATTCATGCCTATGCCAAAGAGTATGATATGAGTTTTATCACCATTGATGATAATTCAAATATACCGACTGATTACGATATTGTTGTAGTTAATGATAGCCTATCCGAAAGTATTGTCGATCTCTTCAAATTTCTAACCAAAGATAAAATCAATATTACATAATCTTATTATGTATAATATAAGTGGAGCCTTTATTAAAGGTTCCATTCATTTCAACAAATGATAATTAAATAGCGCAAATAAATTATTTTTCTTATCTATCACTAATTACAGCCATTTACTATCACTCATTTTTGTAGATACCAATATATACCCGTCATCTTTCAAGTCGCCTCTTTGTTGGCTGCACTCGCTCACCCCGGTCGCATAGTTTGCTATGCTCCCGGGGATTCACTCCCTTGCCGTCGCGATGCATCTTGAAATCCATAGGGTATAAATTATTTTCCATAGATAATAGATATCACAATTATCACTCTAAATAGCTAATCTAACCTTATAAAAGCATGGTGTAATTTTTATCGCTTATTTTAAAGTTCATAATAGATAATTTATTTTGTTAAATAAAATAACTTCAAAAAATTATATACTCTCATTTAACAGATTTAAAGATTATTATTAACTTTGATTCTGTTGTTTAAATAAAAACCCAAAGTATTGATGTTTACGCTAACACATCAGATCAGCATTCATTATATTAAAAATTGGAAACAAAAATGACAATTTCTCTTGAAGATCAAAAAATAAATCTCGCGTTAGGCTTTATTATTAACTCAGGGAGTATAATAACCTATCAACCAGAACCGGCTATCGTTTCAGAAAATATTCAAAAATCATTAGCAAGTAGTAAAGCGACAGCAAATAGATTCTCTATCATTTGGGGACCTGCTGTTTTTCGTGTCGGGAGTGTTAATAATAAAACAAGCGTTACCGATAAAAAAGATGATCACGTTTTATTCATTGTCAAAGATCTCAACAATCCAAATGATTATCGAATCGTTATTCGTGGTTCATGGTCCGCTGTTAACTGGTTTGATGAGAATTTCAATGTAGGCACAACTGAAAACTGGTCAATTTGGGATCCAAAAGCCCCCAAAGATGCTAAAATTTCAAAGGGAACTCATATAACTTTAAACTATATTATCAATCAAATCAAAAGCAATAACCCTGCTGGTTATGGAAAATCATTGATTGAGGTAATTGATAAAATTGCTCTGGAAGAAGGCGTACATAATATTACTCTTACAGGGCACAGTTTAGGCGGTGTGATGGCCTCGACGCTTGGCCTGTATTTAAAGAGACGTTATATTGATAAAGGAAATAATAATATTCGTATTCATGTTTCCTCCTTTGCTGCCCCAACTGCCGGTAACGACGTTTTTGTATCCTATAGTGAATCTGTTTTTAATGGAACATTACTATCTAGCTATGAAAGTCATTTTCTCCGGGTCCATAATCGTAAAGATATCGTTACCCTAGCCTGGAGTGTAAAAGGATTAGAAGAGATTAAAGCTCTTTATCCAATATCAACTTTAATCGTTAACGGTTTTATTTCAGTCGTGAAGGATAAAAATTACACTCAAATTACGCCAGATTTACCTTTTACCGCACCTGATTTAAAACCTTCTACAGGTTTAATTGAAAAAATCGTACTTCAGCATATTGATGCTTATCCAAAAGAGTACGGCATGAGTTTTATTGTAGTTAATGATCGTGCTAATCCACCAACTGGTTATGATATTGTTGTCATTAACGATGGTCAATCTCGCAATATTAGAGAACTTTTCTCATCTATTATTCAAGATGAAGATAATATCCGATAGTTTTATCGTATTACCTCTTGCTTTAATTTAAACCAAATGGAGCCTTGATTAAAGGTTCCATTTTATAACTTCATAATCTTCAACATTACTAATGAATCATCCCTCTGCCAAAATCATTCATAATAACCATTATCACATCAATTAAAATTCTTTTGACAAAGATATCACGTCGTGGTAGTAAAATTCATTATCATCTGATTTTTTGTAAAATAAAGCATCACAAAAGGAAACCAAAATGGAACCCAAGAAGCTAGAAACCAGAAGATTAATATTACATCCTTTAGAAAGTAAGGATTATATACAAATTCAAAATATCTTTCCTCAGTGGGAAATTGTTCGCTATCTGACAGAAAATACCCCGTGGCCCTACCCAGATGATGGTGCTATGAAATATATAAATAATATCGCCCTACCATCAATGGCAAAAGGAAATGCATGGTTTTGGACTATAAGAAAGAAGGATGAGCCATCAATAATAATAGGAATGATATCACTATATGATCAAGAAAATAATAATAGAGGTTTCTGGCTAGATCCACAATGGCATGGAAACGGATTTATGACCGAAGCGGTCCAAGTAGTTACCGATTTTTGGTTTAATACCCTAAATCGAAACGTACTCAGAGCACCTAAATCCAGCGACAATATTGCCTCAAAGAAAATATCAATTAAAAGTGGTATGCGATTAATAAGATTAGAAAATAGAGACTTTGTTAGCGGAAAAATGCCCTCGGAAACATGGGAAATAACTCGCGACGAGTGGAATAAAAATAATTCTCAAAAAGAGTAACGGTCTTACATGTTCATGGGCATGCTTTTGTCTAAGCACTTCCCAAGTTCATTCTTCATAACAAAGAAGAGCAAAATAAAATAATAGCCCTAATGGAAATAGGTTTTAAGTTGCTCTTAATCATCTGTCACACCAAAGAAATTACATGCGCTATATCAGCAGATGTCTTTAACTTTCTTATCGCCTCAAACAGCATTGTCGCTTCTTCATATTCTTTACGCAAATAACCAAGCCACTGTTTAATCCGAGCAACATGATATTGCCCGGTATCACCCTGCTTTTCCAACCGGATATATTTTTGCAATAGTTGAACAACGTCCTGCCAGCACATTTTTGGTTCGTTATATTTCACCACTCGGCTCAAATTAGGAACGTGAAGTGCACCCCGTCCAATCATGACCGCATCGCAGCCTGTCACATTCAGACAATCCTGCGCACTTTGCCAATCCCAAATCTCACCATTGGCGATAACCGGAATAGAAAGACGTTGACGAATTTCACCAATTGCTTGCCAGTTAATACGCTCCGCTTGGTAACCATCCTCTTTGGTTCGCCCATGAACCGTAATTTCCGTCGCGCCCGCCTGTTGTACCGCATCAGCAATTTCGAATTGCCGATCACCGCTATCCCAACCCAAGCGAACCTTAACCGTCACAGGCAAATGAGCAGGTACCGCTTCACGTATCGCTTTTGCCCCTTGATAAATCAGTTCAGGATCTTTCAGCAGCGTTGCTCCGCCACCGCTACCATTGACCGTTTTTGACGGGCAACCGCAATTCAAATCAACACCGTAAGATCCTAATTCAATCGCTCGTGCCGCATTCTCTGCCAGCCACTGTGGATATTGACCCAAGAGCTGAACCCTTACCAACGTGCCGGATGGTGTCCGGCTTTGGTTATGTAATTCAGGACAAAGCCTATAAAAAGATTTTACCGGCAATAGGCTATCAACAACCCGTAAGAACTCCGTAATGCACAGATCATATTCATTGATTTCACTCAGAAGTTCCCTGACCAAAGAGTCCAGCACCCCCTCCATCGGAGCCAGTAAAACCCGCATTAATTAACCTCTAGCGTAAGGCGATTTATGGGATACATCATGACTGCGGCTACGCTGACGCGAAGGCACCCCAGAACGACGATGGCTATTTTTCTGCCCGTTATCGCCACGTGCCTGACGGCCATTCTGAATAGGTTCAGCCTTGATGGTTGGATCTGGCTCATAGCCGGGAACGGCCATACGGGGAATCTCCCGTTTTAACAAACGTTCAATATCTTTCAACAGCTTGTGCTCATCAACACAGACCAAAGAAAGTGCCTGCCCTGTTGCATCTGCTCGACCAGTACGACCAATACGGTGAACATAATCTTCAGCGACATTAGGCAATTCAAAATTCACCACATAAGGCAGTTGATCAATGTCCAAACCACGGGCAGCAATATCTGTCGCTACCAGCACTCTGATACGGCCATCTTTAAAATCAGCCAATGCACGGGTTCTCGCCCCCTGACTTTTGTTACCATGAATAGCGGAAGCCGTTACACCATCTTTATTTAACTGTTCCGCCAAACGGTTTGCACCATGTTTGGTTCGGGTAAATACCAGCACTTGCTGCCAGTTACGGCTACCGATCAAGAAAGAGAGCAGCTCACCTTTACGCTTTTTATCGACAAAGTGAACAAACTGTTCAATCTGTTCAGAAGCAGAGTTACGACGTGCAACTTCAACACTAACAGGATCACGCAATAACTTATTGGCTAAGTTTTTGATATCGTCAGAGAAAGTCGCAGAAAACAGTAAATTTTGCCGTTTCGGTGGTAATTTATTCAGCACCCGGCGAATATCATGAATAAACCCCATATCCAGCATGCGGTCAGCTTCATCCAATACCAGAATTTCTACCCGTGATAAATCAACCGCATTTTGATGTTCAAGATCCAGTAACCGCCCTGGCGTTGCGACTAAAATATCCACACCACCCCGCAATTTCATCATCTGAGGGTTAATACTGACACCGCCAAAAACAACCAGAGAGCGCAGTCTGAGGTATTTGCTGTAGTCGCGTACATTTTCACCCACTTGAGCAGCCAATTCACGAGTTGGAGTCAGGATTAATGCTCTGATTGGCCGGCGCCCTTTCATCTGAATAGGGGAATCATTTAACCGTTGCAGCATGGGTAAGGTAAAACCGGCAGTTTTACCCGTGCCTGTTTGAGCACTCGCTAATAAATCTTTACCTGCTAATACAACAGGAATTGCCTGTTGTTGGATTGGCGTCGGCGCTGAATAACCTTGTTCTTCAACGGCACGCAAAATATCAGCACTTAAGCCAAGTGATTTAAAATTCATAAATAAGAAATGCTCCAAACTTCACCATTCCTGAACGCTATTCAGGGGCAGTTTTATGGGAAGAAAATCAGACGTGGTAAATACCACAAAGAAAAAAACACAAACTGCAATGCTCCATGTTTTAACTATTATACCAGATATACTTTCTGATGATGCAACTAAAACGACAGCTATTTACCCGGTAATTTTCATGATCCATAACATTTTTATGCAATTTACATTGATTTACTATAAGTATAGAGTTAACTAGTGATTGATATTTTGTTTAAGTCTTTTGATTATTTGCAACAGGATTCATGTCCATGTCAGTCAACAACAGCCAAACCACCAGAGGCGAACAAGCCAAACAACAGCTACTCGAAGCAGCCCTTGAAATTTTCGGTAAATCAGGACTGACCGGTGCAACGACGAGGGAAATTGCATTACATGCTCAACAAAACATTGCCGCCATAGCTTATTATTTTGGCTCTAAAGAGGGGCTTTATCAGGCAGTTGCCCTGCATATTACTGACACAATTAAGACTGAGTTCACTCATCTTTTTAAAAAAATTGATGATTTTTTTTCATCATCAGCGCCGTACTCACCAGAAAATATATTGAGGATGATTCATGAAGGATTCCTTGGAATTAACCGCCTGATGATTGAAAAAGAGAGTATTAATATCAGCCGGATAATGGCCAGAGAACAACTTGCACCAACAGATGCTTATACCCTAATCCATGAGCAAGCACTCGTCCCCCTTCACAACAGATTAAATAAACTGATTGCCTGCTATATCGGCGCCGATGAACATCAGCTCTCTACCATGCTACACACTCATGCTTTAATGGGAGAAGTTCTCACTTTCCGCATGGCGAGGGAAACTTTATTACGTCAGACAGGCTGGAATAATATCGGGCCAGAAGAATATAAATTGATTGATCAGATCCTTATCCAGCATATCGATTTATTACTGAATGGACTGAAAAAACATAATCCGAATAAATAAAATAACAGGGAATATCATGTACAACAAAAAACTCACTCTGGCAATATTAGTGACCGCGATTATTCTTAGTGCTATTTTAGGAAGTTACTATTATCAAGGTAAAAGTGATAAAACTCTGACCCTCTATGGCAATGTAGATATACGTACTGTTAATCTTAGTTTCCGGGTTGGTGGTAAACTCGCTAGTCTACAAGTTGATGAAGGCGATACCATTGCAGCCAATCAAGTCATCGGCCAACTGGATAATGGGCCATTTATTAACGCCCTTAATAAAGCGAAAGCCACTCGTGATAGCACTAAAGCACGTTTAGCCATGATGGAAGAGGGTTATCGCACAGAAGAAATTGCCCAAGTCCGTTCGGAAGTTGCACAACGCGAGGCTGCCTGGCACTTCGCTAATAGTTTCTTCAAACGCCAACAAGGTTTGTGGCAAAGTAAAGTTATTTCGGCCAACGAATTAGATGATGCTAAAACGAATCACAATCAAGCATTAGCAGCTTTACAAGCAGCTAAAGATAAGCTGAACCAGTTCGAAACCGGTTATCGTAAAGAAGAAATTGCAGAAGCTAAAGGCCAGCTTGCTCAAGCCGAAGCAGCTGTTGCTCAGGCTGAATTGGACTTACAAGATACTCAACTGACTTCCCCCTCATCCGGTACTATTCTGACCCGCGCCATTGAACCAGGCACTATGTTGTCAGCCGGCAATACGGTGTTTACACTTTCTCTGACTGACCCGGTTTGGGTAAGAGCCTATATCGGTGAAAGCCATCTCGGACAGGCAACGCCCGGACGTGAAATTTTACTCTATACCGACAGCCGTAAAGATAAACCTTATCACGGCAAAATTGGCTTTGTTTCACCCACCGCCGAATTTACACCAAAGAATGTAGAGACCCCCGATCTACGTACTACTCTAGTCTATCGATTGCGCATTATTGTCACCGACCCGGATGATGCCCTGCGCCAAGGTATGCCAGTTACTCTGCATTTTTCCGATTCAGATAAATAAGGGGCTGTCATGAGCAACTCCGCATATACGATAAGGTTAGAAAAAGTCGAAAAAACTTTTCCCGGCCTGAATAATCCTGCGGTATCCAGCCTGACCGCAGAGATCTACGGTGGCTCCATTACTGGGCTTGTAGGCCCGGATGGAGCAGGAAAAACGACACTGATACGCATGCTAGCGGGTTTACTGAAACCCGATAGCGGTTCTATTGAAATAATGGGGCTTGATCCGATAAAAGATGGCGTACAAGTGCGCTTTGAACTGGGCTATATGCCACAGAAATTTGGCCTGTATGAAGATTTAACCGTATTAGAAAACCTGAATCTGTATGCAGATCTGCGTGGCTTGCTGGGTGACGAGCGTAAAAAAATCTATGAACAACTACTTACGTTTACTGATCTGACCCGTTTTACCGGGCGACTGGCGGGCAAACTTTCAGGCGGCATGAAGCAAAAGCTGGGGCTTGCCTGTACTCTGCTTGGCAAACCCAAAGTTCTGCTGCTGGACGAACCCGGCGTTGGAGTTGACCCGATAGCCCGCCGCGAACTCTGGCGGATGGTTCACGAACTGGCAGATGATGGGATGTTAATCCTCTGGAGTACTTCTTATCTGGATGAAGCTGAGCGGTGTCGTGATGTCCTGCTACTTAATCAAGGAAAACTGCTCTACAGTGGACAACCACAAAAACTGACCCAAAAGATGTCCGGGCGTTCTTTTCTGCTTGGTGCCAAACAAGATTCCCGTAGAAAAATGTTGCAACATGCTCTTACCTTGCCACAAGTCACAGATGGTGTGATTCAGGGGAAATCTGTTCGTCTTATTCTCAAACCTGATGCCTCACCGCAAGAATTACTTAGCCAGCTTAAACAACCTGATGCTGAAATCGTTAAAGCCGCTCCCCGCTTTGAAGATGCTTTTATCGATTTACTCGGTGGCGGTTCCACCCGCCATTCTGAACTAGCAAAGATCATGCCACGGATTGCTGCTAACCCGACAGAAACAGTCATTGAAGCGCAGGATTTAACCAAAAAATTTGGCGATTTTGCTGCCACTGACCATGTTGATTTTCAGGTGAAACGTGGAGAAATCTTTGGTCTGCTTGGCCCGAACGGTGCCGGTAAATCCACCACGTTTAAAATGATGTGCGGGCTCACGGTGCCGACTGGCGGTAAGGCGCTGGTATTGGGAATGGATCTGAAAACCAGCTCCGGGAAAGCCCGCCAACATTTAGGTTATATGGCGCAGAAATTTTCTCTGTATGGCAACCTGACAGTTGAACAGAACCTGAAATTCTTTTCCGGCATTTACGGCCTGCAAGGGCGCAAGCAAAAAGAAAAAATTGATGGCATGATCGACGCTTTCAATCTCAAATCTGTTTTACATCAAACCACCGACCAATTGCCTCTGGGATATAAGCAGCGTCTTGCCCTTTCCTGCGCACTGATGCATGAGCCAGATATTTTGTTCCTGGACGAGCCAACTTCGGGGGTTGATCCACAGATACGACGGGAATTCTGGCTACATATCAACGGCATGGTAGATAAAGGCGTTACCGTTATGGTGACCACCCACTTTATGGATGAAGCAGAATATTGTGACCGAATAGGGTTGGTATTCCGAGGTAAATTGATTGCCGCCGGAACGCCTGATGACTTGAAACAATGGGTTGCTACTGATGAAAACCCTGACCCATCAATGGAACAGGCATTTATTGATCTGGTCGTTAATTATGATGAGGAGCTACAATAATGAGTAGCCCAAAGCAACATGCTCCACAGCAAGCTGTCCGCTTCTCTTGGTGGCGATTGAAAGCACTTTGTGTAAAAGAGACAAAACAGATCTTACGTGATCCCACCAGCGGATTAATTTCTATTGCCATTCCATTGATTCTGCTGTTTATCTTTGGTTACGGTATTAATCTCGACGCCAGTACAGTCCGTGTTGGTATTCTGGTAGAACAACAAAGTGAAGATGCTCGTGAATTAATACAGGCTTTTGCCGGTTCTCCCTATATTGAACCCAAAATCAGCGATAATCGTCAGCAATTAATTAATATGATGCAATCAGGAGAAATACGTGGACTGATTGTCATTCCTGTTAATTTCGATGCGCAACTTGCCCGTCCTGATGGTAAAGCACAAATTCAAGTCATTACTGACGGCAGTGAACCCAATACAGCAAGTTTTGTACAAAGTTATGCTAAAGGAGTGTGGCAGATTTGGCTACAACAAAGAGGACAAGATCAGGGGAACGCTGTCAATCCGTTAATTGATATTCAGGTTCGTTATTGGTTCAATCCGGCAACAATTAGCCAGCATTTCATCATTCCCGGCGCAATAACCATTATCATCACCGTGGTTGGCGCCATTCTGACATCATTGGTGGTTGCCCGTGAATGGGAACGCGGTACGATGGAAGCTCTGCTTTCTACTCAAATTACCCGCACCGAATTACTGCTTTCTAAACTCTTGCCTTATCAAGTGCTTGGATCATTCTCTATGATGCTCTGTATGCTGGTGGCAGTATTTGTGCTGGATGTCCCCTACAGAGGCTCGTTATGGATATTGTCTGTAATCACTAGCCTCTACCTGGCTACGACCCTTGGTATCGGGCTTTTGATCTCTACGGTGACACGCAACCAATTTAATGCCGCAATGATAGCGCTGAATGTCGCTTTTCTGCCTGCGATTATGCTTTCCGGCTTCATCTTTGAAATAAATAGCATGCCTGCCTTTATTCAGGTAGTGACCTATTTCATCCCGGCTCGTTATTTTGTCAGTAGTTTGCATACTCTCTTTCTGGCTGGAAATATCAGTACGGTACTGGTGATAAATCTATTATTACTGATCGCCTCCGCTATTGTGTTTATTGGCCTGACAGCATGGAAAACCCAGCGGCGTCTGGATTAAGAAGGAATTAGCATGTTTTATCGTCTTTACACCCTGATTATTAAAGAATTGCAATCTCTACTCAGAGATCCGCAAACACGGGCTATCTTAGTTATGCCGGTTATCTTCCAGATGATCTTATTTCCTTTATCAGCAACCCTTGATGTGACTAATGCAACTATTGCTATTTTTGATGAAGACAAAGGCAAAGCCTCTATTGAGCTCACCCAACGGCTGGCAAAATCAAAAGCATTTCCTGATGTGCTATTGCTGAATCATTCACAAGAAATACAACCGGTAATCGATCACCAAAAGGCCCTATTACTGGTACGTTTCCCACAAGATTTCAGTGCTAAAATTGCCAGTCATGAACCGGTTTCCCTCCAAGTATTACTGGATGGACGCAATTCTAACAGCGCTCAAATTGCAGCGGGCTATATCCAAGAAATTGTCCTTAACTATCAACAGGAACTGATGGGTAATCTGCCGAAAGCCAATAATAGCGAGTTGGTGATCCGCAACTGGTATAACCCTAACTTGGATTATAAATGGTTTGTCGTGCCCTCTTTAGTGGCACTGATTACTACGGTTGGAATATTGACGGTCACGGCACTGTCAATTGCGCGCGAAAGGGAACAAGGAACACTGGATCAATTACTCGTTTCACCCATGACCACCTGGCAGATTTTCATTGGCAAAGCCGTTCCGGCGGTGATTGTCGCTACCTTTCAGGCCACTTTAGTGCTTGCCATTGGCATATTCTGCTATCAAATTCCCTTTTCTGGTTCACTAGCGCTGTTTTACTGCGCTATGCTGATCTACAGTTTATCGCTGGTGGGATTTGGCCTGTTAATCTCTGCCCTTTGCTACACTCAGCAACAGGCGTTTATTGGCGTATTTGTCTTTATCATGCCCGCTATCTTAATCTCCGGTTATATTTCTCCGGTTGAAAATATGTTCGGATGGTTACAAGACATCACCTGGATTAATCCTATCTGGCACTTTAACGACATCACTAAGCAAATTTATCTCAAAGATGCCGATTTCACGGTTATCTGGAGAAGTTTGTGGCCTCTTTTGGTCATTACTGCCACAACCGGTAATCTTGCCTATTGGTTATTTCGACGGAAAATTGCTTAACAAGAATGACCCTGCATTTTAGCTATGCTTAACGATGCAGGGCTTTTCTCAGAAGCCAATCAGTAAATTTAGCGACGATCGCCAAAAATACGCAATAACATCAAGAACATGTTGATAAAGTCTAGATACAGCGTCAGTGCGCCGACAATCGAGAATTTACGCAAATTCTCTTTGTCATTCACATCCAGATCTGCACCCATCTCTTTCAGCTTCTGAGTGTCGTAAGCGGTTAAGCCCGCAAAGATAACGACACCAATGTAGGTTACCGCCCACATCAACGCTTCACTCTTTAACCAGAGGTTAATCAGAGAAGCCAAAATGATGCCGATCAACCCCATAAACAAGAAGCTACCAAGGCCACTCAGGCTACGTTTGGTGGTATAGCCGTAAAAACTCAACGCACCAAACATCCCCGCCGTCACGACAAAAGTGCTAGCAATGGAGCCGGTAGTATATACAACAAAAATACTGGAAAGCGTTAAGCCAGTCAGCGCTGAATAGAGCATAAACAACCCTGTGGCTAACGAAGCTCCTATGCGGTTAATCATGCCAGAGAGGACGAAAACCAACCCAAACTGAGCAATAATCAACCCATAGAATAGTATTGAATTTGAGAAAATATATACAACAAGATCCTGATTTTGTGACACATACCAAGCCACAAATGCAGTTAATAACAGACCACAAGTCATCCAACCATAAACCTGGGCCATATAAGTTTGTAGGCCGGTTCCAGCTTGCTGGATTATCGAGCCATTAGAGCGAGGATATCGATCCATGAAGCTTACCTTTTATAACGATATTAAAGACCTAGGTTGTTCAGTACCAACAACCCACTCAAGTTTTATACATTATCATAGAATATAAACAAAACAATTAACTATTCAATAATTACTCATATAGCAATCTTTTTATTCAATCCTTTTTCGAAGCGTTTCACAGAATTTAGCCAATATTTTCATCACCAACGTTTCGCGGCTTCCTGATCGCTCTCACGGGATTCAACCCAACGTTCACCATCAGGCAAAAACTCTTTTTTCCAGAAAGGCGCTTGAGTTTTCAAATAATCCATAATAAATTCAGCCGCTTCAAAAACCATATGACGATGAGCACCGGTCACACCCACAAACACAATCTCATCACCCGGATACAGTGTACCAACCCGATGGACAACACTGATTCGCTGCAACGGCCAGCGACTGCGTGCTTCAGTGACAATACGCTGTAACGTTTTTTCCGTCATTCCCGGATAATGTTCCAATCTCAGCGCGCCAACATTATCTCCCAAATTATGATTGCGGACTTTGCCAGTGAAAGTGACGATAGCACCATCTTCCTCACATTGAGCAAGCCATTGATATTCATCTCCTACCTTGAAATTCTCCGGCCCAACGAAAATGCGGGTGTTTTCCATTTATTATCCCCCAGTCACCGGCGGGAAAAAGGCCACTTCATCGCCATCCTGTAATCGGTGCCCGCCATGAACAAGAGATTGGTTTACCGCTGACAACAATTTTCCATCTTCCAACGCCAAGGCCCAACGTTCTCCCTTTGATATTAGCGCCGTCCTCAAACCGTCAACGGTTGTGTAACGATTATCGAGATCCAGTGAATCAGTACCTACCAGCTCACGTACCTGAGCAAAAAACAGTACTTTAATCATTGCTCCACCTTAAAATGACCTAATTTACCACCTATCTTCTCCAGTAAACGAACTGGCCCAATGACCATATCTTTCTGTACCGCTTTACACATATCGTAAATTGTCAAAGCCGCAACTGATGCCGCTGTCAGGGCCTCCATTTCAACACCGGTTTTCCCAGTCAGACGACAACAGGATTCAATTCTGACCCGGTTATATTTTGTCTGAGCTTCCAACTGGACTTCTACTTTAGTTAGCAGTAATGGATGACACAGCGGAATTAATTCCCATGTGCGCTTGGCTGCTTGGATACCCGCAATCCTCGCGGTGGCAAATACATCACCTTTGTGATGGCGACCTTCAATAATCATTGCCAGTGTTTCCGGCCTCATTCCAACAAACGCTTCTGCCCTTGCCTCGCGTGATGTGTCAGCTTTAGCAGAAACATCAACCATATGCGCTTCACCGATAGAATTGATGTGAGTTAATTGAGACATTCTCAGCTCCTGAAAAAACAACAAGATCCAGACGGTAAATTAACCGCCGATAACGGAAAGATTTGGGGTGATACCACTGTCACCTTGATGAAGAAAATGGGTTTCCCGTTTATGCCGCAATCCATCCTGAATACGCAATTTCAGATCATCGAGTTGTTTTTCACTCGCCAATAAGTCACGCAAAGGTATCCCTTGTTCACCAAACAGGCATAAATGAAGATGACCGATTGAAGAAACACGTAACCGATTACAACTCCGACAAAAATCTTTCTCATAAGGCATAATTAGGCCAATTTCTCCCTGATAATCAGGATGGTTAAAAACCTGTGCAGGGCCATCACTGCGTGAACGTTGAAGCAAATGCCAGCCATCGAGCAACAGGCGTTCCCGGATAATTTCCCCCGAAATATGGTATTGACGAAACATGTCACCACCGTCACCGGTTTCCATCAACTCGATGAATCTTAATTGAATCGGACGATCTTTTATCCAGTACAGGAAAGCAGACAGGCTGATATCGTTAACATTTTTCATCAGCACCACGTTGACTTTCACTTTACTAAAACCCGCCGCGAATGCTGCATCAATACCACGCATCACCTGAAAAAATTTGTCCTGCCCGGTAATCGCATGAAATTGGCGGGGATCAAGCGAATCCATACTGACATTCACTGCGGTTAAACCCGCCTCTTTCCACTTAGCAATATCTCGTTCCATTCGATAACCGTTAGTGGTTACTGCGAGGGTTTTAATCAACTTATTTTCACGTATGACGGAAATAATATCGGTGAAATCGCGGCGCATGGTCGGTTCGCCCCCCGTCAAACGGATTTTCTCTGTACCCAGATCGGCAAACGCCCGGCCAACAAGACGAATTTCGGATAATGTCAAAAAGGAGTGATGTCCACGGGGTTTATAACCATCCGGCAAACAATAAGTGCACCGAAAATTACATACATCGGTGATTGATAGCCGCAAATAGTAAAATTTGCGGGCAAAAGCATCTATGAGTTGTTCCACTATAACACCTTTCCAAACATGGGAGATGCGGGCATTTCTGCCTCACATCCTGGTGACTCAGTGGTCACGGCCAAAGCATCATATCGCTGTGTAAAAAGGGACTTAGATACAGAGGCTAGGGGTTAATTCCATAGGGTATATGATTTAATGTAAAACGACCTTCTCTGATTGATATAGATTTTAGCGCTTAACAAAGAAAAATGCGAATCCCCACTTTCGTTATATAATTGAATATACAATGAATTACCACATTGTTCAGAATAAATAACAGACAATTTCTATTTGTGATCAGTTAAGACATTGCACCCAATCATAACGTTTGTTCAGTTAATCGTGTTTTATAATAAATTACGCTAAAATTATTCAGCGAATATATGCTCAGTCAGTAATAGGAATTCTATGCGAAACCGCACATTAGCCGATTTAGATCGGGTAGTTGCCTTAGGCGGAGGTCATGGCCTTGGCCGCGTTATGTCCTCTCTTTCATCACTAGGCTCTCGCCTAACAGGCATTGTCACCACGACAGATAATGGCGGCTCAACCGGCAGGATCCGGCGTTCAGAAGGCGGTATTGCCTGGGGTGATACCCGCAATTGTTTAAATCAGCTTATTACCGAACCCAGCGTCGCGTCAGCAATGTTCGAATACCGTTTCAGTGGCAATGGCGAACTGGCGGGGCATAACTTGGGGAATCTGATGCTTAAGGCGTTAGATCATTTAAGTGTCAGACCCCTTGAGGCAATTAATTTAATCCGCAGTTTGTTGAAAGTTAATGCTCATCTTATTCCAATGTCTGAGCAGCCCGTTGACCTGATGGCGATAGATGATCAAGGCAACACCATTTATGGCGAAGTTAATGTTGATCAATTGAATTGTATTCCTCAGGAGTTGATGCTTTATCCGCCTGCGACCGCAACAAAAGAGGCATTGGATGCTATCACTCAAGCAGATCTGATTATTATCGGCCCTGGCAGCTTCTTCACCAGTCTGATGCCATTGCTTCTGCTTGAAGATTTAACCCAAGCCCTGCGTCGTAGCAACGCCAATATGATTTATATCGGTAACCTTGGCAAAGAACTCAGTGCCGCGGCCGCCGAACTGACACTGAAAGATAAGCTGGAAATAATGGAAAACAAAATTGGCAGCCGGATAATTGATGCGGTAATCGTTGGCCCGTGCACAAATATCAGCGAGCTTAACGACCGGATTATTACTCAGCACATACTCGAAGCACAGGATGTTCCCTATCGCCACGACCGTGAATTACTGCATCAGGCGTTAGAGAATACCCTGCAAAACCTTGGGTGACGTTCCCTCCGTAAAGAAGGTACCGCAAAAGCTCTCCTTTATCAGCTAAGATTGAGGTTCCCATTCCAAACGCGGTTCCTTCATGACGACATTTCTACGACAACTGATGCCTTCCATTCACACCGGGTGTCAGAAAAATCTACCCAAAATTGCGGTTTATTTATCATGCGGAGAATGTAGTGGTTTTAAAAGTGGGAAAAGAGACCAAGCTAACCACGAAAAAACAGGTAAAAACTTTAATCATCAAAAGTAAAAAGAATTGATTAAGGATTTTTAAAAGCGGGTAAAAAGTCCGATGTCATGCTGACATTGGAAGAGAAAACATCAGAAAAAACAGGTTTTAAATTGATTAAACAAGGTGGAAAAAATGATAGTGTTAACCCAATAACAAGAATATATCTTATCAAAACATTTAACAGTATTAACCGCATTAAACCAATCTTCTTAAATAAAAGATTTTGCCTGACTGCAACAAGTTTACGAAAAATCAGAGACTATAATTGTAGAAAACCGAGCGGCTTTTAGATTAACCCCAGAAAAGCAAGAATGTTTAGCAACATTAAAAATGATTAAAGAGATGGGCGTTAATCTTAATACCGTTAGCAGTTCTGCCACCCTCATTGGTTTTAAACCTAAAAGATAAAATACAGAAAAAGGAGAAAACAGAAAACAGAAAACAGAAAACAGAAAACAGAAAACAGAAAGCCTAAATATCAGTTTAATGAAAATAAGAACGTTAAATACGGTTCAGTAAATGTAAAAACCATTAAACCATTAAACCATTAAACCATTAAACCATTAAACCATTAAACCATTAAACCATTAAACCATTAAACCATTAAACCATTAAACCATTAAACCATTAAACCATTAAACCATTAAACCATTAAACCTACTAAAATTAATCAATAAAAATCACTTATCAAGCAGATTTCCAATTAAAAAACAGCCTCTAAGAGTGAAAACCACAGCTCAAGTTTATCATATTTTTAATATTATTTTTTACTTATATACCCTATGGATTTCAAGTTGCATCGCGACGGCAAGGGAACGAATCCCCGGGAGCATAGATAACTATGTGACCGGGGTGAGTGAGTGCAGCCAACAAAGAGGCAGCTTGAAAGATGACGGGTATATTTCCATTTTACCGGTTATTAATCAACTAAGGATTAAAAAATAGGTAGCCTATTAATGTCAGCTTTTTAAAAGGTATAGAGTGACTAAAAACAACCTATTCCCTGCTATGTTTAATCCACTTATCGGTAAATCGGTAATACTACACTCCACTTATTTTACATTTGCCTAACCAGCTATGACTATTTAAAAAGACAAACAGGGAGAGGTTAAATACTTCATTCAACAGACTGATTTCATCAAGAAAATTAAAGTTTTCAGGAGCATGATTAATGACATTTAGTCGAAATTCACTAACCATCAACCGAGAGTTGAAAAGACATAATCACGTAAAATAACATTGATAGAATAGATTGACATTAAAGTATTTTTTCACCATCGTTTTACGAAAAAATCAATAAAAAATGCGATAAAGAAGAGATAAAACGATTAATTTAGCAGGATTTAAATGCTAAAAAAGGCGTTATCCTAAAAAACATTAACGGTGTTTTTATACTATCAAGCTATTGATTAGTGATTTATAAAGGAAAGATAAAAGGTGATTGATTTATAAAAACTCGCAGAATTTCCAGTAAAGCAATGTTGGTAAAACAGTATTGACAAAACAATATCTATAAAACAATGTCAGTCAAAATAAATCGGATATGATTAACGTTCGTTTAAACGTAAAACCACGATATATTATAATGTTTAAATTTCGCAAAAAGCATATAGCCAAAAGATAAAAAACGGTTAAAACCAGATACCGATTAAAATCATACGTTAAAAAAATAACTTTTAATCCCGGTTTAAAACCTGCTCTGGTTTTATAGATATTTTAATTAAGAGTTTTAGAATTTGATATTTATGACCGTACCTTTAATCGACAAGCGCCGGGCGGGCAACCACAATTAACAAGGTGTCCCTCCAGCGCGACAGGTATTCCTTGTATATTAAACAAGTTAGAACCTTCCGCAATCGCGCCGGTTTGTTTACAGGCGGGACAAAACACCGGATCACCTTGACAGGCAACCGATAGTTGTTGGTTTACCAAATCGGAACCCTTTAAAACCTCGCCTCCGGTTGTTGTGGTATCACCTTTAAGGATAATTTTTTTACTTTCCACTACACTGCGCATTATTTACTCCGCTATATTTTCCGTTTCTCGTATTAAACTCTTCGCGAAAGCGCCGGTAGCAGGCCAGAATGCGCTGTTTTTTCTCCGGGGTATAGCCTTGTTTAAAAAACAAGGTGATAGAAATCCCAAGACGAGAAACGGTCAGCCCATCGCCATTGAGAAAAAGAAAAGAGGTCAGTTGCGATCTCAGTTGGGCAAAGTAATCTACAGTTTCCATCATTTTCTCCGTAAGTTATGAGTCGGTGGATAATCTGTTATTCCCACATACTTGCCGCTTCCCGTACCAGATGCCAGAGGGTTGTGCCCGGTTTTGTACCTGGAACATCAAAAGACATCGCCCCCTGAGCAAAGAAGTACTGTTTGTCAGGCAGGCTATCGGTTCGCCAGATCCCGCTGACCAGTGCAGGGTGGTTGCCTCTCAAAGGGGTCACTTGCAGCGGTCCACGATCATAACGGGCATACCAGGCCAGTGTGGAAATATCATCAAAATGACCGGCACCATAGAAATGCAATGAATGGCCTTCACGGGGAATGACTCGTATCGGACGTATCAGTTGGTTAATGGCAAAATAACTCTCCGGGACACTGCCCGGCAGTGGTGTTAAGTCCGGGTATTGACCGGCCCGGATCATCAGGCCATTGGAATAAGGGGTAATCTCCACATCCCGGTAGGGACGCAGCACAGGACGTATCCAGAATTCCCCACCCAATCGGTTTACAAATCGTTTGGACAGCAGGGTGATCCAGTTAATGCCACGGATGGAATGTTCATACTGTAATTTAGCTGTGTGCACTGCGGAGTTCACTTGCAGGGAAGGGTAACGTTGCGCCAGTTGATACTCTAAAGGAAAGTAGTCATAGAAGTCGTTGGGTA
>NZ_CAWNWY010000013.1:0-122054 GCF_963878365.1 Photorhabdus sp. HUG-39 | reverse complement strand
GGGGTAAACCGGCTTCATGACAAAAAGCGGCGATAAGGCCAAGATGATCGAGACGTTTAATGGCAGGTATGGGTGTGGACATATTCGCTTTCCGGCAAATAAAAGTAATAGATCAAAATTGGCGATTACCGTCAACCCCACCGATGTCATCAATACAAAAAACCTGTGTAAGATCACATTATTTTTAAATCAGAAATACGGTGCGGAATGACGGATCATAATTATGACCCGAAAGAATTTTTGCTAAAACTACCATTAGATCATGTTGTGGAAATTCATTTGGCTGGTGGGGCATATAAGTTTGATATGATTATAGACACTCATGCTAATGATATATGGAGTGAAGTATGGGAATTATATGAGTTTGCACTTTCAAAAACGGATGTCAGTGGTGTTATAATTGAAAGAGATTCTAATGTTGAAGACTATACTACTATTATTGATGAAATATCCATAGCTCGTGATATATATAAAAGAGTGTACGGGAAAGTAATATGAACTTTCTAATTGTTGCACATCCTGATGACGAAATTATATGGTTCAATCCAAAAGATTTTGACTATATAGTTATAGTTTTCTCTGGCAGAGAAAATAAACCGTTATTTCATAAACAAAGGAGAGATGCATTATCTGAACATCCTTATTTTTCTAAAATTATTAATTTGGGTTTAAAAGAACCTGGAGATTGGGAAAATTTTGAAACTAATTTTTTGGATAAAAAATATTTTAAGGCCATATGTGATTCTCTAGAAAAACTAAACATTTCTGAATATGACTCTATTACTACACATGCTGTACATGGTGAATATGGGCATTATGATCATATTGCTATCCACTATGCAGTAATTGAAATCTATGGAAAGAAGAATACTATTTATATATCTAATGGGTACAACATAGTTCAAGATGAAATATTATTTTCTAATTACATAAGTGATTATTTGAAGATAAAAAGAATCTATCAAAATCATGGTGTATGGACTTGGAATAAATATAAACTTCCTCAGGGAGTTCCTTCAACTAAACTAATAATTGATAATAGAAATTTGCGAATAGCATCTTTAGCGAGTATACCAGAAAGAGAATATAATTTACAAATTGCTATTAACTCTATCTATTCACAAATAGATGAATTAAATGTATATTTAAATGGATACGAAAAGGTACCTCAATTTCTGAATAGAGATAAAATTAAAGTTTATATGAGCTATCATTTTGGGGATTTTGGTGATGCATCAAAGTTCTTCCCATTAAAAAATAAGTCTGGCTATTTATTTACGCTTGATGATGATCTAATTTATCCACCAAACTATGTTGAAAAACTTGTATTAAAAATAGAAAAGTATAAACGGCAGCAATTTATATGTGTGCATGGAAATATTATTGATAGAGATTCATTATTATCATATTATAAATATAAAAAAGGAATTCACTTTAGTCGTCCACTTGATAATGATATTGCTGTGAATATTCCAGGTACTGGTACATTGGCTTATCATTCATCATTGTGTTCATTTTCGATGGAATCTTTTCAATTAAAAAATATGTCAGATATTTGGGTTGCCGTTATCGCTAAAAAAAGAAATATAGCGATCATTTCTATTGATAGACCTGATTTTTGGATTAGAACATCAATACTAGAAACCGATCCTAATTCTATTTACAGTAATAGAGAATATTTGGATAAAAAAATATGTGAAGTGATAGAAAGAGAGGAGTTATATAAGGTATGAACAGTGAATATAAAAAAGAATTAGATACTCAAGGGTATGTCTTAATACGGGATTTTTTATGCCATAAGGAGAAAAAACTACTTAGTTCAGCAGTACAACTTCTTGATGACCGTGAAGATGTTCCCGGGGAGATAATGAAATATTATGAGTCCAGTGTGATTGATAATAATAAAATACTTAATAGAATAGAGAATTTTATTGATAAAAAAGAAGCTTTTGTTATAAAAAAAATTGAAAAAAAATCTTCTAAATTATTATCTTTAGTTATGGGTGAAGATTATTTTTTATTTAAAGACAAAATTAATTTTAAATTAAGCGGTGGTGGTGGATTCTCTCCTCATCAAGATTATCCTGCATTTACTAGATTCATTGATAAAGAAATGTTTAATGTAATGATTCCAATTGATGATACAACTATAGATAATGGTTGTTTATGTATTTCAAATAAGCCGTTTGAAAAAGAGTTAATTCCTCATAGCAAAGGTAAGGCATTGGAAAATACATATGAGAAATATAACTGGATTCCTATTCAGGCTAATGCTGGAGATCTTTTGATCTTTAGTTCATTTTTGTTGCATATGTCAAGAGAAAATCTATCTGGTAATAGGAGAAGGTGTATTTTTTTTACATACAATTGTTGTTCTGAAGGTGATCTTAGAAGTGAATATTTTGACTTTAAAAGAAAGGCTTTTCCCCCATTAGTAGAACGTGATGAAAACCATGATTATTCACAATGGATAAATAACTTAGCGAGAAAGATTTTATAATATATTTTTTATAGTAGAAATATTGTTTTCTTCCTGAATATAGAGCGAAGTGTTTATTAAATTACTAATATGGTAAATACAATGTGTATAAAAAGACGTTATTTTTATAGAGATGGGTTGTATAATGAAATTCCTGATTTTAGTATTACTCCAATCGATAATAACTTAAGTTTGATGGAGTTTCCTTATCAGATAAAATTGGATTCAAAAGTTTACTCTGATAATCTAAAAGAAATAGATATAAATTGTTATCCTAGTTTCGAAGCCAATATAATTAGAGAGAAACTATGTGAAATTAATGGTGTCAATTATGATAAAAATATTCTTCTTGGTAATGGTCTTTTGGAATTGATTCAAACAATTTTATTATCTTTTTCTACAAAAAAAACTAATCTATTAATTCCCAATCCTTCATTCTTTATGTTTACAAGATTGGCGAATATATGTCGAGTTGATGTACATAAAATTCCTTTAAATAATGATCTTAGTCTTAATGTACAAGCATTTATCCATGCGTCCCAAAAATATGAAAATTCATTAATTATTATTGATAATCCAAATAATCCGACCGGTGTATTATTTGGGGTGGATGAAATAAAATGTATTGTTGAAAACTGTAAGTGTCCTGTTGTTATTGACGAGGCATATGTGGCTTATTCATCGCAAGGTTCAAATATATTAAATCTTATTCCTGAATATGATAATCTCATTGTTCTCCGTAGTTTTTCTAAAATTGGCTTTGCCGGGCTGCGCTTTGGATATCTGTTTTCTAATCCAGATCTTATCTCATATATTAATAAGTTTTCTTTGATTTATTCATTAAGTGATATAAAAATGAAATTAGTTCTTGATATTATAAATGAAAGGAAAATTGACACGAAAAATATATCAAATGTAAAAAAATACAGAGATGTTATGATAAATAAAATGTCAAAGTTAAATGATATTGTTGTAAGTAAAAGTCAAGCTAATTTTATTTTCTTTTCAGGAGAAGCTGATAGTATTAAGTCGTTTAATAGTAAAATGATTAAAAATGGAATAAAGGTCAGTGTTTTTCCATTGGGTTACTCAAAGATTACAGATGATAGTATAAGATTTTCCATTGGAGATAAATACATAAATGGCATTGTTTTGAATATTATATTAGATAACTTTAATTGAGGTTTATATGTATTATATAATTGGGTACGAAAATGTACTTGAGTTTATTAATAAGGTTATAGGTTTACGTGGTATATCTTTTAATTATCACAATGAATTTTTCATAAAATACTCTGTTTTTGATAGAATACCTGATTCTAACATACCTCTTATAACTTCATATGAAGGTGCTTTACCATATTGTTACGACCACCTGCTTACATTAAAAGATAAATATACGAATAATTCGGAAAAGATTAATTTAATGATTATAAATAATGTATTTTATGAATGGTTATATACATTGTCAAAATATGATAAAATATATGAATTAATAAACAAGGTTATTAAGATTATTATTATAAATAAGTTATCTTCGTATACAAATGGCACGACACAAAAAACAATTGGTCTTGCTTCTATGGATTTTAAAGATGAATTTGATTATCAGGATTTTGTTGAATTGGTTTTTCATCAATTGACCCACATGATTTTATTCATTGATGATATTGCTAATATACATATGAATGAAGATTCTAAAAGAATTCATGTAGAGGTTGAAGGGGTTAAATCTGTTTTTGGTAATAACATGTTTCCTATATATTTACTTTTCCATAGCTATATAGTTGGTGTGGAGATTCTTTCATTTAGAGCTCAATTGTTTGGATTAAATTCATCTGCAAAATATCATGGTTCTACAGATAGAATTGTGAGATTATGTAAAAAAATGTCAAGTGTTATTAAAGAAAATCTAAATATGTTTTCAGGGCGTTCAAGCGAGATTTTTAAAGAGTCTTTACATTTATTAAATGTATTTGAGAATTATGAGGAAATAAAATGATATACAATGACTATCCTTTATTTAGTAATATTAAGAAGATTATTGGTTCTGACGATTATAATTTTAGTGAATTACACGATAATGAAAAAATCAAGTATATCCATAAGGATAATGTCGAACTTGGATTAAGTAAGGAAATTTATGGTAAAGTATTTTCAGATGGGGATATATATTTAATTGAATTTCATAATGATCAAAGTATTTCTGATATATCATTATGGCTCGCAAGCATATTTGGGCCACTTCTTACTTATAAGAATAGAGGTCTTAAAGAATATGAAACGATAAAATCAGTTGATAACCCCAAGTGGTTTTTTGAATCAAATATATCTCAACCGGTACATACAGATGAAGGGCATGAAGAAAAACAGCCAAATATAGTTGCACTATATTGTCAAAACCCTTCTTGTGAAGGTGGTGATAGTATATTAGTTGACTCAGATGCTGTTTATAATTTTATTTTTGAAAAGTATGGGGAGAAATCTGATATATTATTCCATGATGAATGTCTTGCCCATTTTTCTAGTAATAAATCTTTTCAAAAAAGGATATTTTCAAAAATATCGAGTAATGTTGGAATATCATTTTCACCATTACTTAATAAATTTAAATGTACCCAAGATGTTTACTCGATGCTTATGGATATTAGTGATTTTATACACCAAAAGGAAAATCAATACCGATTGCGTTTAAGTAAAAATCAATGTATTGTATTCAGCAATTATTTGTATTTGCATTCTAGGACGAAATTTCCTAAAGATTCACCAAGAAAATTGTTTAGATTTTGGTTTTAGAGAGGCAGTATGAATTTAATAATCGCTGATGCCTTGGAATATAAAGGTAGGATAAAAAAATTCGCGTCTGGGAATAAAAATGTCATTATACTCCTTTTTCTTTTGTTACTCCCGGCAAAGTTCAGTGGTGTCATTGAGGTTTTAATTACTTTATCTTCTAATATTGTTATTCCAGAGAATCACATAAAATCATTTTATTTTTCTTCCATATCTTTAATAGTTTATCTAGCATTTTATTTGATTAACCTAAGGTTTTTTCCTTCTGCAAAGGAGAATTCAGTCATCGTTTCTTTGGTAGGTAAAAAAAACTTGTTTATTTGTCGTGTTGTTTTCTTTATTTATAGTGCTTTTCCGATGGTTATTTTCTTTTTTATGGGTTTTTTCTCTGAAAATGTTAATTGTTTACATTACCTTTCATCTATGTTTTTTTTGATGGTTTCTTTTGCTGTAATTGGATTTTGCTTATTTGAGTTAAGTTTTTTGCATTTTTTTATTGTTACTGTGTTCTTTATTCTGGCGGCATCATTCAGGAATGGAATATTATATGATTTGATTTTTACATTAATTATTCCATTAGTAGCATTGATATTATATTTGAATTTCACACCATGTTACATAATTAATAGAAATAAAAAATTATTTTCATTAGTTTTTTTTTCTTTGCCTTATATAATTAACCTTCGTTCTTATTTTAATAAAAATAAAATATCTGTGCTTATTATGGTATTATCTGTTCTGCTTTTATATATATTATGTGAAAGTGCTTTTTCTCAAATACCAAACAAAGCTGATTATATATTATTAATATATTCCAGTGTTGTTTTATATATATGCATGTTGTTATTCTATAATCTTTCATATATTGAAATAAATTATCTTTCATATTTGTCAAACTTTCTCTCTGTGCGGAAAATATTCCTTTTTAATTATTGTGTTTCTTTGTTTTTTTATCTTGTTTGTTTTTTGATTTTTTGTTTTCTTGTTGTTAAATCTTTTTCTGTGATTATATTTTTATCTTATGCCTTTCTTTCTATTATTGTTTCTTTTATTTCTCTTTTGAGAACGCAATACACGAAAATTATTATTGTTGGTGTTATTTTCTTTTTTACGCTATTTTTAGGGGTTATTTATGCTTGAGGTTGTTGGGTTAGAAGTTGTTATTAATAGTAAGACTATTTTTTCAGAAGTTAATTGTAGTTTTCGTGTTGGATTAAACCGTATTGCGGGAGTTAATGGGGCTGGTAAAACGACTTTTCTTGCAAGTATTGCTGGCGTAAACAAGGTTAGAAAAGGAACGGTTAATTTTATAAAAAATGGAGAAAAGCATAAGTTTAGTTTGCAACGGCATGGCTTTTATATATCGGATAATGTTAATTTTTATAACTTTATTACTGGAATGGATGTGATAAATCTAAGTAAACGTTATAGGAAAAGTAATCTAAAATATCAATTGGATTACTATTTAAATGGTTTTGGTATATATAATTATTCTGGCGTTGAATATGGACAAATGTCGCTTGGGATAAAGAAGAAGTTTTTATTGACGTCCGCTTTTATTACCGATGCGGATGTTTATATTTTTGATGAGCCAACAAATGGCCTTGATTCAGATTCTATAACATTTTTAATTGAGTTGCTGATTTCTCTTGCAGAAGAGAAAGTGGTTATTTTTAGTTCTCATGATGATAGATTTTTGCAGGAATTGAACTTTATTACCTATGAAATAAAAGGTAACAAAATATCCTGTCCCTCTATTTAGAACTCAACAATGCAGTATTATATCCGCTCGTTAACATTAAACGAGCGAATACGGGTTCAATTACACGATCGCGTCAACGGCCAAATCATTTTCATCCTCACTCACGATAAACCACGGAAAATATTGGCTCTGTCGCAGCCAGCCTTTTGCGGTGATAACCCGGATTTCCCGCCCAATCGGATCATAGATATGCGTATCGGCATAGGCCCCTTTTCTGGCACTGTCATCACTCACATATCGCCAATCGTTGAGGAAATAGGGCTGATAAGTTCGTATCGTCTGACCCTTATTATCATATTCGGTGCGTCCCGTGACCGCCCAGCGCGTTTTGGTATCCTCCATTTTTGTCACCAAAGAGCCGTCTTGGTTACGTTGCCAAGCTTCGCCTGCCTCATGCCGTACAGACGCTTGCAATAGACGGCCAAAACCATCACTGAATGCGACTTGTTGACGAATTTGCTGTTCAGAATCATGGTCATAACGATCCGTGGTCAGTGTAAGGTTATGGGGAGGAAAACCGATGCTATTGGTTAACAGGTTAACCAATGGTGTGCTAGCCTGTTGACTTTGTAGCCAACGGCGGCGAGCTAGCGCGCAAATACGCCAATCTTCCGTGATAATCCGTAAATCACGCAGCGTTTTCTGCTCTTCTTGCGTTAATGTGTTGAAGGTTTCCTGACTGAATGGTGGCATCCAACTGTCTGGCGCATAGACCAGACACAGCGCGACAGGGAGTGGCCCGGTCAGATCAATGGCGGTATTAACATCGGCTGGTGGAGAGAATGGTTTTTCTTCTGGTGAAGAGTAACCTGTTGCCACACCACTTTCGATCCCCCAGAAGCGTTGTGTGACAGGGCGCCCCAGTGCATCCAAGGTCATGAGATGCACATTATCATTGATATCAGTCAGTTGCACAGGTGTGAGAAAACGCCAGTCATAATTGGCTGAGACAGTCAAACCAGCAGCGTCTTGGGTTTGAGTGATGACACAGTAGTAGGTATCCCATTTCAGGGTCGTTTTCCCAGTTAACAGGGTGTTACGTTGTGCGACAGGACGCCAAAATTGTGTCTCAGTCCCGTAATCGGTATAGCCTTTACGTGCTACCCAGACTTTGTTTTCGCCGGTGCGTGGGAAAAGGTAAGGTTCTTGTTGATATCCTGCTTGTGTCAGAATGCCGGGTAATTCATCTGGCGTGATACCGCCATCGAATGCGGATAACAGGGATTCTGTCAATACCGCCGTTTCGGTAAAGGCGATTAAAGCTTGCCATGTCGGTATTTCCAATGGCGCTTGGTTTTTTCCATCGGTATAGAACGTTCGTTGCTGGTTGAGGTATTCGCGTGGTTTATCATCGGCAATCAGGCTATTTTCAGCACATAGGGCTTCCAGATTTAAACCGTCAATAGGCACATGTTTGGCATCGTAAGTAAAGGCATCACTGCGTGTACCATCCGGTAATCCCAACACTCTGAGTTCATTACCGATTAGATGGTGCCAACTGGATTGCTGGTAGGTTAACTGCAATCGCTGTTGTTGGTCGTCATAACTGCTGGCAAACAGCGTATCCGGTAGTGTATCGGGATACGGATTGGTTGTTGGTTTATTGCGGCGGGGATATTGCACTGAAACCTGTTTCAGGGGTTGTCCGAACAGGTCACTGGACAGCGTGATATCCTGATTGCACAGGGGATCACTGATAATACGTTCATAGTGATAACTACGGCTCTCGACGACTGAAGCCCAGAGCACCGGGGAAGAGGTAGTGTCATCTTGTAATTGGCGCACTTGTGGACGGGATTCAGTCACTGTATAGGGGATCTTTTGCTGTGGGCTGCCATCTAGCCCGTAGAGTTCACTACGCAGTGGTTGGCCTTTTAGTGCCCGGTTTAACCAGTACCGATTATGCTCATCTTCCGGTGTCACAGGAACATCTTTGCCCTCTTTCCAGAGAGTAAAGCGTGGCGTAAAACCGGTGAAAGCTTGCTTATCGCCACGCCAATACCCGGCGGATAGCGTATTGTCTACCTCAGGGATTCCGGTGGCATACCAGTTTTTGGTGAGTGCCGATGGTGTACGTTCCGGCGCATTACCTTGAGCCAGTTGATGGCTGTCTGTCTGCTCAACATAACCAAAGCCACGAAATTCCCGCTCATGTCCATCCCAAGCGCCGTGAGCGTAACGTAACGTGGTCACTAATTTGTTGCCGCTGATTTCATCCTCGGTTTCTGTTTGCCAAAGGGTATGGACCGGGAAGGGCAGGTAACAGACCGGTGTTTGTCCGGTCGCTAAGGCTGCGGCTTTTTCATCCAGCCAGAACTGGACAGAGCTACGGTAATGCAGGGTGTGATGAGCGCCCATATTGTTGTTCATTTCACTGAGTAACCACGGTTTCGCGTTAGTCAGATCGCAGCGCCAATGATGTGGTGCCATATGCGGTACGCTCAGGATCAGGCTGACAGCCCCTAATCCTTGTACATCGGCCACTTGTAACTGGCAAGTATCATCAAAATGCAGGCCGTCAGGAAAATGGAGTGTGAATGGTTTTGCAAAACCGTTACCACTTTCATTTCTGAAAATCTCCAGACGGTCAGCATGAACATAAATCAAATCGGCAGGACCGCTGCCGTCCAGATCGGCCAGATGAATCCGGTTAGGATTAAAATTGGCGGCAGATTGGCTGAATCCCGGCAATGTGATTGGCTGACCAAAGCGGCCATGTCCCAAATTTGGCCAGCAGGTGACTTGAGTTGCACTAACTTCAACCAGATGTGCTTGGCCCGAACCGAGTACGTCACTAAATGCCACTAACTTACGGGCATCGGCACCCGGTAACGGCAGGGTGATATCACCGGATTGCACCACATCCCGTCCTTCGGTAAAACCATCACGGTTATTAGCATACAAGCGCACGCTTTTGGGACCAATCAGCACTAAATCGGATAGCCCGGCCCCCATTAAATCGGCAAGTTGAGCGCGAGGATGAGAATATTCTATCGGCAAAGCATGTAATGGTGTAAAACGTGTCCAGCTACCATCCGGGTGTTGGCTGTGATAGCCCCTTAATCCCGGCCCGGTGATAATCCAGTCCAGTTGCCCGTCACCGTTAATATCCATCAGTGAAGCGTTATCCTGCAAAGCTGGCATGATGGGGAGGAGTTGCATTTTCCCCCAGGTAACCGCATTTACCTCTTCCCCTGCCTGACGTTGGGCAGATCGGTACCACCAGCCATTTCTATCCTGATACAGAATACCGGGTACGCCTTCTCCTTTAAGGTCAAGCAGTTGCCAGCGCTGAATGGTGTTGAAATTTGCCAGTACATCCATTGGTTGCCAGAGTGCTTTTTGTTCTGGCTCAAAAGGCTGGTAAGCCAGTTCCAGTGGTGGCAGTGAGATGACGGTATTGTTGTCCTCATGGCCTATCCGACGGACAGAAACGAGCGTGCTGATCACCGCGTTTTCATCATAATCCAGTATCAGACGTGAAACCAAAGCGGGTTCATCGTCTCCTTTTGTTTGACCAGACAGGGTTTGTAGACGGTGAAACATCAGTATTTGGCGGCATAGACGCCGGGTACGCAATTCAAAACCGTATTCATAACGGGAAAAACGGTCTTGGCGGCAAAGCCAGTGACTTATGGCTTTAAACGGCGGCATTTCAGATAAGCTGTTTTTGCGCTCACCGTAATCAAATACTAAACAGAATAACCAGCTAGATTTGAGTGGGTCATCTCCGTTTAGTGTGGGAAAAACGTCGCTGGCGGTCAGGTTACCGTAATGTACTGTTTGCAGGTAGCGCTGAACGGTTGCGTTCGGGTGGGCTGTGAGCTCGTCAGTTTCACAACCTGTTTCATCTTCGGCGCGATACTGATAATAAATCTGCTCACCGTGGGATGATACCGAGGCTTCCAACAGCCATTGTGCCGTTTGGTTAACATTGAGTGGATTGCTGATACGTGCCTGAGGATTTTTGCCCAGTAAATGGACCTGTCCGTCGGGGCTGTATATCAGCCAGAAATCGGTTGTGCCGGTTGTTTGGGGTTGCCAGTATTCCAATCGGCTAAAGTGGCTTTCCAAACGGGAGCGATAACCGGTAACGGTGAAAGTCGCCCCTAAATTGATGCCCTGCAATGAGGATTCACTGCGGATATCAGCTTGACCGCTCTCATTTAATGCTATTACCAACACTTCACCTTCTGGCCCCAGAAAAGTATCGGTTTCATCGTAATTCGGCACGCCAGTACTGGTGCGACGACGAATTGTCATGACGTTGCAATCCCAACCGAGACCAAACGGGCTGTTACCGGTTCCGCTGTTGTAATTCAAGGTGAGCGATGGGGAGTAACCCCGCCCGGCAGAAATGGGTAATGGCAGGGATAAGGCGGCCATACCATCCGGCCCGGTGGGTGTTAATGCTTCACCCATACCGGTAATGGCCCCGCCGCCCTTGGGTAATGACAGCTCGGCAACACTGAATGTCTGTGAATTCTGCATGAAAACTCCTTACAGGCTCCGATTCGGAGCCTGTTTTAGTACGTTGGGACGGTTATTTAATGGTGTAGCGAATATGCAAAATGATATCGTTCAGGGTTTTTAGCATAGTGGTTTGTTTACCTTTGTCCGGCGTTGATGCATTTGGGAAGCACAGGGTCAGCGTGCCTTGATCAATGGCGATACCTTCGAATGGCAGGAATTTGCCATCGTTGAAATCGAGCTGGAACTGGCCGCTGTCATTCATACCGTGAGAAACAGCCAACGCTTCACAGCCGTTAGCTAATCCGGCTTTATCGCCGTAAGACAATATTGCCTGCACATCCTGATAGGGTCCCAGTAGCGCGGGCAGGGTGACACTGATCTGTTTGATACGTCGAATTTTGCCAATGGATTCCGGGTAATCTTCACGGATTTTCAAATCAGCTAATGAAATGGATGCCTGTAAAGAGGTTTTAGTGTCCGTGCCAGCGCCAAATGCCAAATTATTATTGCCACTGCCGGCACTGCCTGAGCCTTCATTCACCAGCTTCTCGATTTCCTGAGTCAGGGAGAATGGACCTTTATCTTGTGGCAATCCAGCATAAACTTCGGCCAGCGACACCGTGCGTTCGACCTCCAGTGCGCGTTTATCGCGTTTCAAATGGGCATCTTCCATTTGTGCCAGACTCAACATCAAGGTTTCACCAGCAAGCAGGCCGGCATAGGTTCCTTGCCAGGCGCCCGGTTTAATAAAGCGTGCAGAGTCATCATTGAGTTCCCAACGGTAAGCCTGTTCTGCCATTAAACAACGTGTGACAGCCAAATCGTAGAACTGGAAGTAAATCGCCGCCAGTCGGCCCCGTAGCCAGTTGTACAACGCTTGATTGCTGAACTTACGTTGCAGGAAGGCCAATTGGGATTGAGTCTGTTCTTGTTGGGTTTTCAGGCTGTTTTTTTGCAATACGGCGGCTTCACGGCGTACTGCCAACGATTTAAGTTGGGCGTCGAGTTGTTTCAGTTCCGCTTCGGCATTATTACGCTGGATCTCCCACTCCTGACGGCGGCGACGGTAGGTTTCAGATTGGCTAATTTTATCCGCTTCGGTGTTCATAACATTAGCGGAGAATTCCATCACATAACCTGTTGCCTCAGCGATGGCCCCCCAACGGCTACCACCACCGGCGAAGCCGAAGATGTTAGGCACCAAATCAGCCGCCGCGCCAGCCAGACGGGATGCCTGAACTGCCGTGGTGAGCCCGGCTGCGGTCGCTCGTAGCGTCATGGCTTGGTTTTCGCCAGCGTTGATGTTTTCATCGTACAGTTTGCTGTAGCTATCAAAGCGCGATTGTGCCCCCGCTTTGGATTTTTCCAGCACGGTTTTCTCGGCATCCAATTCTTCAATGGTTTTGTCCTGAATGCTCAGGTTAGTCAATATCAGATCTGCGGCCTGATTTTGTAATAACGCATTGAGTGCTTCCGCGTCCTGACGCTCGATAATATTTTGTAACGTGGAGCCGAACTGGATGAGTTGGCTAACCATGCCGCGTGCATTTTCCAGCATGTGCGGGAAGCGCCACAGGGACATAAATGACTCTGGTAGTTTGCCTCCACTTTGAGAAGTGGCAACGGCGGCGCTGAGTAACGCTTTTGGATCTGCTGGTGCGGCATAGATTGGCAGATATAGCGGTTGACCGTCGATAGAGAGGTTATGACGCAGGTTGTATACTCTCTGAGCTAATGTCTGCCAGTAGTTCATCATCACTTCATTAATTTGTGGCAGGAAGAGATCGGTCAGGGTATTGGCGCTGCGCAATGTTAAAAGTGCTGGTGTACTCTGCCGCAGAGCAACTATTGAGCTGGCGTGAGCATTTTGGGTAGTAATATCCGCGGCTCTGTCTAGTCGAGGATCATTCCATGTCGTACTCAGCGGTAGGTAAGGTTTGTCGCCCAATAGATGCAGTGCTTGCATATACCACATCTTCGCTTCGTTAAGCGTATCCCGCTCCAGTTGGCGGTAAGCCTGATCGCCGCGTGCTATCAACAGATCGAGAGTACGCATAAAGGTTGAGACTTTGTAGTGCATTGGATCGTGTTGTGCTACCGCGTCAGGATCGACAGAATCCAAAGGATTGCTGTTCCAACTGGTATCTTCCAGTAACGGACGGACATTCCAGTGGTAGTTCTGAATCTGGCCGTGGACAATATACCCGGATGGGCTCCAGACATATTTCAGCCAGCGGTTCGCTTCATCAAAGTTTTGCTCATGCAACAAACGTTGAGCAACCAGCATCGGGGTATAGTAGAACAGTTCCCAGAAGTAGAGGCTGTTAGCGCCGCTGAAATCCATTGGTTCTGTGAAAGTGGGCACGACTCTAGCTGATGAAAGCCCTGGGAAAGTCCCATTCTTATAGGTAGTGTCGAATATAGCGAGTTCATCATTATTATCCTTTTTAACAAAGCGGATAGCATTTGTTTCCTGTTTTTGATAAACCGCATAGACATAGAGATTATCTTTGTTTCCATGAGCATCATCAAAACGGGATAAGAATAATTGTATTTTTGTTGGTGTTATATCGCTTAGTGTCCCTTGATAAATAGGGAATTTATCACCCGATTTAAAAATATCATAATACATAATCGTAAAGGATTTATCAGTGCCGTGGATTTCTGGATTATATTTATCCATAACTAATTCCACGTAGGCCCCAATTCCCATCATAGATTCTTGGATATTTTGGGTTTCCATACTGAGAATTGTATCGATTCCGGTGGTGGCTCGTGCAACCAACTGGCGGGCAAATAGGGTATTCAGGCGAGTACGATAGGCTTGCCATTGCATATATTGCGCACCATTTTCATTATGGTGCAGGGTCAGAGCATTATCGGTACTCACCTTGCGGATAACAGGAATACTGAAACTTTCATAACCCAGTTTGCGGCCATCTTCTGCAAATGCGGTAAACGTAACATCAATACTGGCTGAATTGTTAATAAAGTTCAGACCAGAACCGTCTATTTCAAGGGCATTAAATTGATAATTCATTTCATCAAAGCTAGGTGATGGCTGAATGGAGACATCTTTATCTGCGGTAAAAGTTTTCTCCTTGCCACCCACTTTGACTATTATCTGAACTTTTGCAGGAGAAATTGCAGTATTAATCTCTACTGGGCCTGAAACATCAGTTGCAGTCCCTTTACTGTCAGTCATAAAGATGTATTGCTTAAGATCATCCGGTTTATTCAGAGAGTCTGTAGCATAATCATCACCAATGGCGGCATTTTGGTTGGTTAGAGAACGTTTTGCTCCAGGAATCCAAGCTTCTACTTTAGATGGATAAGTGGTGTCACGGTGGAATAGTAGTCTCCCTTGATTGAGTCCGCTGGTGTTTCCGCTATATTGATAGACGGGGTAAAACATGAGCTTATTTGACGAGTTATTTGGATTGACCCCCAAGCTAGTATAAACAATAAATTTATCACCCAGTTTGCCATATTTATTCATCAGGTTGCATTGGTTGCGTTGCTGACCTTCATATCCGTTATGAATAATTCTTAATTTTGGGGAGATATAGATTTTTAAATCACTTGATGTGGCTTTATAACTGATAATCGGAATATCCCCGTTATATACCATGCTGAGGTAATAATCTCCCCAATAATAATCTTTTCGGCTATTTACCGATGAAGGGATTTCATAATTCTCTGCGTAGCGGTTATTCACTCTTCTGACACTATTAGTGTCAAATTGTTTATAACTGTTATCCCGATAAACATTGCTCTGTCCTAAGGTCATATCTTTGGATGCCATGTCGGCAAAGATATATAGCCCTTGCATTGCAGCGGTTTTATAACTATCTAGTGTATCTTGTTGGTTATAAAACATCACCAGCAACGTATCTTCACCTTGATAACCGGCACAATAGAGTCCGGGCGCTTTATTTTTTGCCAGTTCTAGCTTGGATATTTTTTCATTGACATCAAAGGTGATTGGCGTATTCCAGGTGCCGTCATAGCGGATATGCGCCAATTTCAGCTCATAACGATAATCCGTCTCGGTTTGATAGCCATCTTTGCTATTTCCTGTCTGTTTGGTGATCTCCTTTTGTTCCAACCAGAGCAGATACAAGCGGGATTTGTACATCACAGGGCGGATAGTGCTTCGGTAAGGATTAATTGGGCAATCAATTTTGTGCCATTCGCTCCAGGCGTTAGCTGCGAATTTACCATCGCTGAATTTATTGTGATCGACACTGCGCCAATAATATTCACCGGCATCAGTTTCACTGAGTCCGATAAAATAGGTCAGCCCTTGATCGTTGTTAATATTATCGTGATATGCGCTAACAACTTTGAGATTAGCCACCTGTTCAAACGATGTCAGATAAGACATAAAGGCGTCTTCGACCGTATCGGCGTTTAATTGGCTTTGGCTGACGGATTGCAATAATGAGTCCATCATTTTGGTTTGTCCGATGCGTATGGTCGGATCAATATAGTTTTCCGGGTAGTAAACTAATTGAGAAACACCAGCCCAAGTGCTGTAGCGTTTATTATATTTGTCCCAGTCGATAAAGAATTGGCGGCTGATAACCCCCGAATTGGCATTTTCTTCCACATTTTCCAGCGCCCGGTTAACGTACAGTTGAATGCTGGCAATGGCTTCGGCGATTCGGGTGGTTTTGATTGCAGCGGAAACCTGATTATCAATCAGCAAGTATTGATACAGGTCATCACGGCTTTTAATGGCCGCCGCTGGTTTGGCGACTTGACGGATATAGTAGGTGCTTAATGCGGCACTGCGGGATTCATCCAGAAAAGCGTGTAATGTATCCGCTTGTTGTGAATTCAATCCGGCGGTTAATATTCCCGCCGCGTTTTCCCACTGGGCATAGGTCGGCGTCTCTTTCATTGATTGAATATAATCCAGTCCGACCAAAGCAGAAACGCCCTGAGGGGCGACATTCAATTGTTGTGCAACATTAACCCATTGCAGGATGGTATTGATAGATGTCCAACAGGAGAAAGCATTTTCTTGAGTCACTGGAGGAAGGTGTTGATGGTTTTGTGCTTGAGTACTGGCTTGCAACAACAAATTGGCATCAAGATTCATAGCGTCAGCCAGTTGTTCTGCCGTTAAAGTGTTAGCTTCTAATGCCGCTAATACGGAGGAGGCTTTTTCGCCTAGTGCGTTAACCCAATCCGCAAAACGTGTCAGCATGATCAATGAAAGTGCATCATGCGTAGGAGCTGCCTCAGTCGCAGCGCCAAACATCTCTGGTTTTGTCACAAACAGGCGGAAGGCGTTTTCGTTAATGCTGGTGGAATGGTAAACCATTTCCAATTGTGCCAGAGCCTGACAGTACTGAACGATATGTTCCTGCATTTCTGCTGCTTCCGATGAACCTGGCGTATACTGAGTATTCAACCAGTCCCAGAATTTTTCTGCTGTCATTGCGCCGTCGCCGGGCTTTAACTTGTCTGCCCAAAGTAGCACTGAATGGGCGACATTTTCTGATGATAATTGCAAGGTAGCCGCAATATAAGGCGCCATAACATGTAGTAAATCTGCTTTGTCTTTATCAAAACCTTGTAAACCGTGGTAAACGGTATCTAGCAGATTCTTAATTTCAGGCGTTAGCGTTTTGTTATAGCTGGTGGAGGTCATAATAAACAACTGGAACACGCTCCACTTCTGTATATGTAACCAGCCGGTAATGGTATTGAGTTTTCTGATCAGGCTAGCCAATTGCTTATCATTGATAGCGGATAAATTAGTTTCTCCTTCACCCACAGCGACCAGCAATAAATCCAATTCATCAATGGTTAATTGATGGATTTCTGCCAATAATTTCCCAATATATAAATTGGAAAGATTCCTTAGGCTATTTTTAATCTTTCCGTCTTTATTATTATGGTCGGTAATTTTAAGCAGGCGGTAGAGCGAGACATCATCGATATTAAATGCACGCTTGAGTATGGTTTTGCGCCAATCGCCGGTGCTGCCTGGATTTAAATCAACCTCTTCATCTCCTGTAGAAAAATATTGGCCGTTCAGTAATGGCGTATTAAACAGGCGATCAAATTGGCTAGTTTGATTCTCATATGAGCGTTGTGAAATAAGCGCATTGCAGAGTATTAGGGCAGTTTCAGCATCAATAGCATAACGCTGCATATAATATTTAGTCAGAAAAACTTTACCTAATACTTCTGTGTTGATATCCAGTTGCTGATTAACACTGCGCACAATGCCTTCCAGAATCGTGGGTGACAATTCTGTTGCACGGGATAGACGAATCGCTTTATTGAGTTTTAGCAGGAAAGAGTATTGGTTATATTCCTCAACGGTAAATTTTGCGGCGGCATAGGCGTAATTAGTATTAGGAAGTACTCGTGTCAGGCCAATTTCAAAAGGTTGACTGATATCAGTGGTACTTAATGTGATATTTTCAGAGTATTCTATGTTGACCTGAGGAGCGCCTTCAGTTCGAATAAGCTCTCTTTTGTCATTTAACTTGATGGATAAATAAGTGGCATTCCAAAAATCTTTGAATTTATAATCTAACCGATAATTTTCACCACCGAAGGGAAACAGTTCCACGTCCACTTGATAGGCATTTGTTGTATATTCGCGGGTAATCCGATATACCTTAACCGTGCCATCACTGCTGTTAACTACTGGAGTAATAAGCTGGTTATGACTATATTCCTGTTGACCAAAATTGCTGGCTTTACCAATAAACTGGCTAAGTTCTTCATCACTTAAATTGTAATAACGTTTAAGATATTCCGGCATAGCCAGTGAGGCCGGTTCGATATTACCAAAATTTTTCTCATAAAGTTCCTCAGCATTACCTTCGGTAATCTCCTCCGTCAGGATATTAAACAACTCAGGTGAGATTGAGGCGTTAATACCCAATAGGGAGGCTTGATGCATTAGCCCGGCAATTGCCGGTGATGCATTTAATTGCTCAAGCCCAGGATCTTGTAGCTGGATAACTTCACGCACATTTTCATAAGCATCGTGATAAGGCGTCGCGCCGGAAGGACGGAAAGTGGAGAGCATTTCCATCACTTTAGTATAGTTATCCAGCTTAGACTCAGTTTTAATACTTTCCAACAATAGCTCATTGGATAACGAGAGAGTGGAAAGTTCGGTATCCATATTTTGTTGGCTGAGCGCCATTGATTTGAGATCTGGGCGGCGGGTATCCAGATAATAAACGGAGTTGCTGGCGTGTAAATTGCGAGCCTCACGATAAAGCTCAGTCAAATAAGCGGCGGGGGAGAACATGGAGGAAACGGTACCCGGTGCGACATATTGACTGGCTCTACCGCTAAATTGGCTGTTATAGCCTATCAGTTCGACATTAGGGGCGATGATGGCAAGATGTACGGCATTTTGTAATTGAGGATTCGCGCGTTTAAGAATACGGGCTTCATATAGCCGATTATCCTTTTGGGCCTGTTGGGCATCATGATATAAGTCGTGTGCTTCGGACCAAGAGAGGTGAGCAGATACTTGTTGGTGAAATTCGTTAAAAGAGCTGTGGCTAATATCTGTCAGGCAATTAAAACCACATTGGTTTTTTAATACATCAGGTATCTCTTTTACAGGCGAATTCATATTTATTCCTTTTAAATCATAAAGTAAATGAAACATCCGTGTTGCCTTTACATCATGGATCAATCAGAGAATGATTCCGTTCCATCGGAAGAAGATATGATTAAGTACAGGCTTTGAGAAATAGCTGAGATATGCATAGAAATAGTTTGCGAGGTGTAAAGAGGCATATCTTGATCTCTCAGAGAATCACTATCTCACTGTTTTCTTTAAATAGCTGTTGCAAAAAAAGCAGATGCAAAATTTGCAACTGATTTTCTAATCAGAGTTGGCTGGAAATGGCGCTGTGTTGTTTTCATGATGAACTGTACGAGGGAAGCGAAGTTCAGTGATAACTAATATAAATTATTAAGTTTATTTAATCTTAAAATTGCAATCATTACATGTTGAGCATGATAGTGTTTTTCAACTAATTGAAATGTTTAATTAAAGAGCTAATCACGCCTATTTTTCCGTAATGATAATATGTCAAATTTCTTTATAATTATTATTGTAACATAAGGTGGGGGTATATTTATTTTGCAACAATAATAAAAATTGTTTGATAACTGCTAAGAATAAAGATGATAAAACTCAATCTCAGTTAATGCATACTTTGATGTTAAATAATGCAAAGAAGAAAAGTCGTTGTAATGTTTTCTTGTTAATATTCCATTCTATTTAGGATGGAATGATTAGTTAAAATAAGAAGGATATATGATGCTATTTTGTTCAAAGAACTTGAAGTATTTTATGGAGTCAGCGAAAAGAGAGTCATTCACTTTAGCAGCGGATACGCTTTGTATTACTCCCTCTCCCTTAAGTAGGATCATATATCAACTGGAACAACGTGTAGGTTGCCAATTATTTGAAAGATTACCGGGAAGGACTAAACTGACTGAGGAAGGGATGGCCTTATATCAGGAGCTATTGCCGTGCTATGAGAGGATGCAGCGTGTTGAGGATAACTGGCATTATCGGAGAAGCGAGAGATTAACGAACGCCGGCAAACTTATTATTGGGACCAGTGGAGAATATATTAATAAAATTTCGGCAGTGATAAAAAGAGCGGTGCAACGTTATCATTATCGTGATATTTACATAAAAAACAATTTTCTGGTTGATGATTCAGCAAGAAAAGAGGCAATATTTTCTTCTTTAATGAAAGAAGATATAACCGTCTATGTGACGACTGAACATTATCCTGATAACGATAATATTATAAGAATAGATGGAACTTATCAGGTGCTGCGTCTTGCTATCGCTAATGATATTTTGGGATCGGAAAGTCATGCTGATGATATTATATCCACATTGCCTTTGGCTCAGCATAATAGCGCTTTCTTGAAACAATGTGACGGCTTTATTCCACTGAATGGTCTACCTGAGTACCAAAATTTAACTTTGCTAACTGTTCCTGATTTCTCTAATCGGTTGGATTTAGTGAGATCAGGTATCGCGATAAGTTTAATGACACCTAATGAAGCGATCTGTTCTGCTGATCTTCATAAAGGTATTACCTTTTTGAATTTTAAATCGTATCCAACACCATCAGTGAAATATTGTGCTTATACTCTTAGACACAAATATAAAGAACCATTGAATTTATTGATTTCCGATTTAATTGTCTAGGATTGATCTGAGATATTTATCATTGCATTAATTAAACCATTTGTCTGGATTAATGAAATATTATCGTGATTGAATGAAACTTTCTTGAAATTTTAATGATTGGTTGTGAAATCCCCTGAATTAAAGTTCAGGGGATCGTTTATTAATTACTATTTTATCAATTTAATTTGTACTGGATGATCTAAAGCTGCCGGTATAAGTATCACGTACATTCCTATGAGTAATCGCTGATGGTTTAATATCTTGTAATAATACATAGGTATCTCTACCTTGATGTCTCATTGAAACAACTTCGAACGGTGTTTCTCTGGGGAATAGTATTTCTGCTTGCCCCGCTTCTGGTCCATTGGCTCTTATTTTCAATTTTTCAACAAAGCTTTTCCTAGAATCATCTAAATCCATTTTAAATACTTTCTCCGCACTTTCGTTATTATACTTAGATTTTGCTGCCACATTGACACCTGCATTGGTTAAAAATGCCATTTTGACATATCGAGTTTCACTGGTTTCTTTTTTATGCACAAAATTCAGAAAACCACGATGGGCCGATGTTGATAAATAAGCATTATCTGAAACGATATCACCAACGTTGATGCTATTTCCTTCCTGTGGAGAGTGCCAAGGGGAGGGCTTGGAATTATCTATATAGGTCATCACTCGATAAGTTACCCGCATTTGTCTATCTTGCAGGGCAGATAATGAGGAATCTAAATCTTTCACTATCGATGTAATACGGTTTTCTCTTATTGCAGTATTAATTTGCGAGCTATCCGTGGTGTAATCTTTAATTGGGCTAGTATCTACACCGGGATTGTTGGCCAATAATTGATGGGCTTCTTGCTCTGTTTGGGTAGCGATAGCTCTTTGGCGTTTGAAAGTTTGAGGTTTCGCCATTTTTTTATAAACGGCTTCTTCCATTCCTGTAAAGGAACCCTGTTTTATTATCGCTTCTTCTGTTCTGTTGGCTGGAGATAATCCCTGAACATCAAATTGCGTCACCGGGTTATTTCTCACCATGCGATATAAATTCAGTCCATCAATGGTTCCGGCCGGGTCTGCACTTAACCATCTGCCCGCCCACGGTTGGTAATAACGGTAGCCGTAATAATACAGCCCGGTAGCATCCCGCTCTTTACCTGAATAACGAATGGTTTTATAGCTGGCTTCGGTTTGATTCCTTGCTGCCCACAGTGCTGTACCGCCAAATGGATAATATTCTTCCTCACTGATAATTTGTCCTTCGCTATCTAATTCAAGTTGGCTGGAACCGATAAGATTATCGTAGCTGTAACGAAGTTGATTGTTGTTGATATCTTCGGGTTTTCCGCTCTCCCAATGTAATACCCGGACTTGCGCACGACCAGCTTTACCGAGTGTGATAACTTGCAAATATTCCGTGGTAGTACTGCCATGTTGGGTTGTGCGTAGTTCTAGCCCCGGCAGATAAGTGACTCTTTGCTGTTGCGCGATATTCTGAGTTTGTTGTTCATTCACTTTTAGCTGTCGTGTGCCGTTGCTATCGTAGCGATACCACTCATTTCCTGCGCTACTGTTGACTTGTTTCAATTCGCCTCGCGGTGTCCATATTAGAACTTGACCGGATAATAAGTTGGTTTGATGGCCTCCCGCATCAAATAAGGCATCAACTTGGGTTGGATCTTCGGTCAGTGTGCTTAATACGGCACGGTTGCTGTAATTAGAAACCGTTATATTCGTCGTGTAGTTATTTTGCGTGGCAGGTGAACTATGCTGAATTTCCATCAAATTGCCGCCACGGTCATAACTATAGGTGCGGGTGTAGTTAGTGTAGGTGTTGTTATCAGCAGGTAGCGCAGGGGAGGGTAGTGGGTTATTTGGCTGACCTATATTGGCCATTTCACATCCGGTGGCACTGATAAGCTGATACAGGGAATCATAGGTATAGCTATTCTCCGGGATGACTTTTTGATTGCGCCAAAAGCGGGTGGCTTCCGCATCGTTACGGATATTGATCACATTGCCTACCGGGTCATATTGATAGCGTAGGTCTTGCAACACCTTGGCGTCTGATGGACGGTGAGTGGTAATGCCGATAAGCCGCTGAGTTTCCGGTTCATAGTTGTATTCGGTAATAATGCCGTTACCGTGCTCTTCGCGTAATTTTTGTCCGGCGGCGGAGTAGGTCAGCGATTTGATAATTACTTGTTCGGCCTGACCTTTTAATGTTAGCCAGCTCCCTTTTAGCTGACCGGCCACATCATAGGCTTGCCGCTGAATGTTGCCTTTAGCATCGGTCTGGGTAAGTAAAGCCCCGGTGGCATCGGTTTTATTTTGGGTGGTATAAACATCACTACTCAGTTTTTGCTGCCAGAGGTTCTGGTCTTCACCTGTCCAGTCGGCATCTTGGTTATCGACGAGCAGTTGTTGAGATTGTGATAAAACGGTGCCGGTCAGGGCAAGGCTGTTGAGTTGAGTGAGCCCTGCGGTATCGTAATGGCGGACACGCTGACCAACAAGGTTGTACTCTTTTTCCTGCGGCGTATTGCCGGCCCAGATAAGACGCTCGGTTGTTTTCTCTTCTGTCTGTGCTTGTTCGGTGATTGCGAGTAGGCGACCGGGTAGGGTGTTATCTTCATAAAGGTGATTTTGGCGGACACCGGTTGCGCTGATGGTCAATACCGGGCGACCTTCAATATCGTTGAGGGTAATTGTTCGGCCAGCATCGACGCTCTCTGTTCGCAGGATATTGCCGGTCAAATTATGCTGCCAGATAAAATTCGGTTGTACGGCGTTGTTAGTCTGCTTAGCATCATACAGGCGAGGATCAATGCTTTGGTTCAAATATCCGCCGGCATTATATTGATGGCGAGTAATACGCGGATCGGTATTTGCTTCTGCGGTAGCGCGGTGAAAACTAATATTACGGATAGCGAGTCCACGGTTATCGTGAACACTGACGGTCGGCGTATGGTGATAAAGTTTAGGGTCAATGTTTTTCATCGTCATTTACTTCCTTTGTTATGTTGAATAATTTGTGCAATTGTTATTTTGTCTGCATTACAGTGAACTAATGTTAAATTCAATCCTGCTATATAATAGGGATAATTTTTCTATTCAGGTAATTGAAATAACAGTGGCATGTAAGATGATTTTTAATAACAGGCCCTGATTAGGGCCTGTGGCAGGTGATGGCTATTCGAGAATAGTGTAACGAATGTGCAGAATAATGTCGGTCAGCATCTGTAATATGGTTTTTTGTTTACTGGTGGCATTGGGGAAACTTAGCGTTAATGTTCCCTTGTCATTAATATCGATTCCTTCAAACGGCAGGAATTTGCCATCGTTGAAATCGAGTTGGAATTGACCATTGTCATTCAGGCCGTGGGAGACCGCCAAGGCTTTACAACCTTTAGCTAAGCCGGTGGCGTCACCACCATAAGACAGAACCGCTTGAACATCTTGATAGGGTCCCAATAGTGACGGTAAGGAGACACTAATTTGTTTAATGCGGCGTGTTTTGCCTAACTGCATCTCTTCCGGGTAATCATCTTTGAGTTTCAGGTCTTGCAGGGTTAGCGTCGCGGATAGCGTATTGTTGGTTAATTTCAATTGATTACTGTCATTACCGACGGAAGTCTCTTTATCTTCTTGTAGCAACGCTTCAATTTTATCTTTCAATGTAAAGCTTTTTCCCTCTAAGGATTGGTACACCTGCGCCAGAGAAACCGTGCGTTCCACTTCCAGCGCACGTTGTTCTTGTTTCAGGTGCGCATCTTCCATTTGGGCCAGATTCAACATTAAGGTTTCTCCGGCAAGCAGACCGGCATAGGTTCCTTGCCAGGCTCCCGGTTTAATAAAGCGTGCAGAGGTATCATTGGTTTCCCAACGGTAAGCTTGTTCTGCCATCAGACAACGGGCGACGACTAAATCGTGAAATTGGAAGTAAATGGCAGCTAACCGACCACGTAACCAGTTGTACAGCGCTTGATTGCTGAATTTTCGTTGCAGGAAAGCCAGTTGAACTTGAGTTTGTTCCTGTTGGGTTTTCAGGCTGGTTTTTTGTAATACCGCTGCTTCGCGGCGTACCGTTAGCGATTTAAGTTGAGCATCGATTTGTTTCATCTCTGCTTCGGCATTATTACGCTGGATTTCCCACTCTTGACGGCGACGGCGCCATATTTCAGATTGAGAGACTTTCTCCGCTTCAATTAATAGACCGTCTGCGGCGATCCCGCCGCCAATAGCAATGGCATTGGCAATTGCCCCAAAGCGCGTTCCCCCGACCGCAAAGCCGTAGATGTTGGGTACCATCTCCAGTGCGGCGGCAGCCATATGCAAGCCTTTCAATCCGGCGGTAATACTTTGGGAAGCTATTCGCATATCCAGAGCTTGACGTTCACCGGCGTTGACATCTTCATCGTATAACTTGCTGTAGTTGTTAAAGCGCGATTGTGCCCCGGCTTTGGATTTTTCCAGCACGGTTTTTTCAGCATCTATTTCTTCGATGGTTTTGTCCTGAATGCTTAGCGTCGTTAATATCAGCTCCTTGGCTTGATTTTGCAGCAGAGCATTTAGGGCCTCAGCATCTTGGCGTTCAATAATATTTTGCAACGTGGAACCGAACTGTGTGAGTTGAGTGACCATGCTACGGGCATTTTCTAGCATATGCGGGAAGCGCCACAGTGACATAAATGGCTGTGGAAGCGAGCCGCCGCCTTGAGACGTAGCAACGGCAGCGCTGAGTAACGCTTTCGGCTCGGCCGGTGTGGCATACATCGGCAGATAGAGCGGTTGACCATCGATGGAGAGATTATGACGCAAGTTATACAGGCGCAGTTCCAGTTTGTTCCAGTAGCTCAGCATAACGTCGTTGATTTGTGGCAGGAAAAGATCGGTCAGGGTATTAGCGGAGCGCAATGATAATGATGGTATTTGCGTGCCTTGCCGTAGGGTGGTTATTGCGTAGGAATATGCTTTTTGTGTGGTAGTACTTGCGGCATTGTCCAGACGTGGATCATTCCATGCGGAACTCAGCGGCAGATAGGGTTTCTCACCTAATAGGTGCAGCGCTTGCATATACCACATTTTGGCCTCATTCAGCGTATCCCGCTCCAGTTGGCGATAGGCGTGATCGCCACGAGCCATCAACAGATCGAGAGTGCGCATAAAGGTGGCTACTTTATAGTGCATTGGATCGTGCTGTGCCACCGCGTCAGGATCGACGGAATCCAAAGGATCACTGTTCCAACTGGTGTTTTCCAATAACGGGCGCACATTCCAGCGATAGTTTTTAATTTGACCACGAATAATATAACCGGATGGGCTCCAGACATATTTCAGCCAACGGTTAGCTTCATCAAAGTTTTGTTCATGTAGCAAACGTTGAGCAACCAGCATCGGGGTATAGTAGAACAGTTCCCAGAAATAGAGACTGTTAGCGCCGCTGAAATCCATTGGTTCGCTCTTAACATTATTCAGGACATTGACGCTCTTAAAATGGGTCAAAATGGATTTAGGGTTTATTGTTACTATTCCTTTATCATCTCTAACAAAGTGAGGACCCCACCAGGTACCATCTGATTGAGATTGTTTAAAGGTCATATAGACCTTGACGTGGAAATCTTGATGCAATGGAACATCATCAAGAGGAATAAATAGCGTGGTGCTTACACTTGTATCTTTTAACTGGCCTGAATAGATAATATGTGAATTATCATCAGCAACATGTTTGATATAAAGCTTAAACCAACGTTCATCACCATGAGTTGATGAGTTATAGGGAGGCATCACGAACGTAGCATAAAAACCTTTACCTAATTGTGGTTCCTGAATATTTTGAGTTTCCATACTGAGAATTGTATCAATACCCGTAGTAGCACGTTCAACTAATTGGCGAGTAAATAGGGTATTCAGACGAATACGATAGGCTCCCCATTGCATATATTGAGCACCGTTTTCATTATGAAAAAGAGTGAGTGCGTTATCGGTTTTAACCTTTCGGGTAACCGGGATATTGAAAGTTTCATAGCCCAGTTTGCGTTCATCATCTGCCAGTGCGGTAAAAGTGACATCAATACTGGCTGAATTGTTAGTAAAATTCAGATTAGAGCCATCTATTTCGAGAGTATTAAATTGGTAACACATTTCTTCAAAGCTAGGTGATGGTTGAGCGGAGACATCCTTATTCGCCGTAAGAGAGTATTTTTTGCCAGCATTGATTGTGACTTGAACTTTTTCAGAAGAGATTGCAGTGTTGATATCTACTGGTCCACTAATATCGGTGGCAATCTGGCCTTCTTTATCTTCCATATATACCCTATGGATTTCAAGATGCATCGCGACGGCAAGGGAGTGAATCCCCGGGAGCATAGATAACTATGTGACCGGGGTGAGCGAGTGCAGCCAACAAAGAGGCAACTTGAAAGATGACGGGTATAGAAATATGATTTAAATAGATCTGTATTATTAATCTTATCGATAATACAATCTTGGTTACTACTCGTAGTTGTGGTTATTTCTTCTTTAGTTGTTGGGAACCAAGCCCTTACAGTACCAGTTGTATTGCTCCTATAAAATAGCAGACGTCCTTTTTCATTATTGCGGTATTGATAAACGGGATAGATAAGCTTTTCATTTTTAGAGTGATTTGGGTTTTTATTTATATTTGTATAAATAATGAATTTATCACCCAATTTGCCATATTTCTTTATTAGATTACACTGAATGCGCTCTCGACCTTCTTTTCCATCATGGATTATTCTTAATTTTGGTGAAATATTGATTTTTAAATCACTTGATGCAACTGTGTAATTGATAACTATACTTCCGCCATATACTTGGCTAAGATTATATTTTCCCCAATCATGGCTGTTGCTATGATTCATCAATGAAGGGATTTCATAATCCTCTGCATAGCGGTTATTTATTCTTATGATGCTATTAGTATCGAAATGTGTATAACCGTTATTTCGATAAGAGTTACATTGTTCATTGGTCATATCTTTGGAAGACATATCGGAGAAAATATATAATCCTTGCATTGGCGCAGTTTTATAATCATCCAATTTCTCTTTTTTGCTATAAAACATTACTAACAAGGTATCTTCCCCTTGATAACCTGCGCAATAGAGTCCAGGAGCTTGAGATTTTGTCAGTTCTAAAGCGAGTATTTTTTCATTTACATCAAAAGTGATTGGCACATTCCAGGTACCATCATAACGAATATGAGCCAATTTTAATTCATAGTGATAGTCAGTAATGACTTTATTATCCTTATCTTGTTTAGCTGTTTCCTTTTGTTCCAGCCAAATCAGATATAAGCGGGATTTATAGATAACTGGGCGGATGGTGCTTTGGTAGGGATTAATTGCGCAATCAATTTTATTCCATTCACTCCAGGCATTGGCGGAGAATTTACCGTCATTGAATTTACTGTGATCGACGCTGCGCCAGTAATATTGATTAACTTCTGTTTTACTGTGCCCGATAAAATAGGTCAGCCCTTGGTCATTATTAACGTTATCATGATAAGCACTAATGACTTCCAAATTAGCGACTTGTTCAAACGAGGTCAGGTAAGATTTAAATGCATCTTCTACCGTATCGGCATTTAATTGGCTTTGGCTGACGGATTGCAATAGTGTATCCATCATTTTCGTTTGTCCGATACGCATCGTCGGATCGATATAATTTTCGGGATAGTAAATTAATTGTGAAATGCCAGCCCAAGTACTATAACGTTTATTATACCCGTCATCTTTCAAGTTGCTTCTTTGTTGGCTGCACTCTCTCACCCCGGTCACATAGTTATCTATGCTCCCGGGGATTCGTTCCCTTGCCGCCGCGATGCATCTTGAAATCCATTGGGTATAGGAATATTGTGAAATAGGTGCGTTACATAGTATTAAGGAATTTTCAGTATCAATGTTGTATTTCTGCATATAGTATTTAACTAGAAATATTTTTCCTAATATTGTTGGAGTAATGTTCTGTTCTGGAACAATTTCATCTATTTTTAAAATCGGCAAGTTTACAGCTCGTGATAATAAAATAATTTTATTGATTTTTAGTAAATGTATTTTCTGAGCATTCAGTTCATTATTTGGATATTTGTGAATAAATTGGCTGAGCTCTTCATCACTAAAATTATAATAACTTTTCAGATATTCTGGCATTGCCAGCCAGGTAGGGTCAATATCGCCAAAGTTCTTTTTATAAATTTCATCTGCATTAGCCTCGGTAATCTCTTCTGTCAGAATATTAAGCAGCTCTGGTGAGATAGAGTTATTAATTCCTAGCAGTGAAGCTTGATGCATTAATCCGGCAACAGCGGGTGATTTCTGAAATTGCTCAAGTTTAGGATCTTGTAATTGGATAGCTTTACGCACATTTTCGTAAGCATCATGATAAGGTATTGTGCCGGAAGGACGGAAAGTGGATAACATTTCCATCACTTTAGTATCGCTGTCCAGATTAGACTTATTAGCTTTAATTCCTTTCAACAAAATTTCATTAGACAGAGAAAGCGTGGAAAGCTCGGTGTCCATATTTTGCTGATTGAGCTCCATTGATTGGAGATCTGGTCGGCGTTCATCCAGATGATAAACGGAGTCGCTGGCATGTAAATTACGTGCTTCACGATAGAGTTCAGTTAAATAAGCGGCGGGGGAGAACATAGAGGAAACCGAACCCGGCGCCACATATTGGCTGGCTCGGCTACCGAATTCATTATTGTAGCTTCTCAATTCAGCATGAGGGAGGGTAATACCGAGGTGCACTGCATTTTGTAACTGTGGGTTAGCGCGTTTGAGAATACGTGCTTCATATAATTGATTCTCTTTTTGTTCCTGTTGTGCATCACAATATAAACGGTTGGTCTCTGACCAAGAGAGATGATCAGAGACTTGCTGGCGGAATTCATTAAAAGAATAGTGGCAAATATCGGTCAGACAATTAATACCACATTGGCTTTGTAATACATCAGGTATCTCTTTATTCACGTATGCGTTCATGTTTATTCCTTTTAAATCATAAGGTAAATGAAACATCCGTGTGATCTCTGTACCATTGATACAATAAAAGAATGATTCCGTTCTATGGGAAGATGAGGATAATCACTATGTCACTGTTTTCTTCAAATAGCTGTTGCAAAAAAAGCAGCCGCAAAATTTGCAATTGGTTTTTGATTAAAGCTGGATGTGGAAAATCAGTAAAGGCCAGTTTTTTTATATATCGTGGACTGATTCTTTTGGGAATGGGGTTGCATTCTTCATTATATTTACAATAACTTAATCTTTTATTGAATTTGTAACACTTCCTTACAAAATCTACTTTTTGTAAATTAAGAAAATGAAATTTTTTCTTGCTATTTGATGATGATTTAATAATCATAACTTAAGTTCCATCATATTGGATAATATGAGGGAAATCTCAACTCCTGTTCCCTTATTCAAAGGGATTAATCGATGGGAATACATTTCGTCTTCCTGTTGTTCAACTCGCTATTACTCACGGCATAAACGGTGTTTCTTATCTGTGGTAATAGGATTTTTACTATCTTGTTTCTTTAGTGACGCAATCAATCACGGCTATTCCCGACAGGATATTTATGCTGATGAAGGTGATTGATAGCCGGGCGGGGAAATAACGTTAAAAGAAGGGAGTAAAACTAATGGGTATATCAGATCCACGCTTATGCTTTGATTGTAAACGGTTTCTGAAAAACTGGGTGGAATTTCAGTTGGTGGATGAACAGGGAAAGCCGCTGGTCAACATGCCTTATCGCCTGATCAGTCGCGGAACCCCAGGTTATGTACGCCAGGGGACAACCGACGGTTTCGGTGTGCTCAGAGAAGAGGATCTGTTGCCTCATCCGGTAACTTTGTATATCGGCGCCCAACCACTGGCCGACGAAATGGAGCAGCGTCCGTTACGGGAAAAACGGGGAGAAGAATTTTCAGTGGTGAAACCAAAAGCAGAAACCGAAGGCCATCAATATCGCTATGTGACTATCGGGCAGATTAGTGATGGGTTGCCAGTGCTGGATGATTGGAATGATCCCAAAAAAATTCCACCTCCCTATCATTTCCCAGACCCGGAACCAAAAGGCTATCAGGTTCATCCGTTAAATCGCCGGTATGTGCTAGAAATATGTCCTTTTCGAGCCTGGGTTTTGCAACTGCATCATCAGAAGGAATATTCCATTGTTAATGCCTATAACCAGTGTTTGATGAGCGTACTGGCCTATGCCGATGGGGATGTCAATGTAGTAGGCTCTGTGAAACACTTTTTTAACCGGCAAATGGTGGATGTTTCAAGATTGCCCTATAAAGTGGAAGAATTGTCGGCAACACCTGTCGTTTACGATGTGCCGTTTAGTGAATGTTATACGCGAGTAGAATTTATTAATTCAAAATCAGGAGATAATAGGCAGGGTAATACCCAGTTGTTTTATGTAGCCAGTAAAAATGATGTGATTGTCAGTTGGCGGGGTACAGCCAGTACAGAGGATGTTCTGACTGATGCTACATATCAACCTTTGAGGGTAGATTGCGATGAAAAAGCCCTATGTAGCGGGTTCATTCACAGCGGCAAAGTACATAAAGGGTTTTGGGAAGCATTCAGTCTAGTTGCAAAACTAAGAGTTCCCAGCGATAAGAATATAGCAGTATTTAGTGATGTGTTGGATTTGGCTAAAAAAAGAAAATTATTTGTTTGTGGTCACAGTCTAGGAGGAGCGTTAGCATTACTGCATAGCGCACAATTAAAAGACCATAATCCTTGCTTCTATAGCTACGGGATGCCTAGGGTATTAACCTTTAATGCGATACGGGAATTGGTGGATATCATTCATTACCGTCATGTGAATGAAGATGACCCGATCCCTTCTTTACCACCGGAAAAAAATTTGGATAACTGGCTATATAATTGTTGGGGGCCGCTAGGCTATCTATTCAGCCCTGTTGAATTGTTGGATTTTACCAAAAGTGGTGAAGTTTTCCTGCATCACGGAAAAATAGTGCACTTTTGTAAAATCAATCTGGTTATTGAATGGCTGGAAGAACGTAATCCAAGCAACTATATACGGCTCAGAACCACCTTACCCACTAAAACAAAACTGTATTTAATTCCGTCGCTAAACCGTGAAACCGAAAATAATCTAAAGGACGCGAGTGAAATTCAAAAAGGATTTTTTAAACAGATAAGCGATGCAGATAAGGCCAAATGGTTTCCGCTGAGCGAAAACCCAACTTTAAAAGATGCTTTGGGTTTCCCTGATCACAGTTCATTAAAATACGCCCGTTATATTGGTGCGCGATTGGCAGAGCTAATCGCACCGGGCAAATACCATTTTTTCCGAGATCAGGAGCAGTTATTTGAAAAAACGCTGAATGAGAGGCCCGATATTGTTGCATGTATTCGGCAGCGCGATGCACTATTTTTACAGATGGACCATCACTTAAAGCAAGCGTTGATTTGCACTCAACAGGATCAAAAAGGACTTTTAGCCTTAACACGCTATATAGATAATGCTGTAGGAATTGAGGAAAACTTATCATGATAAATATTAAACAATACTTATCGGTCTTATCAGTGATTTTAATATCGGGTTGCGCTGACTCCCATGAGCCGCTTTCTCCTCCTAAAGAGAATCAGTGGATAACCGTAGAAGGTGTGGCGCCGAAGTATACAAAACCATATGTGTCCGCTGTGTATATATCAAAAGACTGCCTTAAATATCGTCTGGATTCCAATATGTCGCCTTTTAAAGTACCAACTTATAATGGATTGAATCTGGATGTAAAGGTCAATCCACAAACCGGTTATTTTCAGGCAAAGTTACCTTTTAATGGAGGAGGCCGGTGTAAATGGAAAATTGACCGAGCCTTTGTTACTGTAGGTTATACCGATGTCCGCCATTTGATGAAAGATGCTACTCAAGAAGCAGGAACTGGGGGCATTGGTTTAACTGCATTTATCAACGATGCAACCCAGACAAATCTAAGCGAAACGGCAGCATTGAATACTATAGATTATAGTCCGGTTATTTACCCTGTATTGGAAATGGTTAATAGATTCCCCAAAAGAATATTCCTACAGGGTGAAGTAGGAATGCGTCCCTTTAGATTAGGGTTAACTCCAGGTGCTGAATGGAAAATTACCTATAAGCCTAAATTAGACGAAACCAAAATGCCTAAAATTATTATCCCACCTGGCAAAGAACCTTCAAGAGTTGAATATCCTGATGGCAGAGTTGATTTAAACAGAGACTCTATTTGATTACTGGAAAATAAAATAATGCCCCCTCTGTAGGAATTGAGGAAAACTTACCATGATGAATATTAAACAATACTTATCGATCTTATCGGTGATTTTAATATCGGGCTGCGCTGACCCTAATGAACCGCTTTCTCCTCCCAAAGAGAATCAGTGGATCACAGTGGAAGGGGTGGCACCTAAGTATACAAAACCATATGTGTCCGCTGTGTATATATCAAAAGATTGCCTGAAATATCAATTACATGCTGACATGTCACCTTATAAGGCGCCAACCTATAATGGGCTTCGCTTGAAAGTGAAGGCCGATCCACAAACTGGTTACTTTCAGGCAAAACTACCTTTTAATGGCGGAGGCCGATGTAAATGGAAAATTAACCGTGCCTTTGTGACTGTAGGTTATACTGATATTCGCCATTTGGTGAAAGATGCTGTTCAAGAGGAAGGAGCTGAGGGAACAGGTTTAACTGTATTCATTAATGATGCAGCCCAGACATATCTCAGCGAAACTAACGCATTGAATAATATAGATTACAGACCGGTTGTTTATCCTATTCTAAAAATAGTTTATGGGCGCCCAAACAGAGTATTTCTACAGGGTGAAGTAGGAATGCGTCCCTTTAGATTAAGGTTAACTCCAGGTGCTGAATGGAAAATTACCTATAAACCTAAGTTAGATGAAACCAAAATGCCTAAAATTATTATTCCACCAGGCAAAGAACCTTCAAGAGTTGAATATCCTGATGGCAGAATTGATTTAGACAGAGATTCTATTGATTACTGGAAAATAAAGTAGTGTTATCAGAGTTTCCAGTAAAAATCACTGACTGTGAGCCAGTAGGAAGAACAAGGAACATTGGCCTTACAACATTACTGTGATAAGAAGGAATTATCAGTATGAAAATATTGAAGATAACGCTGTCCTTATTATTTCTCTATTTTATTTACTGGGCGTTTGGGGACACTTTTTTTGACTGGCTTTTTCCTTTTCCACCTGACGAGAAGAAACAATTGATTACGGTGGAAGGCGTCGCGCCTTAAGTATCCTGCCAGACCGCTTTGTGCTGTGCAGGCTCAATTGGAAGCTAACTTGATTATCGATAACCAGGAGGATGTATGAACACTTCTATGAACTGGAAACAATGGCTGACTACGCCTAATAAGCCGCCTGTTTTCTTTATGCTCAATTCACTGGCGGAACCTAACCCGGTGGCGCTCTTTTATCGTAATGACTGGGTAGAGCAGGCTTTTCCGCTATACAGCAATACACCGATGGATCACATGCTGGCGCAAAGCCCCTGGCTGATTCAGCCTAAGTCAGGTTGTCTTTCAGTAATCGGTCATCTGCTTGATAGCCATACCCTGAGCGATAACAGTTGGGGTTGGGCTTATCGCAGTGAGGATTTATGGGCGCGACAGCTTAATCATTGGCGTTCACGCCAGCAGGTGATATTACAGGAGAAACAGGTGCTCTTACGCAGTATGGATGCGCATATCCTCGGTCAGTTATTACCGGCAATGATAGTCAGCGATTGGTCGGCATTTTTGACACCGGTAAGTGAACTCATGATCGATATGCCCGAGCCGCAGATTTATTATCGGCCTGAAAATTGTGGTCACGGTGGCAGTGAACAACCCTTTGTCTTGGGCGACCATTTAATTGAGGCTTGGTTACATTCTGATTATGCTTTTCAAGGTCAGGTATTCGCACTTATTAGCGATTTATGGGAAAACCACGGTGAATTGGCTGATAAGCTGGATAAGCCAGCAGGGAAATTACAGGAACGGATTATTGATTGGCTGAAATCGCGTTTAGAAAGTGGATGTAATATTAGTCACCTGACCAGTGCAGATTATTTACAGACGCTCGATGAACAATATACGGGCATTAATTAGCGAGTAAATGGTCAATATTTTACGAATTTATAAACCTATCATTATGATGGCTATTTTAAACAAGAAGAAATGTGGTTAGTTTCTTCTTGTGAAATATTAATAAGTTGTGGTTGATGTAAATTATTTGATGTTATATTTTGGTTTGTTTAATGGAAATATTTTTGTAATAAATTGAAATATAAAATATGAATGATGATAAGATATATTTATATTCAATGAAATGATCTGGGTTTTCATTAAAATCATTATTCCAACATAGTGGTAAATTATATTTATTTTATGAATATAATGTAATTATTAAACAAATATTAAGAATTAAAGTGGTGAAATACAATATCAATTAATGCATGTCCTAATGTAAAAGAATGCAAAGTAGAAACATCGTTGTCATGTTCTATGGTTAATATTCTATTTCTAGAATGAAAACAAGAGGGTATGTGATGATATTTTGTTCAAAGCAACTAAAGTATTTTATGGAATCAGCGAAGAAAGAGTCATTCACGTTAGCAGCGGATACGCTTTGCATTACCCCCTCTCCACTTAGCAGGATCGTATATCAACTGGAACAACGTGTGGGGTGCCAATTATTCGAGCGACTACCGGGAAAAACCAAGCTCACAGAAGAGGGTAAGGCATTATATCAGGAGTTGTTACCGTGTTATGAAAGGATCCAGAAAGTTGAGGATAACTGGAATTGTCGTAAAAATTATAAATTATCAAACAGAGACAAATTGGTTATTGGCACAAGTGGAGAATATGTTAATAAGATATCTACGGTCGTAAAAAGAGCGGTGCAACGTTATCATTACCGCGATATTTGTATAATCAACAATTTCCTCATTGATGATTTAATAAGACAAGATGCAGTATTTTCTTCCTTAATGAAAGGGGATATAACGGTTTATGTGACGACTGAATGTTATCCAGATAATGATGATATCATCAGGATAGATGGTGCTTATCAAATGTTGTCCCTTGCCGTATCCAATGATATTTTAGAACCAGAGAGTCATGTTGATGAAATAATATATAGCTTTCCTTTGGTTCAGCATAATAGTGCCTTTTTAAAACAATGCGATAATTTTATGCCATTGAATTATCTGCCTGAATACCAGAATTTAGCGTTATTGACGATCCCTGATTTTACTAATAGATTGGATCTGGTAAAAGCGGGTGTCGCGATAAGTTTAATGACTCCCAATGAAATGCGCTATTCTGCCCATATTGATAAAGGTATAGTATTTTTGAATTTTGAATCACGTCCAGCACCATCGGTAAGGTATTGTGCTTATGCTCTCAGAAATAAATATAAAGAACCATTAAATTCATTAATTTCTGATTTGATATTTTAGTATGAGAGATAAGGTATTGTTATTTTAATTGGTTAGATATTGTTTTAATTATGTAATATTGAATGTTAAAAGTCATCAAGCCATGAGATAAATATTCTCTCATGGCTTGTCCCTAATTATTTCTGGATAAAGTTTATTTTACTGTTGTATCCCTTCCTATAGGCGTGGCGAATTTCAGAGAAAGTTATTGCTTCGGCATATTCATTCGGACCTTCTTTCCTTCTTTTTCCTGTTTTCCAGGGTTTATCTGAATTTAGCTGCTCGATAGTCAATTTTTCCCCGTTATATCCAGCCATAACAAATCTGAAATCAGGTGATGCTAGTTGTTTTATAAACCAATCCATACCTAATTTACTTGTTTGTCTAAAGAATGCCGTTGCAATAGTATTTTTTAGCCATGATTGGTCTGCTGCTGATAAGGTGCTTTCAAGTTCTCCTGCATTTCCTGCGGAAGCAAATTTCGTTAATATATCTCTCTGCCTTTGAATAGTGAAATCGCTACCATCACTATTTTTTAAAATAAATGCGTCTAATTTCTGGAATCGTTTTTGGCCGGATAACCCACTGAAAAGTCCCTTTGACGGTAGAAGGTTTTTTATTTTACTCTGAATATCTAGTTTTCCTTTATTTTCTACCATATGAAAACTCCATGACGCAGTGTAAGCATATTGTTGTTCATAGGCTTCCTGTTTGATTTTAGCAGTAGCTGAACTTTCCTCTATACCCATTGCATCCAGATATTTACGTGAGTTAGTTCTTATATTTCCCTCATTCAATTTAGGCGGACTGTCTTCTTTAAGATTTTGAGAAATTCTAAAATAATCAGACAGACTTAATTCACCCATGATACCAAGCCCGGCATTATATTCATCGATGGTAACCGGATTCTTATTAGCTGCGAATGCTTTTCCCATCTCAGATCCGCGGTGATGGCTGAAACCATATATCACAGTGTGTTCGACATCTTTAATTTCAGGGGCTCTACCATCAGTATCATGATATTTAATTGGATTATTCCTCACCATCCGATATAAATTCAGCCCATCGATTGTTCCCGCCGGATCGGCGCTTAACCACCGTCCTACCCAAGGCTGATAATATCGGTAGCCGTAATAATACAACCCGGTGGCATCCCGCTCTTTGCCTGAATAACGGATGGTTTTATAACTGGCTTCTGTCTGATTCCTGGCTGCCCATAATGCCGTGCCACCATAGGGATAATACTCTTCCTCACTGATAATCTGTCCTTCGCTATCTAATTCAAGTTGACTAGAGCCGATAAGATTATCGTAGCTGTAACGTAGCTGATTATTGTCGATATCTTCCGGTTTGCCGCTCTCCCAATGTAATACTCGTACCTGTGCCCGGCCCGCTTCTCCTACGGTGATAATTTGCAAATCTTCGGTTGTGGTCGTGTTGTTTTGTGTTAGACGAAGTTCTAAGCTCGACAAATAAGTTATTCGCTGTATTTGAGCGTTGTTGCTGGTCCGTTGTTCGTTGACTTTTAATGTCCTTCTCCCATCACCACTATAACGATACCATTCCCGATCATCATTGGCGCCCTTGTCCCGTTTCACCAATGTTACTTGTTGCAGTTCACCGCGAGTATTCCAGTTCAGGTTTTGTCCTGATATCAAGGTGTTCTGATGCCCGCCAGCATCAAACAAAGCGTCTACTTGCGCCGGATCTTCGGTCAGTGTGCTGAGTACTGCGCGATTGTTCTGGCTAGAAACTGTGATATCCGTGGTGTAGTTATTTTGAGCGGCCGGTGAACTGTGCTGGATTTTAGTCAGATTACCGCCACGGTCATAAGTATATGTACGGGTATAGTTGGTGTAGGTGTTATTGTCAGAAGGTAGAGCCGGGGAGGGAAATTGGTGACTTTGTTGACCTATATTCGCCATCTCGCGCCCGGTGGCGCTGATAAGCTGATACAGGGAATCGTAAGTGTAGGTGTTTTCCGGCACCACTTTCTGATTGTGCCAAAAGCGGGTAGCTTCCGCATCGTTACGGATACTGATGATATTGCCCACCGGGTCATACTCATAGCGTAGATCTTGCAACACTTTGGCGTTTAATGGATTGGCGTCTGACGGACGGCGGGTTTTGATACCAATAAGCCGTTGGGTTTCCGGTTCATAACTATATTCAGTAATAACACCATTGCCGTGTTCCTCGCGTAATTTTTGTCCGGCAGCGGAATAGGTCAGGGATTTGATAATCACTTGTTCCGTCTGGCCTTTTACTGTTAACCCGCTCCCGTTTAGCTGCCCGGCCACATCATAAGTTAGCCTCTGAATGTTCCCTTTCGCATCGGTCTGAGTCAATAAAACGCCGGTGGCATCGAAGGTGCTCAGGATGGTGTAGATGTCATCAGCCAGCATGTTTTGCCAGCCGGTTTCGTTATTACCTGTCCAGTTTGCCTCTTGAGTGTCGATCAAGAGTTGGTTGGATTGAGATAAAACAGTACCGGTCAGTGACAAACTCTCCAACCGGGTAACTCCCGCCGTGTCATAGTGGCGCGCGCACTGGCCGGCAAGGTTATGGTTTTTCTCTGCTTCGCTATTGCCAGCCCAAATCAGGCGCTCGGTGATACGGGATGTTTTTTCCTCTGGTGTTTGTTCGGTAACAGATAACAGACGGCCGGGCAGGGAAGAAGTTTCATATTGCCGGGTTTGTATGACACCTGTTGCAGTCACTGTCAGCAGCGGACGGCCTTCAATATCATTCAAGGTGACCGTGCGACCTGCATCAATGCTCTCTGTACGTAGGGGATTACCGGTCAAATCATACTGCCAAAGAAAATTGGGTTTGATCGTACTGTTGGTTTGCCCGACCTCATAGAGGCGCGGATCGATGCTTTGACTTAAGTGTCCGTGAGTATTGTATTGATGGCGGGTAATACGGGTATCGGTATCACCGTTTGCGGTGGTGCGGTGAAAATCGATATTACGGATTGTCAAACCACGGTTGTCTTGGACGTTGACGATAGGGGTTTTTTGATAAAGTTTGGGATCAATATTTTTCATGATTTATCTCGTTGTTGGGTTGTTGTGTGTAATCCTTTCTGCAATCGCAATTTTTGTCTGCATATTAGTTTTCTTACGATAGTGTAGTAGATAATTTCCCAGTTTAGCTGGAGACAGATGGTTTGCTGTGGCAGTGGGCATACCTTATTGCTTCCAAAGTTACTAATCCGCCCCAAGCCGCAATAAAACCAATGATCAACCAGATAATAAGTTGAGTATTTGACGGTATTATGAACAACACCTTTCACCTCTATCTATGTTTCCCGCCTGTCAGCCAGGCGGGGTTGATCAAGTTACATATTCACCTCAGCAGCTGTGTCATTTTCATCCTCATTGACAGTAAACCAGGGAGTGAACAAGGTTCGGCGTAACCAACCTTTTGCGGTGATAACCTTGATTTCTCGACCAACGGGATCATAGACATGGGTATCTGCATAAGCTTCTTTTTCCTGCCGGGCACTGTCATTGCTAACGTATCGCCAGTCATTGAGGAAATAGGGCTGATAGGTGCGTATCGGTTGTCCCTTATTGTCATATTCCGTCCGTCCGGTCACTGCCCAACGATTCTCGGTATTCTTGACACTTATAATCAGAGAACCATCTTCATTACGTTGCCAGGCCAAGCCTGCCTCATGTCGGGCAGCAGCTTGCAGCAAGCGGCCAAAGCCATCACTAAATACTACCTGTTGGCGGATCTGTTGCTCAGGATCGTGGTCATAACGATCCGTAGTCAATGTGAGGCTGTGAGGGGGTACACGGGGGCCGTTGTTTAATAGGCTAATGAGTTGAGGAGTAGCCTTTTGACTTTGTGCCCAGTGGCGATAGGCCAGTGTACATATGCGCCCATCTTCGGTGATGATTCTGGCGTTGTATAACTTTTGCCGGTCTTGCTCTGCCAGTCTATCGAGGGCTTTCTGACTTAATACTGGCATCCAGCTTTCTGGTGCGTAAACCTGACACTGTGCTACAGGGAGCGGTTTTTTTAACTCAATAGCGGCGTCTACATCGGATGGTGGAGAAAACGATGTTTTTTCCGGTGAAGAGTAACCAGTCATCTTGCCGTTTTCAGTTCCCCAAAAGCGCAGTGTGATTGGTCGGCCCAGTGCATCCAGCGTGATAAGGTGCTGATTGTTATTGATATCCGTGAGTTGTACAGGAGTCAGAAAACGCCAGTCATATCTGGCTGAGGTTGTCAGTCCAGCAGCATCTCGGGTTTGTGTGACAACGCAATAGCTTGCATCCCAAGTGAGTGTAATTTTGCCCGTGAGTTGGGTGTTGCTCTGTTTTTGTGGGCGCCAGAACTGTGCAGCTGTACCGTAATCGGTATAGCCATGATGAGCTACCCAGATTTTCTCTTCTCCAGTGCGAGGGAATAGATAATTTGTTTGTTGGTATCCGGCTTGTTCCAGCGTCGTTGATAATTGAACAGATGGGATACTCCCATCAAACGCTGATAGTGTGGATTGACTAAATACCGTTGTCTCGATAAAGGCAACCAGCGCTTGTCGCGTTGGCGTTGCATTTTCTCCATTGGTATAAACGGTTTTTTTCTGGCCGAGGTATTCACGCGGTTCATTATCCGCAATCAGACTATTTTTATCGCTCAGTAGTTCCAGATTTAAACCATCAGTAGGCACATTTTCAGCGCCATAAGTAAAGATATCACTGCGGGTACTATCCGGTAATCCCAATACCCGGACGGCATTGCCAGTCAGATGATGCCAACTGAACTGTTGATAAGTGAGCCGTAATTGGCGTTGCTGTTCATCATAGCTGTTGGCTAACAACTTATCAGGCAGTGCATCAGGATACGGACTGATTGCCGGTTGCGGTCGGCGTGGATACTGTACCGAAACCTGTTTTAGCGGTTGACCAAATAGATCACTGGATAGCGTAATATCTTGGCTGCATTGCGGGTCGCTGGCGATACGCTCGTAATGATAGTTGCGGCTTTCAACTACAGATGACCACAGCACCGGATATCGGTTATCGGTATGCTGTAATCGACGTACTTGTGGGCGGAATTCAGTGACCGTGTAGGGAGTTTTCTCCTGTGTACTGCCATCCTTCCCGTAGAGTTCACTACGTAGCAGTTGGCCTTTCAACGCCCGATTTAGCCAATATTGGCTGTTGTCCTCTTCCGGTGTTAGTAGAACATCTTGACCATCTTGCCAGGTCGTAAAGCGTGGTGAAAAACCGGCAAAAGCCTGATTATCACCACGCCAATACTCTGTCGATAATGTGTTATCTATTACGGTCAGCCCGGTGGCATACCAGTTTTTGGTCAGTGCGGGTGGTGTGCGTTCTGGCGCATTGCCTTGAGCCAGTTGATGGCTGTCTGTCTGCTCTACATAACCAAATCCGCGAAATTCCCGCTCACGTCCATCCCAGGCACCACGAGCATAACGCAGTGTTGTGACTAATTTGTTGCCGCTGATTTCATCTTCTGTTTCCGTTTGCCATAGGGTGTGTACCGGAAAGGGGAGATAACAAACCGGTGTTTGCCCAGCAGCCAGTGCCGCAGCTTTTTCATCCAGCCAGAACTGAGAGGAACTGTGGTAACGCAAGGTGTGATGGGCCCCCATATTGTTATTTATTTCACTGAGTAACCACGGTTTTGCGCTGGTTAGATCACAACGCCAGTGATGGGGAGCCATATGTGGCACGCTCAGTATCAGGCTGGCGACGCCTAACCCTTGTACATCGGCCACTTGTAACTGACAGGTATGATCAAAACGCAAGCCTTCTGGGAAGCGCAATGTCACTGGTGCGGCAAAACCATTGCCGCTTTTATTCAGGAAGATATCCAGACGGTTGGTGTGAACATAAATCAGATCAGTTGGGCCGCTGCCATCCAGATCGGCCAGATAAACTTGAGCAGGGTTAAATATAGCTTCTGGCTGGCTGAATCCCGGCAGGGTGATGGGTTGACCAAAATGTCCGTGCCCCAGATTAGGCCAGCAGGTGACTGTAGTTGCGCTCACTTCAACCAGATGCGCCTGACCGGAACCTAATACATCACTAAACGCCACCAACTTACGCGGATCGGCACCCGGGACTGGCAGCGTGACATCACCGGATTGCACCACATCTTGCCCTTTGGCAAAGCCGTCACGAGTATTGGCATATAAACGCACACTGTTAGGGCCGATCAGCACTAAATCAGAGAGCCCGGCTCCCATTAAATCCGCGAGTTGCGCACGTGGATGAGTGTATTCCACCGGCAGAGCGTTGAGTGGGGTAAAACGTGTCCAACTGCCATCCGGGCGTTGACTATGATATCCCCGTAATCCCGGTCCGGTGATAACCCAGTCAAGTTGGCCGTCTCCGTTGATATCCACCAGCGAGGCGTTACTTTGCAAGGAAGGGATAACAGACAAAGGCTGCATTTTTTCCCAAGTGACGGTATCTGAGCCAATTTCACCCAAGCGCTGTGGGGAACGGTACCACCAGGCGTTTTTATCCTGATATAGCAGGCCCGGTAATCCTTCGCCTTTTAGATCAACTAGTTGCCAGCGTTGAATAGAGTTAAAATTAGACAGAACGTCCATCGGCTGCCAGTGAGCATTATGTTGCGGTGAAAAATCCTGATACGCCAATTCTAATGGTGGCAGGGTGACGGCAGTACCGTCTTGCTCGTGTCCCACTCGACGAATAAATGCCAGCGTGCTGGCGATTTCGCTTTCGTTATAATTGAGTATCAGGCGTGAAACCAGCGTTGGTCCGTTGTGTTCTGTTATCTTACTATCCAGCGCTTGCAGGTGGTGATACATCAGTATTTGGCGGCATAAGCGGCGGGTACGAATCTCAAAGCCATATTCATAACGGGAAAAACAGTCCTGACGACAAAGCCAGTTACCCGTTGCTGTAAATGCTGGTGGCATTTTCAGGTTGTTACTGCGTTCGCCGTAATCAAATATCAGGTAGAACAACCAGTCTGTTTGTGATGGGCCGCGACCATCCAGACCGGGTAACGTTTCGCTGGCTGTCCGGTTGCCGTAATACACTATGTGTAAATAACGTTGTGCTGTGGCCTGTGGATGGAGCGTAGTTTCATTAGTTTCACAATCTAAGTTATCTTCGGCTCGGTACTGATAATAAATTTGCTCACCATGTGGTGATACGGAAGCTTCCAGCAACCATTGTGCTGTTTGTGTGATGTCTGACGGGTTGCTGATCCGCCCTTGCGGTGATTTACCCAGTAAATGTACTTGCCCATCTGAGCTATATATCAGCCAAAAATCTGTTTTGTCTGTTGTCTTGGGCTGCCAATATTCCAATCGGCTGAAATGACTTTCCAGACGGGAACGGTATCCGGTAACGGTGAAGGTAGCGCCTAGATTGATACCCTGTAATGTCGATTCATCACGCGGTTGATCCGCTACTACCAGTACTTCGCCTTCCGGCCCAAGGAAAGTATCGGTTTCGTTATAATGGGGAACGCCAAAATGGGTGCGTCGGCGGATGGTCATAACGTTGCAATCCCAACCCAGACCAAATGGACTGTTACCGGCACCGCTGTTGTAATTCAGAGTGAATGAGGGCGCATAACCGCGCCCGGCAGAAATAGGCAATGGTAGAGATAGCGCGGCCATACCATCCGGTCCGGTGGGGGTTAACGCTTCCCCCATTCCCGTGATAGCGCCTCCCCCTTTGGGCAATGATAGTTCTGTAATACTAAAATCTTGTGAATTTTGCATGAAAGACTCCTTGCAGGCCCCATTTAGGGGCCTGTTTTAGCACTTAATTGAGATCGTTATTGGCGAATGGTGTAGCGAATATGCAGAATGATGTCGCTTAGACTCTCCAGCATGGTTTTTTGTTTGCCCTCTTTGCTTCCTTCACCAATTGCATTTGGGAAGCTTAATGTCAGCGTACCTTTATCGATGTCGATTCCTTCAAACGGCAGGAATTTGCCATCGTTGAAATCCAGTTGGAACTGGCCGCTGTCATTCATCCCATGAGAAACCGCCAACGATTTGCAACTTTCAGTTAATCCAGTGATATCTCCGCTGTAAGACAGAATTGCCTGCACATCCTGATAGGGTCCCAGTAGAGCGGGCAGGGTGACACTGATCTGTTTAATTCGACGAACGTTACCGACTCCGCTGCCTTCTGGGTAATCGTGACGAATTTGTAAGTCAGCTAACGAAATAGACGCTTGCAGAGAAGTTTTGGCATTTCCTTCACCAAAACTCAGTGTGTTATTTCCGCTACTGGTAGTGTCTGGTTTCTTATTCACCAGGTCTGCAATTTTCTCGGTCAGAGAAAATTGACCTTTCTCTTTATAAACTTCTGCTAGTGAAACGGTACGTTCTACTTCCAGTACGCGTTGATCCTGTTTCAGATGCGCGTCTTCCATTTGTGCCAGATTCAGCATTAAGGTTTCTCCCGCCAGCAAACCGGCATGAGTTCCTTGCCAGGCACCGGGTTTGATAAAGCTTGCCGTGGTGTCATTAGTCTCCCAGCGATAGGCCATTTCAGCCATCAAACAGCGAGCTACCGTTAAATCATAGAACTGGAAGTAAATGGCGGACAGCCGACCACGCAGCCAGTTGTACAAAGCTTGATTGCTGAACTTATGTTGTAGGAACAGCAGTTGTGCTTGGGTTTGTTCCTGTTGCGTTTTCAGGCTGGTTTTCTGCAACACCGCGGCTTCGCGGCGTACTACTAGTGATTGAAGCTGAGCATCGATTTGTTTCAGTTCTGTCTCGGCGTTATTACGCTGAATTTCCCATTCCTGACGACGCCGACGGTAGGTTTCAGACTGGCTGATTTTATCCGCTTCGGTGTTCATAATACTGGCGGAGAATTCCATGACATTACCTGTGGCTTGGGCGATCGCGCCCCAATGGCTACCACCATCAGCGAAGCCAAAGATGTTGGGGGCCAGATCAAGTGCAGCGCCTGCCAGATGTGATGCTTGAAGGGCCGTAGAGAGGCCAGCGACGGAAGCACGCAACGCCATTGCCTGTTTTTCACCTGCGTTGATGTCTTCATTGTAGAATTTGCTGTAGCTATCAAAACGTGATTGGGCTCCGGCGCGTGTTTTTTCTAGCACAGTTTTTTCAACATCCAGCTCTTCAATGGTTTTGTCCTGTATGCTGAGATTGGTCAATACCAGTTCTGCCGCATGATTCTGCAACAGTGTGTTTAATGCCTCTGCATCCTGACGTTCGATAATATTTTGTAATGTGGAGCCGAATTGAGTGAGCTGACTGACCATGCCGCGGGCGTTTTCCAGCATGTGTGGGAAACGCCACAGTGACATAAATGACGTTGGCATATTGCTTCCGCCTTGTGAGCTGGCAACAGCGGCACTGAGTAACGCTTTTGGATCGGCTGGTGTGGCGAAAATAGGCAGATGCAAAGGTTGACCATCAATAGAGAGGTTATGGCGCAGGTTATACAGCCGTTGTTCCAGTTTCTGCCAATAGCTCAGCATCACTTCGTTGACCTGTGGCAGGAAAAGATCTGTATTGCTTCCACCTGTAGACTGGCCTTGTCGTAAAGCTGCTACTGCTTTGGCATGTGTCTTTTGTTTTTCAAGATCTGCGGCCTCTTTTAGTTCTGGATCATTCCATGTTGAACTGAGTGGTAAATGAGGTTTATCACCCAAGAGATGCAGTGCCTGCATATACCACATTTTGGCTTCGGCGAGTGTGTCCCGCTCCAATTGGCGATAGGCGTAATCTCCCTGTTCTATCAGCAGATCAAGAGTGCGCATAAAAGTAGCGACTTTGTAGTGCATTGGATCATGTTGAGCTATGGCATTGGGATCAAATGTATCCAATGGATCATCGTTCCAGCTAGTGTCCTCTAGTAATGGGCGGACATTCCAGTTGTGGGGATGTTGCTTTTGACCATTGGCAATATGGCCAGATGGGTTCCAGACATATTTCAGCCAACGGTTAGCTTCATCGAAGTTTTGTTCGTGCAGCAAACGCTGAGCAATCAACATCGGGGTATAGTAGAACAGTTCCCAGAAATAAAGACTGTTAGCGCCGTTGAAGTCCATTGGTTCCATTGCATCAGGGGAATCTTCTCCTAATTTAGGTTCCTGAATATTCTGAGTTTCCATGCTCAAAATAGTATCTATTCCCGCGTTAGCGCGGCTAATTAATTTACGGGCAAACAACGTATTAAGGCGAGTACGATAGTCTCCCCATTGCATATATTGTGCCCCGCTTGGATCGCTGTGAAGGGATAGGACATTATTAGTTTCCGCCTTTTTGATAATACGGATACTAAAATGTTCTTCGCCTAGGTTACGATAATCTTTATCACCTTCATCAAATTTCTCAGCAAATGCTGTAAAGGTGACATCAATACTTGTTTCATTATTATTATATGTCAGCTCGGAGACATCTATTTCTTCGAGAGCTTTAAATTGATAATACATTTCTTCGAAGTTAGGGGTTGGCTCAGTAGGCACATTGTTGTTCTCGCTTGCTATAAACGTTTTTCCTTCGATACCGGTAGCCTTTATTATGACTTTAACATTTGAAGACTTAATATCGGTATTAATAAACATTGGCCCCGAAACATCAGTGTCAATACCACCGTGGTCATCCATATAGAAATATTCTTTGAATGGATTGTTGTTACTATGTTTATTATCAATATAACCATAGTTACCACTAATGTTACCGCCGGTGGTTGTGGATATTTCTTGAGAGCCAGGGGGAAGGTTAGGGAGCCAGGCTCTTACAAAGTTAGTGGTACTATCTCGATAAAACAGTAGTTTCCCTTTTTCGGGAGTGTCTCCATATTGATAAACAGGGTAGATAAATTTTTTATTTGATAAATTATTCGGGTTAATACCTAGCGTGGTATAAATAATAAATTTATCACCGAGCTTGCCGTATTTCTTCATCAGATTGCATTGATTACGTTGTCGACCTTCATATCCATTATGAATAATTCTTAACTTCGGTGAGATTTGGATTTTTGAACCTTTTAATTGGGGGCGGGTAATCAGAATACTCCCGCCATATACCATACTCAGGTAGCCTTCGCCCCAATCATAACCGTTATTACTGTTTACTGATGAAGGGATTTCGTAGTTTTCTGCATAGCGGTTATTGACTCTTATAATATTAGGAGTATCAAACTGTTTATAAGTATTTGTTTTGTAATTGTCAGGATTCATATCTTCATGTGATATATTTGATGAAATATACAGTCCTTGTATTGGAAAGAATTTTTCTTCTATTTCTTTTAATTTTTTCTCTGCTAGTTTTTTTTCCTCTGCTGATTTTTCTTTTACGCCGTCTATTGTTTTTGATTTTATTTCTTCTTCTGATTTTTCGTTAGAATATCGCTCTACATCTTGTTTGATATAAAACATCACCAATAACTTATCTTTGCCTTGATAACTTGCACAATAGAGCCCTAACGCTTTATTCTTCGATTCTGGATTTAGAGTAGATATTTTATTATTCACATCAAAAGTGACTGGTGTATTCCAGGTACCGTCATAACGAATATGTGCCAATTTCAGTTCATAATAATAGCTTGTGGTCGTTTTGCTTCCTTGTTTGTCTTTTTTTATTTCTGATAGAGCTTCTGCTTCTGATCGATTAGTTACCTTCTTCTGTTCCAGCCAGATAATATACAGGCGGGATTGGTAGACTACTGGACGGATAGTATCTTCGTAGGGATTAATTGGGCAATCAATTTTATGCCACTCGCTCCAGGCATTAGCGGGGAATTTGCCTTCGCTGAATTTATTGTGATCCACACTGCGCCAATAATATTGATTCACTTCTGTTTTACTGCGCCCGATAAAATAGGTTAATCCTTGGTCATTATTAATGTTGTCATGATAGGCGCTGATGACTTCCAGATTAGCCACCTGTTCGAATGACGTTAGATAAGATTTAAAGGCATCTTCTACGGTATCGGTATTCAATTGACTCTGGCTGATGGATTGCAGTAGCGCATCCATTGTTTTTGTCTGGCCGATCCGCAATGTCGGATCGATGTAATTTTCAGGGTAGTAAAGGAGTTTAGCAATGCCAGCCCAGGTGCTATAGCGTTTGTTGTATTTATCCCAGTTAGTAAAGAATGAACGGCTGGTGACACTTGTGTCGGTATCTTCCTCCATATTTTTCAATGCGCGGTTAATATACAGTTGGATACTGGCAATAGCTTCCGCAATTTCCGTGGTTTTGATGGCGGCGGAGACCTGGTTATCGATCAATAGGTATTGATATAGATCATCACGGTCTTTAATTACCGTATGTTTTCTTTCTTGTCGATCTTTTTGGTTATGAGAATAAATATAGTATGTACTTAATGCAGCACTGCGAGACTCATCCAGAAATGCATGTAGGGCATTGGCTTTTTGGGTGTCTAGCCCGGAGATTAATATCGAAGTGACATTTTCCCATTGGACATAATTAGTGGAAGATTCTATGTCTAATACTTGCGCCAGTTCAGAAATACCTTGTGGAGAGATATTCAATTGACGTGCGATATTAATCCATTGCCGGATAGTGTCGATAGATGGCCAGTTGGAGAAATCAGCTTTTGCTTGAGTCTTGGCTTGTTCCAGTAGATTTTTATCAAGATTCATGGCGTTAGCCAATAGTTCTGCTGTTAATGTTTCTTTTTCAAATTCGGCCAGTACAGAAGAGGCGTTTTCACCGAGTGAGTTAACCCAATCAGCAAAACGCGTTAGTATTATCAGGGAATGATGTGTTGGTGCTGTTACCTCTGTCATGCCGAAAAGTTCAGGTTTTGTCACAAACAGACGTATGGTGCTTTCGTTAAGGCCGGTAGAACGGTAAATCAGTGCTAGTTGTGCCAAGCACTGGAAATACTGGACCACGGGTTCAGCTTGTTTTTGGAATTCTGGTTGAGCGGTAACGGGATTTGTCCGCAACCAGTTCCATAATTTTTCCGCTGTCATTTTTCCTGTGCCGGGTTCTAGTTTATCTGCCCAGGTGAGTATGAAATATGCCGCATGTCCAGATGGTAATTGCAAAGCGGCGGCGATATAAGGAGATATGGCTTTTAATAGCTCTTCTTTGGTTTTTGCCTTTTTCTTGTCAAAGTTTTGCAGGCCGTTATATACAGTATCCAGTAAGTTGTGTACTTCTAGGACTAGGATTTTGTGATAGTCGGTGGTGGTCATCACAAGTAACTGATATACACTCCACTTCCGTGTACGTAGCCAATTGGTAATGGTATAGAGTTTGCTAATTAGAACCGCTAAATTATCATGAGTAATCTCAGATAAATTGGTTGTTCCTTCATTTATGATTTCCAGAAGTAAACTCAGTTCATCAATAGTTAATTGATGGATATCTGCTAGTAATTTTGTGCGATAGAGATGAGAGAGATTATCTCTATTATTAACCATTGTTTCTTTAGTGTTGTCTCCATAGGTAACCTTTAGTAGTCGATTTAATGAGATATCATCAACGTTAAAAGCACGTTTAAGTACTGTTTTGTGCCAGCTGTTGGTACTGCTTAGATTGAAATCAATCTCCTGAGTGACATTGGTGGAAAAATCCTGACCATTCAGTTTTGGGGAATTAAATAAACGATCAAACTGGCTTGGATGGTCGCCATTGCTAAGTTGTGAAATTGGTTCCTTGCATAGTATTAATGCAGTCTCAGCATCAATACCATAACGTTGCATATAGTATTTAATACAGAAGATTTTTTTTAACACTTCTTCATTGATGTTGAATTCTGGACTGATACTGCGGAGGATTCCACTTAATACCGTTGGTGATAAGTTTATAGCTTTGAATAGACGAATAAATTTATTAATTTTCAACAGAGCACGATAATCAGTCTTTTTAGTAGCATGCGATGCAGGTTCAGTAATTGCTATTTCTTCTGGGAGAGGTATAGTTCTTATTTTAAGGAAGTCGCTAAACTCTTCATCACTCAGATTGTAATAACTTTTCAGATATTCCAGTTTTTCTATCAGAGAAGGTTTAATATCACCAAAATTATTCTTATAAAGAGTTTCAGCAGTAGATTCGGTAATTTCTTCTGTCAGAATAGTAAATAACTCTGGTGAAACGGAGGCATTAATATCCAATAAGGAAGCTTGATACTGCAATTGAGAGAATGTTGTTTCTGGGAATACACTTAATTGCTCAAATACTGGAGCCTGTAATTGAATAATCTTACGTACACTTTCATAGGCATCGTGATATGGCATTGAGCCAGAAGTGCGGAAAGTTGATAACTTTTTCATCACTTCCGCGTGGTTGTCCAAATTAGTCTGAGTCTTAATACTGTTCAGTAACATGTTATTAGACAGAGAAAGCGTGGAAATTTCCGTATTCATATTTTTCTGGCTGAGTACCAATGATTTTAGATCTGGGCGGCGCGTATCCAGATGATAAATGGAACCTTCTGCATGTAAATTCCGCGCCTGGCGATAAAGTTCAGCCAAATAAGCCGCAGGAGAAAACATAGAAGAAATTGCGCCAGGGGCGGCATATTGACTAGCGCGGTTGCCAAATCGGCTATTATAACCTTGTTGGTCAGCATGAGGTGTTGTCAGGGCAAGATGGACCACACTTTGTAATTGAGGATTGGCGCGTTTCAGAATGCGGGCTTCATGCAGGATATTATCCTTTTGCATCTGCTGTGCTTCAAGATATAAGCTCTGGGTCTGTGACCATGAGAGTTTGTCCTTCACTTTTTTGCGAAGTTCGTCAAAAGAGAGATGGCAAATATCGGTTAGATTATTAAAATCTGCTCCTAACGCTTGTTGATATTCGGGCTTTAGTGTGTTCATGCTTATTCCTTTGAAATGTTGAGTCAATAAAACATTTATGCTGGCCTGCATATCGAGGAGATAAATAAGGTTATTTGTCTCCATCAAAATAAAGACAACACAGGTAACGTCTGATAGCGGTCTGAAATTAGGTTAAAAATAATGGTCAAATAAAAAACACCATTTAACTATCAACTATTTCGTAGAGTTATTATTTGTTTAAATGGCTGTTGTAATGCAATAACAAAAATTATAATTACATCATAAGTAATATAATTTATTGACAATAACGTAATGAAATAATTGCATTTGTTACATATTGCCTGCTATAAAAAAGAAGAGGGTTGATATTTTATAGTAGGCAATCGGACTCACTCACCCCGGTCACATAGTTATCTATGCTCCCGGGGATTCGCTCCCTTACCGTTGCGATGCATCTTAAAATGCAGGATTCAAGTTGATTGAGTATATATACAAGAAACTTGCTGTAAAAAAATGAATATTGTGATTGGACTCAATATATAGATAATACTCATATACACATAGTTGTATTTGTGTCATTTTGATATTGAATTTTTTTCACAATGGGGTTCTGGAGGAGGGTGATCAATTTAAAGAAAAAGCAATATTGCTAAATATGATTTAGGTATTGCAAAAACCAATTTATTATTTTAGGTTCTATTAGACCTTTTATTTAACTCAGTTATGTTTTTTCTTAGCAAAAACCGCCGTAAACTCTCGTCCAATGCGGACAGGGATATAAGGCGAAAAGTCCGAAGGACTTTAAAGAGCAATTTTTGGTTATTACTACACATATATGAATATGAGATGACAAATGAATACTGACTGGATGAATGAAGAGGTTTCAAACTTATTCGATCAATATGATGATTATTTGGAAGAGAGACTTGGGTACACACCGTTGATTGAGAACCTTAAGGAGAGCTTGGGGCAAAACATATCGGTTCTTGATTACGGTTGTGGTGGTGGGAAAGTGTCACGTCGGCTAATTGCTGGAGGCATAAAAACGGTAACGGGAGTAGATATCTCACAAACTATGGTGGACAAAGCCGCCAGCAATATCAATCGCGGCAATAGCTCTTATCATCAAATCAAAACTGGTGTCCTTAACTTCAATGATAATACTTTCGACGCAGCTATATGTTGTTACGTGTTCATCGGTAGCAATAAAAAGTCTGATCTTTTAAAAATCGCCAAGGAAGTGCATAGAACATTAAAACCTGGTGGTATTTTTTATGTATTGGATACTAATCCAGATTCTTGTGGGATTAAATTCAGATCTTTTATGAGCGGCGATCTAAATAAAAAATACAATGATGGAGAAATCAAGCCAGTGTATTTAGAGCTGCCAAATGGAACTATTTTTAAGATTTCAGATACGCATTGGCATAAAGATACATATTATGAAGTCTTGAACAAGGCCGGGTTCAAAACTATTGAGCTTTTTGAACACCATGACGCGGATGCTTTAGAGGATACTGGAGATTTACGATGTTACCCACCTTTTGCCATGTTCAAAGCTACTAAATTCTAGATGCTCTATACCCTATGGATTTCAAGATGCATCGCGACGGCAAGGGAGTGAATCCCCGGGAGCATAGCGAATTATGTGACCGGGGTGAGTGAGTACTGCTTCTCGTCCTTTTATGCCTCTCTGTTTTCCGCTTCCCGTACCAGATGCCAGAGGGTTGTGCCCGGTTTTGTACCTGGAACATCAAAAGACATCGCCCCCTGAGCAAAGAAGTACTGTTTGTCAGGCAGGCTATCGGTTCGCCAGATCCCGCTGACCAGTGCAGGGTGGTTACCTCTCAGAGGAGTCACTTGCAGCGGTCCCCGGTCATAACGGGCATACCAAGCCAAGGTGGAAGTTGAATTAAAATGACCCTCACCATAGAAGTGCAATGAATGGCCTTCACGGGGAATGACTCGTATCGGACGTATCAGTTGGTTAATGGCAAAATAACTCTCCGGGACACTGCCCGGCAGTGGTGTTAAGTCCGGGTATTCACCTGCACGGATTATCAGGCCATTGGAATAAGGCGTAATCACCACATCCGGGTAGCGGGGGCGGGCCAGCATTTGCCGTATCCATAATTCCCCCCCCCAACCGTTCTACAAAGCGTTTGGACAACAGGGTGATCCAGTTAATGCCACGGATGGAGTGTTCATACTGTAATTTAGCTGTGAACACTGCGGAGTTCACTTGTAAGGAAGGATAACGTTGCGCCAGTTGATACTCTAAAGGAAAGTAGTCATAGAAGTCGTTGGGTAAGACCAGACAGTAGCCACAGTCCCCACTGTCCGGTTCGAGTTGTTCACATAAAAAATCCAGCCAGGCCATAAAACGAGCCATGCCGTCTTGTTCTTTTAAGTAATCCCAAGGCAGTGTCAGGCTTAGGTAAGAACTGCCGTTATCACCGCTTATTTCCCGAGAATCCAGATAACGCATCAGATAGCGAGGTGCCTCATCTTCATTTTTGGCATCACTGACCACCCAACCAGAAAACTGGTTTTTTTTCTGATTAAGAATGCCTTCTTCCACTTTAGCAATATTTTCCGGTGAATATTTTTTTAGCCCTTCCAGCTCATGACGGTGAAAACGCAGGTAGGTACCAAACTCTTCGCGAAAGCGGCGATAACAGGCCAGAATGCTTTGCTTTTTCTCCTGGGTGTAACCCTGTTTAAAAAACAGGGTAATTGAGAGACCCAGACGGGAAACGGTCAGCCCATCGCCATTGAGGAAGGTAAACGCGGCCAGTTGTGATCTTAGCTGGGCAAAGTAATCTGAAGGCGGATTCGCGTTTTTGCGTGGTGTATTCCCGTTCGACATGGCGTTTATAGAGCGTATCGCAGGCAAATAAAATACGATGCTCTTTAAGCAGGATCGTTAAGATTTCCGGTACGGACTTCCGATGGAAAATACGGCTATCCTGATTGAGCGTCATCAGCCACATTGTGGGGCGGGCAGTGAAAATATAAAAAGTGCTACGACCATCGGTATTACCCTGTTCAGCCCCGGTTATCAACCCATTAATGGTCCGTTCGATGACGCCATTGCGGGTAATGGTCAGTGACGCGCTGTCCCCCAGCTGTTCATTCAGGGGAATGTCATCACGTGAGCTCACCACCTTTAACGTCAGGCGATAAAGCTGTGACAGCTCTTCCTGTAAAGTAAATTGTGATACCTGAAAGGTGGTTTGGGGCAGTGCGCCAATTCGGCAGGTGAAAACTAATCCATCCATATTTGAAACCCTACATAATTGAGCCATTATCCTGAAACGGGGATAACGCAAGAAGCCATTAAACGAGCCATGACATGCGGCTCTTTTAAATAGCGGCGGTCTGTTCCGCGGTAAAAAAATGACAGCGTAAAATAGCCATCATTTAATACGTGGCGTTAGAGAGAACAATAGACCGCGTCCAGCTGAGTAGGATGGAGTGGAGACAAATAACAGAGAATTTCGCTCTCTAAATATTATGACCACAAGATCACGATATTTATCATATGAACATAAAAAATGTGATAAATATCACATAAAATAGCTAATTAATCGCTATCAATGTAGGGTACGGAATGAATAAAAATCGCCGTAAATTTTCATCCGATGCGGAGGAAATATAAAACCCCAAAAGCATCGAGATATTAATCCGGTATATTGGCTATTTTTGCCCATCCCCCGATAGGGTTCAAAGTTACTTTTCAAGCCCTTCCACTGTTTATGACTTTAATCTGTAAATAATGTCGCCAGGTCAACCGACTTGACGAACTCACCAACGCTAAATGTTGTTGCTATGTCATTAAACTCAAATCGACCGTAGAAATTAATGTGTTGCCACGCCACTGGCGATATTTTACCCAGTCGTCCCATCTCAAATAAACCGTCAGGATCACCTCTCTCAAGCAAACTGGACAAGAGTTCTGCGTTAAAATAAATAATTGCATTGGCCATGAGTCTGGTACATTCGTGGATAATATGTTGTTCATTTTCACTTTTTACATTCATTTTGCCCCCGTTGACATGCGCTATCGCTTTTTTCAATCGGTGGTAAGCTTCACCACGGTTTAATGCTTTGGCAACATATTGGCGCAGGGATTTATTATCAATATAGTCAAGCATATAGATGCTTCTTATAATATTATCCAGCTCCCACAACGCTTTTTTTGTTTTATTTTGTCGGGCATAAGAGCTTAATTTCCTAACAATGGATGATTGCGTCGTTTCCTTCTGACCAAGAGAAGCCATTATATGTTGAATATTTGGCCACTCTTCGATAATCCGTTCTTCATTCACTTTACGAATAGGTTTAATAAGGAACTCTTCACTGTATTTCCCGGTTGGCTCAAACCCAATGATACCCTCTGTTTTTGTTGGAAAATTTTTGTAACGTGGGGCAAACTGATAGCCAAACGCGTATAAAATCCAAAAATTAACCTGATTAGTGCCGTGGGTATCTACAGAATGGCGATCGGGATCTATCTCTGTCGTATTATTGTAAAGGAGGTCGAACACAAAATAACTCTCGTGCTCGTGGGTGCCTATTACTTTTGCATTGATTGGCACATGGTTACCGACCAGTGTTAACGCTGAAATTCCTTTTTTAAGACCGAAGTATTTTGGTGCATATCTTGCATTGGCTGTATTTCTTTGGGTTTCAAACCGTTGCCCATCACTGCTGGAGTGGATCACATCCGGCTCAATATCGTAGTGTCGGAAAATAGATAATTTGGCGGTCGCATTAGCGACAATATCATTGGACTCCCTTAACGTTTCCAATCGGAAGAAGTTTTGATATGTCGTTTGTAGCACCTAATGACTTATGTCAGAAATCTCTCCCATCCTGCCCAGGCTCATATTGGTGCCAAGAGCAATAATACAGGCAATAAGTGACTTTTTATCCTGGTTGCCTTTAGTATATCTGCCTAAAACATGATTGAAACCCGCTAAGAATCCTGTCTTTTTGTCCACATAGCTTAATAAATTAGTGATGCTGATCGTTGGCACAAGATGATAAAAATGATGATTATCTTCGTCTTCTTCCTTTTTATAAGGCAGAGTCCAGTTAACTGTACGGCCTTTACGGTAATTGTTAAATTTAACGTCCTTATTTTTTCGGTTGATGATCCTTTGATTTACATGTTTTAGTTTTTCTTCAAGTTCATCTTTAAGTTCTTGCAAAGTTTGGGATATTGGTCTTTGCAATACGGGCAGATCTAGGTCATTCAGGACATTTTGTTTGTCGGCTTTCCACCTGTTCATGGGAATTAAGTCGTCTGTAAAACTTCGATATTTAGTGGTGTTCTGGTTAAAAATGTCCCCTGATTCAAAGGCTATTTTAAGCATCCTGTATACGGCAAATTCATATCGATCAGGAATGAGTTGAGGTGATTTTTCCATCCCTAAGACAAGTCTGGACAAAAATTGCGGCTTCAAGAAGTCCTGACTCATCGGTATGACTACTAAAGTCCAGTACCCGGATAATTTGACGCAAATTCTTTTTAAAGGCGGCCGATAAGGTCTCCAAGTGTTGCCAATGAAACTCCTCTTCATCAAAGCCTGATGACCCGATAAAGAGGGTCACTATCTCCATTTTTTCCCTGTTCAACACCTGAAATGCTTTGGCTCGTATCTCACCAAAAGAGACATTGTCAGTGATATCGGGGTTCAAGAAAAAGCCCAATATTTTGCCTGTGGCCTTGATATCCTCATTCGCTTGAGACTTCCTTTTATACACCATATCTTTAGCAAACAGTTTAGCGGCTTCTTCATACTGGCGGACATGGCCAATAAAGGCTTCGACCAGATTGTCATTGATGACGTGCGTTCGATGGTAGGTGTAGCAAAGAAGATAAAAATAAGCGATCAAAGGGTCAAATCGCCGAAGCTTATAAACTGAATAATATTCAATCAGTGTTGCATAATAGCGGATGCTTTCATTTGATATGCAAAGTGAGGGTAACCACTGACAGGCAAATTCATAAAGGGGACTGAGTTGCTTTACCCAGGTGGATTCTCTGACAATTTCGGTATAACTAAAGTCCCTTAGTGCCTTTTTTAGTTGGGTACTGTACGCAGGGGTAATGATCTGATTTTTATTGAGGTGACTTAACAAAGCCCGCAAGATAAACCCAGGATTAGCTGACCTTTTAACAACCCGTGCGGCCAGTTCAGCTAATTGTTCTGCCATGACACTGCCATAGCGTTGATAATTCAGATGCTGGCAAATAAGTCTTTGCAGTTGTATCCGGGTCGTCTTGCCTGGAACTTTTATATTGGCGGCAGAATGATCAGGGAAATGGCAAGCCAGAATATAAGAAATATCCGTGATGACACCTTCCAGCGTGTAGGTAAAGAATATTTTCCTGGATTTAAAATACCCAAGCATAAGAATGAAGTTCACCCTGGAGTTAACAGACCAATCTTGCGATATTATCTGATGCTCCGTATCGGATAAGGTGAAATAGTATTCTCGTTCCTCCAAAGTAAATCGAGGCAGGCCAAAATAGTCCTGAATTTCAGGTTGAGTCAGTATAGTCAGGCGCTTTTTATTGGTATTCATTTTTTTAATTCTTAATATGGCAGGGTGACATTGAATATGTCACTTTATCTTTTTCTTTCTACCTTTAATAGACATAGATTTATATACAGTTTATATTACATCTTTCCATCCGTATTTAGGCTAAAACAAGGCTGTCATTTAAACCTTCGTTTAACTGACACACCAAAAGCGAGAAGAAAGGTTTATGGCGCAAAAAATTGATGTTCGGGGTATAAAAGTCTCTGTCTTTTCCGACAAACAAGATGACTATATATCGCTATCTGACATCGCTAAGTACAAAGATGGCGACCGCGGTGATTACATTCTGCAAAACTGGATGAGAAACCGCAGTACCATTGAGTTTATCGGTTTGTGGGAACAGCTCCATAATCCCGATTTTAATTCCATCGAATTCGATGGGTTTAAACATGAAGCGGGCGCAAACAGTTTCTCTCTCACGCCAAAACGCTGGATCACAACCACCAATGCAATCGGGATCATCTCGAAAGCGGGCAGATATGGCGGAACTTATGCGCATCGGGATATTGCTTTTGAGTTTGCTTCCTGGATCAGCGCGGAGTTTAAGCTCTATCTATTAAAAGAATTCCAACGGCTCAAACAAGCAGAAAATGAACAGAAAAATCTGGAATGGAATGTTTCGCGCACTTTGGCCAAGGTCAACTATCATATTCATACAGAGTCAATAAAAACGAACATTATTCCCGCCCTGGAGCTTAACCCAAAAGCAAGAAACTTTGCTTACGCTAATGAGGCCGATATATTGAATCTGGCTTTGTTTGGCAAGACAGCCAGCGACTGGCGTAAAGAGAACCCGGAACTAAAAGGCAATATACGGGACTATGCCACACTGGAACAGCTTGTCGTGTTATCTAATTTAGAAAGCTTCAATGCTGAACTTATCGAGCAAGGCTTCTCTGCAAACGACAGGTTCCAAAAGCTGAATCGCGTTGCGGTCAGTCAAATGAAGATCCTGATAGAAAACAAATCCATTGAAAAACTTAAACAATTAAAATAGGTCGTTCATGCGAATTGGGTATACCCGTGTCTCCAAATCTGATGGAAGTCAGGTGCAGGATCTCCAACTGGATGCTTTACTTGCTGCCGGTGTTAATAAAGAAAACATTTATCAGGATGAAATATCAGGGAAGTCAGACAAACGTCCTGGATTGGATGCCTGTTTGAAAGCCCTTAGGCCTGGCGATGTGTTAATGGTATGGAAGCTTGACAGGCTTGGCCGAAGCTTAAAACATCTGGTGAATACTATCCATGATCTTGCGGATCGAAAAATCGGATTTAAGGTCCTGACCGGGCAAGGTGCAGAAATTGATACGACGACGGCCAGTGGCAAATTGGTCTTTGGGATTTTTGCCGCGCTGGCCGAATTTGAACGGGAGTTGATCAGTGAACGAACAAAAGCAGGGCTGGCAGCGGCCAGAGCAAGAGGACGTGAAGGTGGACGTTCTTTTAAACTCACAAAATCTCAGGTTCGCCTGGCACAAGCTTCCATGAAGAATAGAGATTGTAGCGTATCTGAATTATGTGAAGAGCTTGGGATTAGCAGACAGGCTCTCTATAAGTATGTAGGACCAGATGGGGAACTCAGGGAACACGGCAAAAGAGTATTAAAATCTTAGCGCTAACTGAGTACCCATTTTTTTCCTCATCAACTTTGAAGCCTATCGGGGGATGGGCAAAAATAGCCAGATTGAGATCAATCTGACAGGAATGGGATATTCAAGCTGAATTGTGATCTCTGTCTCAGGGAGTTCCGTATTAATTACGGTATGCAATTTACGGATACAAAAGTTACCATGACCACTTCACGGTATCGAAAGTGACAATATTATTAGCACTATTTGCCCATATGTTAGTTAACAACATATGAAAATTGCAATTTTACGCCGTAATGGCCTTGGTGATTTAATTTGCACCCAACCATTAATTAAATATTTACAATATAAATTTCCCATAGCAGAGATCCATCTATTTATCGAATACGCTAAATGTATATGTATACACCACATAGATGACATCTGTTAACGCCGCGGTTCCAACTCAATTAATTTCTTCCATGACTAAAACTGTGATTAATGATTTTGACGATGAAGTATACAGCCACATCGATAGCAATAGAATATCCGAATTAATAATAAGACAAAAATGAATCAATTTGTCTAATTTATATCACGATGAAAAATAAGACATTAAATAAACATCATTATTATTTCTTGATTAAATTAACTCAATCAATCGATTAATTTAATTTTATAACACAATGAAATAGAAAGAAATTTTAATTAATTGCAAAAAAAATACTATTTTTTTGTTTAAATTGTTGAAAAAGATCATATTTTAGTTAATACTGTTTTCCATCGAGTGAGAATAAAACTAAAGCAAAGACGAAACTCTGAATTGGAAATCAACTTAAGGTTCTAAGAAAAATAAGAAGAAATTTTCGTTATCTTAACTGTGGTTAGGATGGCATTTTATCCGATCGTATTAATATCATTAATGCGATGGCATTACATATTACGGTTTGCCCAATCAGAATATTCACTTTCTTTGAGTAAGATACTAGTGCGTTGAGTAGCTATAGACTACTTTTTTTAATATCGCTATTGAATTTCCATTTCAATAAAAATAGTGAAGATGAATTTATCCATATGTGCTACGTACCTTGCCTGTAAGTACTTTTCACTACGTTATTAGCAATACATTAAAAGAACTTTGCTATTAACACAGGGCTTATCGTGTCGTAGGATTTTAGACATCTTAATAAAAATAAGAATCATTATTAACAACACGAATAGATTTAGATTTAGATTTAGATTTAGATTTGCAACAATAGATGATATTTTAGAGAATAAAATAATTCTTGTCTGAAAAACAATTAATATCAGACATTATTATCAATAATATGAATATATATGAGCAGACTATAACATGGTGAGAAAAAATGACTAAATTAGGATAAACTAAAGGAATGGTTAAAAATGCGATTGCATTCTATATCATGATAAAAATGACTTTAATGATATTATCAACCATTAAACTATCCTAATGGTTAGATATATATTTTTATTGTATAGACAAGACTAAAACACATATTTATTAAGGTAAGGTATTTTTAAATGAAAAAGAATTTTATTTTGGCTTCTTTAGTGACGGTATTAGCAGTTTTCAGTAGTTTCAGTGCGTTATCTTATGATGGAACAATTAAATTCCGAGGTACTATTATTAATGAAGGGTGTACGATAACTACCAAAGATGTTGTAGTAGACTTCGGTAAGTTGTCAAAAAACGCATTTGGAGGAAAGGCAAATATAGTTGGTATAAGTAAAGACTTTTCTATCTCCTTAACATCCTGTGATGTGACAGGAGCTCTAGGTATCTCATTTGATGGCGGACCTGACGCTGATAATAAAAATGTTTACAGTTCAGGACTTGCCGGCGTAGGTATTCAAATACTCAAAGGAAGTGATGGAAACAACATAGCACCAGGAACAAATGTCCCTGGGATTGCAACAATTGCAAGTAACACCGCCACTATGAATTTCAGAGCAGGACTAATTTCAACAAAAAATAATGTTTCGATTGGCTCTATAGATAAAACTTTCAATTTCACAATCATATATCCATAATCATCGAATAAACATCTTTAATATAATTAAACATTTTTATAACCAAAGGAGTAAAAATGCTTCGCTTTATTACTCCCTTTTTACTTGTCTTTTTTATGGGACAAGTACAAGCAGGGATTACTTTAGGCGGAACTCGCCTGATCTATAATGGCTCACAAAAAGAAGCCACTATTTCTATCACCAACTCGGATACAGAAAGACCTTATCTTGTACAATCGTGGGTAGATAATATCGATAACAGTCAAAATAAAGTACCGTTCGTTATTACACCGCCATTGTTTAAAATGTCGAAAGAGAGCGAACACCAGATCCGTGTTTCATATATCGGCAATCATCTGCCAGCGGATCGGGAATCGATATTTTTACTTAATGTCAATGCGATTCCGGCTGTCGAAAAAAATGACAATAGTAAGATGATCATCACGATAAAAAACATTATCAAATTAATTTATCGTCCATCAGGATTATCTGATAACGAGGCTAATGATGCCATTAATCGTTTGTCAGCATCACGTAATGCCAGTGGCGTTCAATTAACTAACCCCACGGCTTATTATATTAATCTTAATGAGATGAAAATTGACGGAACATTAATACCTAAACCCGGATTTATTCCCCCTTTTAGTCATAAGGTATTTTCAGCCAAAAATGGCATAAAAAGCGTGACTCTGACTGCTATCAATGATTACGGTGGCACAACAGAAGAGCGCCAGTTTAATTTCTGATAATATTGTCTGATGAGTGTATTGTGAAAAGAATAATCAGTTTTGCTTTAATGATTTGTTGTTTATCGTTGCCAGCATATGCAGAGCTGTATTTCGATATCAATGCATTACAATTATCAGACGAAGACAGAGAAAATATTAATCTGGAAAGTCTGGCAAAAACGGACTCCTATATTCCAGGCGTCTATAAAGTTAACGTTATCGTCAATAAAAAGGATATCGGCATTAAAAGCCTATCCTTTATTGACTGTGGTGAGAAACTTTGCCCTGAATTATCTATCAGTTTACTGAAAGAAATCGGGGTAAAAATAGCAAGCTTCCCAGAATTAGCCTCCCTTGCTGAACAAGAAATCATTTCTCAACCGGAGAAATATATTAAACAGGCATCAGCAGAACTGGATTTAAGTGCTCTTACACTAATGTTGAATTTTCCGCAAGCGGCCATGCAATCGCAAATCAGGGGAGATATTTCTCCTGATCAGTGGGATGATGGTCTGCCTATGTTTTTCACCAATTATCATCTGACAGGAATGCAATCCTGGAATAAAAATCAAAGTGAACAGAATCAATATCTGAATTTACGTAGTGGCTTTAATTTAGGTCCGTGGCGAATTCGTCATAATAGTTACTACAACCATACGGGTACAACATCTGAATGGCAATCGCTTAAAGCCTATGCTGAACGGGATATTCGCTCATTAAGATCTCGGCTGGTATTGGGTGAAACATCCACCGATAGCATGGTATTCGATAGTTTCACTTTTAATGGCATTAAATTGATGTCTGATAGCCAAATGTTGCCAGATAGCCAACAAGGGTTTTCGCCTGTTGTCCGCGGTATTGCGATGACTCACGCAAGAATAGAAGTGCACCAGAAAGATAATATTATTTATCAGACTTTTGTTCCACCTGGCGCCTTTGAAATTACCGATATTTACCCCAGTAACCTGAATGGTGATCTGGAAATATCCATTTATGAAGAAAATGGCAATGTCAGAAAATTTACTCAACCTTTTGCTGCCTCACCATTGATGATCCGTACCGGCCAAATAAAATATTTTGCTAATATCGGTAAATTCAGCGGTGGCAAACAGGCCAGCAAAAAAAGATTTATTCAGACAGAAGCTATTTACGGGTTATGGGATAGCACCACCATTTATGGTGGAGTCATTGTTTCTTCTGACTATCAAAGTCATGCATTAGGTTTAGGGCATAATCTGGGAAAAATTGGCGCGGTATCAATCGATGTCACCAATGCAGCAACTCATTTCCCAAATGGAGAAAAGAAAAGCGGACAATCTTATCAGATACGCTACAGTAAAGGTTTTACTGAAACTAATACAACAGTGACATTAGCGGGTTATCGCTACAATACCAATGGTTATTACAGCTTTAGCGATGCCAATAATAATCACCCATTTGCTGATAATAACAGAAATAGCGCGCCTAAAAACCGGATGCAAATAATGATGGGCCAAAGCTTAGGACAATATGGCAGCTTTTCATTATCGGCTTGGCAGCAAGATTACTGGCAAGATAAAACCCGTAAGAATCAGTCATATTCTATGTCCTATAACACCAATATTCATGATATCGCTTTATCATTAAGCTATAATTACCATCGTAATCGCTCAAGTATTAATAACGATCAAGTGTTTTCATTCAATATCAGTATTCCTCTGGATAAATGGCTGCCATCAGATAATCACAGTGCATCGGTAGATTATGATACCGCTTATAACATCAACGGTAGCAGCCAGCACTCAATGACATTATCCGGCTCTTTACTGGAACAACAGAATCTGAACTATAGTATTTCTCAGGATTACAGCTACGAAAAATCAGAGAAAGAAAAACAATCAGGTAATGCCGCCAGTCTATATTACAGAGGTTCATATGGTTCAATTAATGTAGGCTATACCACTGATCATAGAAAAAATCAGCGGGTTAATTATGGATTAGAGGGCGCCATTATTGCCCATCCCTATGGCGTTACCCTAGCGCAAAATATTAGCGAAAGCGGCGCCAGTGCCTTAATTCGTGCCCCCGGGGCAACCAATGCCAATGTACTGAATAATAGCGCTATCAGTACAGATTGGCGGGGATATACCATTGTGCCTTATATATCGCAATATCGGGAAAATATGTTATCCCTTGATACCAATACATTCGGTGATGACGTAGATATTGATAATCCAACCACTAAGGTCATTCCAACCAAGGGGGCATTGGTATTGGCGGATTATTCTATTCGTGTCGGTCATCGAGTATTTTTAAATTTACAACATAACGGTAAGAAACTTCCATTCGGCACAGTAATCACGGGCCCAAATGGTGTCAATGGTATGGTGAATGAAAAGGGAGAAGTTTTCCTAAGTGGTGTGAGTGACACAGCAAAATTAACAGCCGATTTAGGCGATAAACAAAGCTGTCATATTCAATTCGATAGTAAATTATATCAGAAAATTAATGGTATTATTCTGACTTCATTGCGTTGTCGGTGATTAAAGTAGTATTTATTCAGGGAAAGTATGAAAAATAAATTAGTTATATTGGCAATATTGTTACTAACATTATTCAATGTTACAAGATCAATTGCCTCATGTAAATTACACAGAGATTTTAAAGCGATTGATTTAAATGTTGAGATAAACGAAATTATCAATGCAGACTTTAATAATCGAAGATCTATTATCATCGCTGAATATGGTCCTATGGAGCTGGCTAACAAAATAGGAATTAAAGCCGATTCCCCCATTGCTAGCTGTGATAATAATGAAAATATATCTTTCGCAACAACATCAGGTAGAATAGGGTTCTCTAACGAGAGTGGTAGGATAAAAACCAGTGTAGATAATTTATATTTTTCTATATCTTATGATGGAGATGGGAAGGGTAACTCTCATGATGGCATCAATAGAAAAATAACGTTAAGAGATATCGGTAAAATAACAATTAATCTTATTCAAGAGAGTGATATCAAATCAGGCTCCATACTAAAAAAAGGGTTGATATCTTCTTTATCAACAAGTGATGGTAAAAAATTAATAAATATCAAATATAACAAGGACAATATCATTGGCAGTCAAAGCTGTATGACATCCACACCCTATACAGAAATAAAACTTGGAAGGATGAATACTTCTTTATTTAAAGGGAAAGGCTCTACTTCTGGCCCTCGTAATAGCTTTACTATTCTCATTCAATGCAAAGATAAAAATATCCCCACTATTAAGTTCACAGGAGAAGTAGTGAGCCCAAGTCTAAATAGCATTGTTAAACTACATCAATACAGCGAGGGAAAAACCGCCAGAGGTATTGGTGTTCAATTGTTACATAACAATAATCCTGTTTATATGGATACACCTCTTACTATAACTGAATGGAGAGGTCAAAAAGATCTTTATTATTTACCGCTTACTGCCCAATATTACCAAATAGATGATAAAGTAACCGGCGGAAAAGCTAATGCAACAGTACATTTCACATTTGAATACAAATAGCTTTACAAACCATCCAACTTGACTTAAATTATTAACATCACGATAACATGAGAAAAAAGAGACATTTTCTTCAGTGATGTTAATGATGCAGCAGAATTAAAACCTGATTTACTACCTATCCCAATAGGGCTATTTTATTTGCCATTCTTTGCCATAAAGAGCGAACCTAGGTAGTGCTCAAAATCCTCACGTACTACGTGTACGCTCCGGTTTTTCCGCACTGTCCGTGTTCACTGTTTATTTATTAAGAACGGCCTGCAACAATTACGCCTATTGGGATAGTCTCTTAGACTATAAATAAATCTGCCATATTAATTTCACTAATAAATTATACCGGATGGCATTACTCTCGCTTCATTGTGTTATTAATAAATGGTGTTATTAGTAAATTGCGTTGTCAGTAATTAAGAATAAATCTCAATAGGCATAGATATGAAATCTTGTTTACGATTATTAATTTCTGCTGTTTTACTTTTCAATATCAATAAAATACATGCTGCTTGTATTTCAGAATCCACAACGGGTAACGGCACTGTATATTTTGACTTAAGTTCACTTAAATTAAACTTAAATACATTAAATACTAAAAGTATTCATGTTGCCAGATTTAGTGCTGAACAATTAGCTAGCAGCATGGGGCTCAATATAAATGATCCTATTTTTTCATGTGATGACAACGGATATTTGGTTTTTGGTGAAAGTGTTTATCCTGGCATGTCAGGTAATACGGAGCATGGGACAGGAAAGCTAACAACAGGTATAGAGAATCTCTATTTATATTTTGTTGCTCCTACTGGGAACCTAAATAATATGAAATATCCCACGACGGATGGCAGAAGTTATATCTATTACCCGCCAGAAAAGAAAAAAATCACCTGGAAAGATATCGGTGATATTGATGTTTATCTCTATAAAGAAGGCGCAATTAAATCGGGAAAATCATTGCACGCTGGAATAATTTCCCTATTACAAACATCGAACGGCATCCGTCTAATAACCATAAGAAACAAAACAAGATATCATGTTACTGCTCAAGGTTGCATGGCGCTATCTGGCGATCAAACCGTTAGATTTCATGATGTTTATAGTTCTTCATTTAAAGGAAAAGGAACAACTGCCGGCCATGCTGATTTTAATATCGGCATTGAATGTACAGAAAAAATCGAACCTACAATTACATTTTCAGCAAGAACAATCAGTGGCGCCCCAGAGAGTATTATTCAATTAAACAGAGCTAATGCAGCGAATACAGCAAAAGGGGTTGGTGTGCAAATCTTATATATGGGAACGCCCGTTCCTGTTGGAAAGCCATTTGTTGTCGGTCATTCTGACAGGAATTCTCGTTATAATTTACCTTTCACTGCCCGCTATTACCAAACCGATGATAGAATAACAGGCGGAAAAGCTAACGCTACAGCACATTTTACCGTTCAATATGAGTGATATTCAGTATAAACTGGACAGTATTTCCTTATCTGGATAATTAACATGGAACAGACAGTTATACACACCAATCAAGCATCACTGCCAGAATATGACAACGGATTTATGACTCAAATCGAGTATGGAACAGTTGTTAAACATCCCCAAGTGCATTTCTGGCAAGCTCGTTTTGAACTTTCACATTATCACGATGAATTGTTCAATCAATTAAATTTTCCCTTCCCTGATACATTAGCTAAAGCCGTCAAAAAGCGGCGGGCTGAATATCTGGCAGCACGTTATTGCGCCAGACAACTTTTAGCGCAATTAGGGCAACCAGCATTTAATTTGATCTCCGGTAATGATCGCGCTCCAATTTGGCCGGAAGGTATTTGCGGTTCTGTTTCTCATTCATCTCATTGTGCAATTGTGATGGCTGCACCGCAAACTCATAACCGATTAATTGGTGTCGATGTAGAAGCGATCGTCGATCGTCAAAATATAGATGAAATCACAAAAATGATTGTGAATGACAAGGAAATTCAACTTCTGAAACATTGTCATTTACCACTTGAACAAGCATTTACCCTTGCCTTTTCTGTAAAAGAGAGTTTGTATAAGGCACTCTATCCACAAGTAAAACGGTTCTTTGGTTTTGAAGCGGCTGAAATTACTGCTCTATCCCTCGAAAATAATGAAATAACATTAGCGTTGCGGGAAACTCTCACCCATCATTACCCAACAGGTACACTATTTCGAGGGCAATTTATTATCTCCCCACAGGAAATATTAACGCTAATTATTCAATAGATAAAACTGATAATTGCTGATTCTGCTCAGCAATTTCACTATTATTCATTACCCTCATCCTTTTCCGTATTTATCAGTGAGTTCTTACCAACAGCAATTAACTCTTCCAACAACGCTGAAAGCTGAACCAGCTTTTCCGGCGAAAAAGCTTTTTCAATCGCCTGATATCCCTGTTCTACCTGCTCTTTCGCCTTTTCATAAAGTTTCTGGCCATCCGGTGTTAAAGAAACATAAAGTTTGCGCTGGTCATTCATCGGTTTAAGACGAAAGATCAAGCCATCACGCTCCATACGAGTTAATATCCCAGTCAAACTTGGACGAAGAATACAGGTCTGGCAAGACAAATCATAAAAATCAATTGACCGATTACCAGACAGTACACGAATAATACGCCACTGCTGTTCAGTCAAATTATGACTCTTAAGGATTGGGCGGAAAAAACCCATCGCGGTTTCTCGCGCTTGAAGTAATGCAATTGTCAGAGATTCATGCATGGGTAATGAAGGCTCTTATTTTAGTTAATCACTGATTTACTCTCTGTTGAAAGTATTATACCCGTTATCTTTCAAGTTGCCTCTTTGTTGGCTGCACTCACTCCGGTCACATCGTTATCTATGCTCCCGGGGATTCGCTCCCTTGCCGTCGCGATGCATCTTGAAATCCATAGGGTATATCTCACTCTATAAACACAGTAAAAAAGACTAGCACGTCCCTCAGTCAACCACAAAGAAAAAATCATAAAAATATTAATAAGTAAATAAAAATAAACTCTTAAAATTAGGTTAATAAAAGGTTAATAAAGAAGTAAGTACTTTATCCATAAAAAGATTAATATATTGATTAATAATGATAAAAAACAAATTTAGGGGAGATATTGTTACTGAGATCACAATTAAAATTAACAAACACATTAACATATTGCAACAACTCGCCCTGTAGTTTATTAATATATTAATAAGTGCATCTTAAAACCGCCCGTTTAAGTTTATGAGGAATCGTTAATGAAAGGCACTGTCTTCGCCGTAGCCCTCAACCACCAGAGCCAGGTAGATTTCTGGCATGACTCATTTCAGCAAACACCTTATAACACTTTGCCTAAGACACCAGTATGGTTCATTAAATCACGCAATACCGTTATCACCTCCGGTGAAGCGATTCCCCATCCGGTAGGTGAAGAGGTTCAAAGCGGTGCAACGCTGGCATTAATAATAGGTAAAACCGCCCGCAAAGTTGCTATCGAAAACGCAGCCGAATATATCGCAGGTTATGCATTAGCTAATGAAGTCAGCCTGCCTGAAACCGCTTTTTATCGTCCGGCAATTAAAGCTAAGTGTCGTGATGGTTTTTGCCCCATAGGCCAAATGATCCATCCTAAATCCATTGATGCGTTAGATATTATTACCGAAATCAATGGTCAGGAAGTCGATCGCTGGTCAACCGCCGATCTGGTACGTTCAGCCACGGAATTAGTTGCAGCATTGAGTGATTTCGCAACCCTTAAAGAGGGGGATGTGATCCTGCTTGGAACGCCACACCAACGCGTGGCTATCAAACCGGGCGACAAAGTTGTTATTCGAGCAGCAGGTTTCCCATCACTGGAAAATCAGGTTGTGCAAGTGGGAGAAAAAGCATGAAACACGCAAGAGTTCACTATCAAGGTCGCGATTTGATTGTTACCGTCGATGAACAGGAAAATGTCTGTCTGCCTGATGGCAGTAAAATCAACGGCGAATCCGTTCAGTGGCTGCCACCCGCAAACGGTACCCTGTTTGCCCTCGGTTTGAATTATGCTGATCACGCCACTGAGCTGGAATTTAAGCCTCCCAAAGAACCGCTGGTTTTTATCAAGGCCGCCAATACGCTAACCGGTCATCGTCAGGTTTCCGTTCGCCCTGATAATGTGGAATATATGCATTATGAAGCCGAGCTGGTGGTTGTCATCGGCAAAACCGCCCACAAAGTGACTAAAGAACAAGCGATGGATTACGTTGCCGGGTACACCGTCTGTAACGATTACGCAATCCGTGACTATCTGGAAAACTACTATCGCCCTAATCTCCGGGTAAAAAGCCGCGATACACTGACCCCCATCGGTCCGTGGTTCGTCGATAAAGAAGATGTACCCAATCCGCATAATCTGACATTAAGCACCTGGGTTAATGGTGAATTGCGTCAACGCGGCACAACCGCTGATTTGATCTTCAATATTCCATTCTTGATCGCTTATTTAAGTGACTTTATGACGCTGCAACCGGGAGACATGATCGCCACCGGCACGCCAAAAGGATTATCCGATGTGGTGCCGGGAGATGAAGTTATTGTTGAAGTTGAAGGTGTAGGGCGTCTGGTCAACCGTATTGTCAGCCAGCAAGAGTATGAGGAGAGTCTGTAATGACCGTAATTAACCATTGGATCAACGGCAAAAACGTCAGCAGTAAAACCTATTTTGAAACCACAAACCCGGCTACCGGCGAAGTGCTGGCAGAAGTCGCTTCCGGCGGTCAAGAAGAGGTTGATCAAGCCGTTGCCGCCGCAAAGGCAGCCTTTCCCAAATGGGCAGATCTGCCGATGAAAGAGCGTGCACGCCTGATGCGCCGTTTGGGTGAACTGATTGATGAGAATGTGCCTGAAATCGCCGCAATGGAAACCAAAGATACCGGTTTGCCCATTCATCAGACACAAAATGTGCTGATCCCTCGCGCTTCTCACAATTTCAACTTCTTTGCTGAGATTTGTCAGCAAATGAACGGCCGTACCTATCCCGTTGATGACAAGATGCTCAACTATACATTGGTGCAACCCGTCGGTGTTTGTGCACTGATTTCTCCGTGGAACGTGCCATTTATGACCGCCACTTGGAAAGTTGCCCCCTGTTTAGCACTAGGTAACACCGCAGTACTGAAAATGTCAGAGCTTTCCCCATTAACCGCAAACCGTTTAGGAGAATTGGCACGAGAAGCGGGTATCCCTGCCGGTGTGCTGAATGTGGTTCAGGGATATGGTGCTACCGCGGGTGACGCACTGGTGAAACATCACGATGTACGGGCAGTTTCGTTTACCGGCGGCACAGCAACGGGTCGTCAGATTATGAAAAATGCCGGCTTGAAAAAATATTCAATGGAACTAGGGGGTAAATCTCCGGTTCTGATCTTCGAAGATGCGGATATTGATCGCGCACTGGATGCCGCGTTGTTCACCATTTTCTCTATTAATGGTGAACGTTGTACCGCCGGTTCACGCATTTTCATTCAGGAAAGTATCTACCCTGAGTTTATTAAGCGTTTTGTGGAACGCGCTAATCGTTTGCGGGTGGGTGATCCACAAGATCCAACCACCCAGATCGGTGCACTTATCAGCAAGCCGCATTGGGAGAAAGTCTCCGGTTACATCCGTCTGGGAATAGAGGAAGGTGCAACGTTGCTGGCTGGTGGCCCAGACAAGCCCATCGATTTGCCGACACACCTGAAAGAGGGCCATTTCCTGCGCCCAACGGTGCTGGCGGATGTTGATAACCGTATGCGGGTTGCTCAGGAGGAGATCTTTGGCCCTGTCGCCTGCCTGCTGCCATTCAAAGATGAAGCAGAAGGTCTGCGCCTGGCAAATGACGTGGAGTACGGTCTGGCTTCTTACATCTGGACGCAGGATGTCAGCAAAGTCTTGCGATTGGCCCGCAATATTGAAGCTGGCATGGTATTCGTCAACACCCAGAACGTCCGTGACCTGCGTCAACCCTTCGGCGGCGTGAAAGCCTCTGGCACTGGCCGTGAAGGCGGTGAATACAGTTTTGACGTGTTTGCTGAGATGAAAAACGTCTGTATCTCTATGGGGGATCATCCAATCCCACGTTGGGGGGTATAACCGTTCCGTCAGCGTTAACCACGGCGAATTCCGGTTCGCCGTCCTGATATCAAATGAGGATTTTATGGGTAAGTTAGCGTTAGCAGCCAAAATTACACATGTGCCATCCATGTATCTGTCTGAACTACCGGGAAAGCATCACGGTTGCCGTCAGGGAGCGATTGATGGTCACAAAGAGATCAGTCGCCGTTGTCGCGAAATGGGTGTCGATACCATTATTGTGTTTGATACGCACTGGTTGGTGAATAGTGCCTATCACATCAATTGCGCCGACCATTTCTCCGGCATTTACACCAGTAATGAATTACCCCACTTCATCCGGGATATGAGTTATGAATATGACGGTAACCCTGAATTGGGACAAATGATCGCAGAAGAGGCACGCAATGTCGGCGTACGCGCTCAGGCGCATGAAATCTCAAGCCTGAAACTGGAGTATGGCACGCTGGTACCAATGCGTTACATGAACAGTGACCGACATTTTAAAGTTGTCTCGGTCTCCGCATTCTGCACTGTCCATGCTTTTGAAGATAGCCGTCGTCTTGGAGAGGCAATTCTGACAGCGATTGAGAAATATGATGGCACCGTTGCTGTACTCGCCAGCGGTTCCCTTTCTCACCGCTTTATTGATGATCAACGCGCTGAAGAGGGCATGAATAGCTACACCCGAGAATTTGATGAACAGATGGATCATCGGGTGGTTCAACTTTGGAAAGAGGGCAAATTCAAAGAGTTCTGCAAGATGCTGCCGGAATATGCAGATTATTGTTATGGCGAAGGCAATATGCACGACACGGTGATGTTATTAGGTCTACTCGGTTGGGATAAATATGACGGTAAAGTGGAGTTTCTGACTGAACTGTTTGCGAGTTCTGGTACCGGGCAAGTCAACGCCGTATTTCCACTACCTGATTACATCACCGATAAACCCGCGATCCCCTGATTAGGAGCAACCTAATGCCACATTTTTATGCTGAATGTACGGAAAATATCCGCGAACAAGCCAATTTGCCTGAATTGTTTGTCAAAGTGAATCAGGCGCTGGCAGATACCGGTATTTTCCCATTAGGCGGCATACGCAGCCGCGCCATCTGGCTGGATACTTGGCAAATGGCCGATGGTCAACATGATTACGCCTTCGTCCATATGACACTGAAAATCGGCGCAGGACGCAGCCTTGAAAGCCGTCAACAGGTTGGTGAGATACTGTTCACTCTGATCAAACAACATTTTGCCTCGCTGATGGCACAACGTTACCTTGCCCTCTCTTTTACGATGGAAGAATTAGACCCGGTATTGAACTACAAACAAAACAACGTCCACGCCTTGTTTCGTAAGGAGTAGTGATGCCGAAGCCCTTTCATCCGCATCCTCCTCGCTGGTTAATCCCTTTATTAGGCGCACTGGTGGCCTTCGGGCCTCTGTCGATCGATATGTACCTGCCAGCCTTGCCGGAAATGGCAAGGCAATTACAGGCAACACAAGGGCAGATGCAACATACTTTGGGCGCATTTTTCGCCGGTTTCTGTATCGGTATGCTGTTATACGGCCCACTGAGCGACCATTTAGGGCGAAGAAAACTGCTGCTCAGCGGTATCGCATTATTTGTCGTTGCCAGTGCGTTGTGTACCTTGGTGACACACGTTGAACACCTGATTTTACTGCGCGCATTACAGGCATTTGGCAGCGGCGCCGCGGTGGTCATGGGCCGAGCGATCGCCCGTGATATCTATGGCCCACAGGAATTACCACGCGTGCTATCACTCATGACTTTAGTGACCATGATAGCGCCACTTATTGCCCCATTACTTGGTGGCTTATTGTTAACCTATTTCAATTGGCAAGCCATATTTGCGTTATTGGGCCTGTTCGGTTGTATCAGTGGAATATTATTACTATTTTTCTTGCCAGAAACGCTGCCCGCTCAGAGTAACAATGGAAAACTTATCACCGCTTTTAAAAATTACGGCAAGTTACTGACTGACGGTGAAGCTATGGCAACTATCGGCACATTGGCATTTACTTGTGCGGCTATGTTCGCATTTATCAGTGGTTCCCCTTTCGTCTATATCAACTATTTTCAGGTTCCGGCGAATTACTATGGGTTACTGTTCGCCTGTAATGCACTCGGCATGATGGCAATAGTGCTGCTCAATGTCCGTTTACTAAAAGTCTACGATCTTTCTCGTCTGTTATTTATCCAAACCAGTGCTCAATTACTGTTTGGCATCTTACTGGTTATCTTTTATCAGCAAAGTCTGACGGTGATCGTCATTTTGATCGTACTGTTTATCTCGCTGGTTAATGCCATTGGTACTAACAGCCTCTCTTTATTACTTCAACATCGAGGCCAACTTGCCGGCAGCGCCAGCGCGCTCGCGATTTCCGCACAATTTGCTATGGCAGCACTTGCCAGTGTTGCCGTCTCTTTACTACAAGATGAAACCCCTTTTGCTATGGCCCTTGTAATGACGGTTTGTGCTGGATTGTGTTGGTTATGCCAACAGCTAGCCACTTTCTACCGGCGAAAACCACTCATACAAGTGTCTTCAGGAGAAAAAAATCATGACAAATAATGTAAATACGGAATTACTGCGTCAACAAGCTTATATCAACGGGCAGTGGGTTGATGCCGACAACCAAGCAACTTTTAAGGTGACTAACCCGGCAAATGGTGAAGTTATTGCCCACGTCAGTAATATGGGGGCGGCCGAAACAGAACGCGCAATTGCAGCCGCTCAGCAAGCCCTGCCAGCCTGGAGAGCCATGACAGCCAAACAACGCAGCCAGATCCTGCAACGTTGGTTTCAGTTAATGCTGGCAAATCAACAGGCACTGGCTGAATTGTTGAGCCGGGAGCAAGGGAAGCCACAGACAGAAGCTATGGGCGAGATCGCTTATGGTGCCAGTTTCATCGAATGGTTTGCGGAAGAAGGTAAACGTACCTACGGTGAAACCATTCCAAGCCCCTTGCCCGGTCGCCGGATTGCCACGATTAAACAACCTATTGGCGTTGTGGCGGCCATTACACCGTGGAACTTCCCCAACGCCATGATCACCCGCAAGGTTGGCCCTGCTCTGGCAGCGGGCTGCACGGTGATCCTAAAACCCGCCTCGGAAACCCCACTTTCCGCTCTGGCTCTGGCCGCGCTAGCGGAACAAGCCGGCATTCCCGCAGGGGTATTCAATGTGGTGACTGGCGTCGATGCAAAAACCATCGGCGGGGTTATGACCCAAAGCCCGATTGTTCGCAAACTCTCTTTTACTGGTTCAACCCGTGTCGGTAAGCTCTTGATGGCACAAAGTGCCGATACCGTGAAAAAGCTATCACTAGAATTGGGCGGCAATGCACCATTTATCGTTTTTGATGATGCTGATATTGATGCCGCGGTACAGGGAGCGTTGATAGCTAAATTCCGCAACAGCGGTCAAACCTGTGTTTGCGCTAATCGAATTTTGGTGCAGGAAACCATTTATGACACTTTTGCCGAACGTCTGGCACAAGCCGTTAATCGGTTGCAGGTTGGCCCGGCCAACGATGCCAAATCACAACAAGGCCCACTGATCAATCAAGCCGCCGTCGATAAAGTCGAGGAACACATCAGTGACGCCATTTCCCACGGCGCACGCATATTGGCCGGGGGTAAACCACACGCTCTAGGCGGTCTGTTCTTCGAACCTACCGTACTGGCTGATGTCAATGAATCCATGCTTATCTCCCAAGAAGAAACATTTGGCCCTATTGCTCCCCTGTTCAAATTCCGTGATGAAGCAGAAGCCATTCATCTGGCAAATGAGACTGAATTTGGGCTGGCGGCTTATTTTTATTCCCGCGATATCGGCCGGATCTACCGTGTGGCAGAAGCGCTGGAGAGCGGCATGGTCGGGATCAATGAAGGTTTGATCTCTAATGAAGCCGCCCCCTTCGGCGGCATTAAACAATCGGGCTTGGGACGTGAAGGTTCTCGTTACGGTATCGAAGATTATCTGGAAGTGAAATACCTCTGCTTTGGTGGCATAGAGGACACAGGAGTTTAACCGCATGTTACAGAAAGAAGTCGTATCACAGGTTGCACATCGTCTGCATCAAGCAGAAAAAAGCCGTGAACAAATACGCCAGATCTCATTGGATTACCCTGAAATCACCATCGACGATGCTTATGCTATTCAGCGTCACTGGGTGGAGTTGAAAATTGCCGAAGGTCGCGTACTCAAAGGCCATAAAATTGGCCTGACCTCAAAGGCTATGCAAGCCAGTTCACAAATCAGTGAGCCAGATTATGGCGCTCTGCTGGACGATATGTTTTTCCCTGATGGCAGTGATATTCCCTGTGATCGCTTTATTGTGCCCCGTATTGAGGTCGAACTGGCATTTATTCTGGCAAAACCTTTGCGTGGCCCGAACTGCACACTGTTTGATGTTTACAATGCAACCGATTACATCATTCCAGCGTTGGAATTGATCGACGCCCGTTGCCATAACATCGATCCGGAAACCAAGCGTCCACGCAAAGTGTTCGATACGATTTCTGACAATGCCGCCAACGGCGGCGTCATTATGGGCGGCCGACCAATTAAACCCGACGAGTTTGATCTGCGCTGGATCAGCGCTCTGCTCTATCGCAATGGCGTGATTGAAGAATCCGGTGTCGCGGCTGCGGTACTTAATCATCCGGCTAACGGTGTCGCATGGTTGGCAAACAAACTGGCCCCACATGGTGTTCAGCTTGAGGCAGGACAAATCATTCTCAGCGGCTCTTTTACCCGCCCGGTTCCAGCAAATAAAGGGGATACCTTCCATGTGGATTATGGCCCCATCGGTGCTATCAGTTGTCGTTTTGTTTAAGGAGGAAAAATATGGATCGGTTAACCAATAAATTTAAACAGGCATTAAAAGCAGGCCAGCCACAAATCGGTCTATGGTTAGGGCTTTGTAACCCCTATAGTGCTGAATTAGTGGCCGGAGCCGGTTTCGACTGGCTACTTATTGATGGCGAACATGCACCGAACGATGTTCAGACGATTTTAAGCCAATTGCAAGCCATCGCTCCTTATCCAAGTCATCCCATTGTGCGCCCACCCTGGAATGATCTGGTCATCATTAAACAACTACTGGATATCGGCGCCCAAACGTTATTAATCCCCATGATACAAAACGCCGAGCAGGCTTACGAAGCGGTTCGCGCAACCCGTTATCCACCGGCAGGTATCCGTGGTGTGGGCAGCGCTCTGGCAAGAGCTTCCCACTGGAACAGAATTCCTGATTATTTGCATCGCGCCAATGATGAAATCTGCGTTCTGGTTCAGGTAGAAACCCGTGAAGCACTCGGTAACCTGCCGGAGATCCTCAAAGTAGACGGTGTGGATGGTGTTTTTATCGGTCCGGCGGATCTAAGTTCCGACATGGGCTTTACCAATAATCCGCAACATCCTGAAGTGAAAGCCGCAATTGAGCAGGCAATCGCCCAAATCAAAGTAGCGGGTAAAGCGCCGGGCATTCTGATGTCAGCACCCAATGTCGCCGAGCATTACCTGAAACTCGGCGCTCTATTCGTTGCTGTTGGTATTGATACAACTTTACTGGCTCGGACAGCGGAAGCACTGGCAGCACGATTTATCGCGGATAAAGAGCCGCCGGTAGCACCTTTATCCGGTGTTTATTAATCTTAGCAATCATAATATACCCTATGGATTTCAAGATGCATCGCGGCGGCAAAGGAGTGAATCCCCGGGAGCATAGCAAACTATGTGACCGGGGTGAGCGAGTGCAGCCAACAAAGAGGCAACTTGAAAGATAACGGGTATAACAACTGATTTACTCAACAAGCATTTAATTTCCTAGACAACGTAATACACATAAAACAGTAATTAAGGAAAATGATAATGAGCGATTCATCAACTGCCGTGCAACAGCCGGAGCTTCCGGTTGGTCAACATAAACCGCTAACGGCACAACAGCAATCCGTCATTAATAAGCTATTCCGTCGCCTGATTATTTTCCTGTTCGTCTTATTTGTATTTTCGTTTCTGGATCGAATTAATATCGGGTTTGCCGGCCTGACAATGGGCAAAGATCTTGGACTGAACGCAACCATGTTCGGTTTGGCGGCAACGCTGTTCTATGCCACTTATGTCATCTTCGGTATTCCTAGCAATATCATGCTTAGCATTGTCGGAGCGCGACGCTGGATAGCCACGATTATGGTGCTCTGGGGGATCGCTTCCACTGCTACCATGTTCGCCACCGGACCAACCAGTCTGTATATCTTGCGTATGCTAGTCGGTATCGCCGAAGCAGGTTTCGTGCCGGGTATCCTGTTGTATCTGACTTACTGGTTCCCGGCTTACTATCGCGCCCGTGCCAACGCGCTGTTTATGGTGGCAATGCCGGTGACGATGGCGTTTGGTTCTCTGGCTTCCGGTTATATTCTGGAAATGGATGGCCTCATGAACCTTCACGGCTGGCAATGGTTATTCCTGCTGGAAGGTTTTCCTTCGGTACTACTGGGAATTGTCGTTTGGTTCTATCTTGATGATTCACCCAAGCGAGCTAAGTGGCTGACAGATGAAGACAAAAAATGCTTACAAGAGATGATGGATAACGACCAGCCCGCTCTGGTTCAATCAGCAAGCTCATCAACTTATCAGACAATGCAAAAACGCAGTATATGGCGTGAGATTTTCGCGCCGATCATGCTGATGTATACCTTGGCCTACTTCTGTCTAACCAATACCTTGAGTGCGATTAATATCTGGACGCCACAGATTGTGCAAAGCTTCAATCAGGGCAGCAGTAACATCATGATCGGCATTCTGACCGCTATTCCTCAGTTTTGTACCATCATCGGGATGGTTTACTGGAGTCGCCGTTCAGACCGGTTACAAGAACGTAAAATGCATACGGCGCTACCCTATCTGTTCGCCGCTGCGGGCTGGATATTGACCTCATTGACTCACCACAGTGTCATTCAGCTCACTGGGATTATTATGGCTTCAGCCGGTTCATTTACCGCAATGGCGGTCTTCTGGACAACGCCGGATCAAGCTATCAGTTTACGCGCAAGGGCGATCGGCATTGCCGTTATTAGCGCTACAGGTAACATAGGTTCAGCACTCAGCCCGTTATTAATCGGCTGGCTGAAAGATCAGACAGGAAGCTTTAATACCGGACTCTATTTCGTTGCCGGATTGCTGGTCGTTGGCGCAGCCATTATTTGGCTGATCCCAATGAAACACGCCAGACAGATAATAGCGTCATAATTTTCAATAAAAAGGAAAAACCATCATGGCTGAACCTATCATTGCCAACATTGATATCAGCAAGGATTATGATGAAACCCAAGGCACTGATGATGTGCATTATCAGACCTTTGGCCGGATGGCGGCATTTTTTGGTCGTAATATGCAAGCTCATCGTCACGATGGTTTCTTCCAACTTCATTTTTTGATCACCGGCCATATTGAATTACAGTTGGATGCTCAACATTATTCTGTACAGGCACCGCTGTTTATCCTGACTCCGCCCTCCGTTCCTCACGCTTTTTTCACTCAAGATGACAGTGACGGATATGTCCTTACTGTACGGCAAGATCTGATATTACCGTTATTGGAATCACTCTATCCGGCTAATAAAGATATTCTTGATATTCCGGCTATTTGCTTATCCGTCGCCGATAAACCGGAAGAGCTAGCCGCTTTTAATCACTATTGGGCGTTAATCGCCCGCGAATCATCTAATAACTTTATCGGTCGAGAGCAATCGCTGACATTCCTGGCACAAGCTATATTTACCCTGTTATTGCGCAATATTCCTCTTGATGATCACCCGATGAATGGCGTACGAGGAGAAATTAAATTGTTTCAGCGCTTTAACCAATTAATAGACAATTATTATCATCATCATCTTTCCGTACCGGAATATGCTCATAAGTTAGATATTACAGAATCGCGGTTAAAAGATATGTGCCATCGGTTTACCAACCGTCCACCGAAACGACTTATCTTCGACCGTCAACTGCGTGAAGCTAAACGGCTATTATTATTCAGTGATTGCCCAGTATTTGAAGTTGCCTATCAGCTCGGATTTAAAGATCCAGCCTATTTTGCCCGCTTCTTTAATCGATTAGTTGGTTGCTCACCTAGTTATTGGCGAGAAAGAAATATTCACGAAAAATAAATATCCATGCTAATTATTCCAAGCCCGGCATTTTATTCTGCTTGTTCAGCAAACCTCGTGCTATTAATTCGTGCTAAACCGACTCATTTTTATTACAAAACCTCTTCCAAGAATTAAAATTCTGAATATACTGAGATTCTGTAACTCACTGGAACTTTTTGAAGGATAAATGATGGCAACCGGAGTGCCTATATAAATATACCCTATGGATTTCAAGATGCATCGCGGCGGCAAGGGAGTGAATCCCCGGGAGCATAGATAACTATGTGACCGGGGTGAGCGAGTGCAGCCAACAAAGAGGCAACTTGAAAGATAACGGGTATAAATTTATTTAAGAAAAGGAAACACAACATATGCAACGCCTTCACTATACGGCAGATAAACTCAGATCCCCCTGTTTTGGCACCACCGATTTCATACGTTATAAATGGCTATCCAACAATCTACATGATGTAAATAGTCAAAATTATTTATGGGCACATGGGATACCCCATGTACAATACAATAAGAAATTAATAACAAAATCTGCCCATCCCCAAAAAACACCTGTTTTATTATTTGCAGGATTAAAACCAAGACAACGCATTTAATCGTGAGAATTTCATAATGAGCAAATCAGCTATAGCTTTAAATATCACTTATGCTATCTTTTGTGCGTTATTTATATATATGATGTCATACTTAGAAGAAGAGTATTATATCGGTGGTCAGGATATAGATAATCTCTGTACTGTTTACAGAGAGCTGATAGATGGTAATCGCGATGTATTTGCTCCAACATGCTTACTGATTATGTCACCCTTAATTTATGCAACCGTGAAGAAAAGATTCAAATCACTTTCTCTTAATGTCATTACATTTGCTTTGCTAGGATACTGGATGTGGCGGTTTTTTATCAGATTAATCGTATGCGTTTAGGATAGTTTCAAATTATTCGGGTAGCGGCCACTGGGTGTTACCTGAATGTCAACTCACGCTATGCGATTGTTATAAATACGACACCTTGAACAGTTCAGATTTTTACGTTCCTCTTAATACTCTGATGCTATCTTCATTAAGTTCTTTTTTCATTTTGATAGTTTAAATTATCCTTATAAATGTAAATTATCTTAAATTTATAAATTTTTGATTGCTTTTTGCACACACCCTACAGCAGGATAAAAAAAGCACATTAGAGGAGCAACCAGTATGGCAAATATCATTTATCTAACATTGAAAGGCAAAAAACAGGGGTTGATCTCCTCTGGCTGCGGCTCCTTAAACTCCATAGGAAATCATTACCAGCACGGTCATGAGAATGAGATTTTTATTTACTCGCTTCAACATTTAATGACAAGGGAACAACACGTATCCCATCATCCGGTTATGGTAGTAAAACCCATCGATAAATCTTCGCCTTTATTGGCGCGAAGCTTCGATGACAATGAAGAGCTGGAATGTTTATTTGAAAATTATCGCACATCACTAACCGGAGGATTAGAAAAAAACTATTCTATCAGGCTAGGCCACGCCTTGATATCCAGCATAAAAAGCAATTATCCGCATTCCAGAGATAATAATGCCGGCATACCACAGGAAATCATCTGTTTTACTTACAAAGATATCACGTGGAACAATCTTGCTTGTTCAACCGGTTCTTATAGCTTCTGGGATGACAGGATTTATTGACGATGAATAATGCCGCTTATTTAACTGATACTCCCGTTGATTCAGAATCTGAGAATGGATTACGAATTGTTTTATCACCTGTGCAACTTGCGGCGATCCTGTCGGATAATACCATTACCGAGGAAGAGACCTGGAGTAACAGAATATTAGGTGGAGCGAGTTTAGCGGCAGGAGTCGTTGAACTGATTGGCGCTGGCGCTCTTTGTCTAGCGCCCGATCCTTCAACCCTAACTAAAGCTGCCTGTGTTATTATCGGCGCACACAGCCTTGATGTAATGAATGCTTCTGCCAGTCAAATAATTACCGGCAGAGAAACCACGACGGAAACTTATCGCGAGGCGGTAAATTTAGCAAAAGAATTTGGGGCTGATGATTACACCGCTTCTGAAATAGGGCTTACTGTCGATATTGCTGTACCATTGTCATTTGCTTCAATAGCGGGCGCAGTTAGAGTTGCCTCTGTACGAGTAGGACGAATTAAGTTAATTGAACATGAATCGCCTACAGGTTTAAAACCGGGTGGACATACTTTGGCTAAACATGTTGGGTTATCAGAGCAGGAGTTAAGGGCTAGAATACTAAACAGTAAAGGAAGATTAAAAGAAGCAAGTACATTTTACAATCAAGATGTGGCAGAGAAAGTGATTTCAAAAGCCTTAAAAAATAATCAGATAAAAATAACCACCTTACTAAAACATACTCCAAAAGGAGTAAAACAAGAGATAGAATATGCTTCAAGTACACCTGTTGGTTTTGGCCTTGTTAATGGCTCTCAAAATATACAAAAATTATATAAAGTTAGAATAGTTTTAATCCATTCCGAATTTAATGGTAAACTGTATTATATATTAACAGCGTTCCCAGCATACTAAAATCTTAGGAAATAAAAATGGAACTAAATCGTTTAATGTTTGCTTATTTCAATCAAGACTATGACATAATATCTGGCCCTGAGCTTGATGATGTCATAAATGACTACCTTGATACCACGAATGAAGCAATGAAGAAAGAATTAATAGAGGAAATAGAGTCTCTTATCCATAATTCAGAAAATATAGAGAAAGACTTTCAAACTCTCTATTCTAGTTCTAGCTTTTGCCCTAAATTATGGGATACCACAGCATTTGAATTTCTAAAATATGTATCAAAAAGAACAAAAAATTATCTGGATAAAGGCAAGTAACTAAAAATTTTTTCACATAGCAACAAACAAGGAAGTTTAATAAATAAGAATGGTTTATATATTTCAAGTAATTCTATTGATTTCGGTTACCAGGAGATCTCAATAATATGAAAGGCCACAATTAAAATGACCGGACAATATCCATTTCTAGATATTTTAATGCATGCTTACTTTAATCAGGACTTCGATATAATATCAGGTCCCGAGCTTGATGATGTTATCAATGATTTTCTTCATGTCGCAACTCTGGGAATGATAAAAGGGTATATACCCGTCATCTTCATGTGTCCAAATTAGCACAAGAATATTTGGATAAAAAAGATGACTAATCATAGTAATTTTTAATGTGACAGTAAATAAAGAGGTTAAATATAATGGACATGAGAGAAAAATGGCTGTACATAGATAAGATGAAAAATGCTGTTGAGAAGAATGATTATGAATCATTTCAAAGAATATTCAATGAGCTGCAAGGAAATTATCTTAATATTGCACCACTAATGTTATTAAAAAATATTAATAATCTTATCCTTGGTGCTAAAAATATAAAAGGATTTTTTAGAACTCATTATTATGGCTCAGCTAATCCACAGTTATGGGACACTATTTCCGCCGTATTAGAACATCTGAATGAGTCATCTAAAATAATGCAAAATTATATGAATAAACACCATGAAAAGGATAAATAAATCAACCTTGAATCCATAAAATATTCAAATAAAAAACGCTTTTGAAGGTGATTAATTATATATTACACTTCAAAGGCGTCATTCAATGATAACCGATGCAATGACCCTGTAAATAAATTTATACTCATTTAAATAATTCATTGGTATATTTGCCATTCCGAATCTTTCAGTAGGAAATTATTCCATCGGTTTACGACAAATTTATCTCTCAGTTAGAGACTTTATTGAAGTCTGCTCCTTTTGGAAATTATTGTCTGATTAGTCCATTATATCCTTATTTTCCCATCTTTCCCTGAGAGCATAAAGATCCACAAAGCGGATATTTATTTCTAATTTTTTACGATAATTCAATGAATCGCAAATTCTAAATCATTATCAAACGTTATTGTTTTACCCCTTGATTTTAATGGGTATAACGCCTTGACTGTGACTTCCGCTACCTATTTTTCGCTCAATTTAATGATTATTGTATATAGCGTTTTGCGTCCAACCCATGTCAATATTACGTTCTTTTGACGTTACTCAAGCCTAATTGTTACATAATAGGTTAAAAAACAGATAATAAGAGCCATAACTTCTGATAAATCCAACGAAAAAACATGCTCAGATGAGCAAAGTAAATTTTCCTCTTCAAAGCAGTTTACACATAACAGATAAAAGAGATTGAAAAACCCACATGATAGATGTAGTTCTCAGTGATACGGAATATCTACAAATGTAGCAAAACCAAAGTCATGATATAATAAAATTAAAATCAGTTATTTAAATTTTTCAGCTTTATTTTCATTTATCTAAGGGGAGCTTGGTAAATTCTTCACTATCAAACCCTCAAATAAAATTAAATTTTCATAGGAAAAATAAGATGACTAAAAAATTTAAGAAATTAATTATGTTTCTTGTAACATTATTAACACTAGGAACATGTTTACCTACATTGGCCATCAATAGTAAAGAACAACCCCCGTCTGAATATCGTATATCAAAAGGTGACATAACAAAATTTGGTGGAGCACGCAGAGTTACACAAGAACAAACCGCAGCGCTTAGAGATTCATTAGATAATAAGAAAGTCAAGAACGTTATCTTGTTTATTGGTGATGGTATGGGAGATTCTGAAATTACATTAGCTCGTAACTACGCAGAAGGGGCAGGAGGATTTTTCAAGGGAATTGATGCAATGCCATTAGTTGGACAATATACACATTACTCATTAAATAAAGATACCAAGAAACCCAATTATGTTTCGGATTCAGCATCTTCAGCCACTGCTTGGGCTACTGGAGTAAAAACTTACAACGGGGCATTATCCATTGATGTTTTTAACAAACCCCATCAGACCTTATTGGAGCTAGCAAAAAAGAACAAAAAAGCAACCGGTAATGTCACTACGGCTGAAGTTCAGGATGCAACATCCGCAGCACTGTATGCGCATGTCACGCAGCGTGAATGCTATGGCCCAACAGAAACGTCGGAAATGTGCCCCACTGATGCCCTCGAAAAAAGGGGGAAAGGTTCTATCACGGAACAACTTCTGACGGCACGTGCAGATGTCACGTTAGGGGGAGGAATCGATATCTTTTCCCAGCAATCAGTGGCCGGTGTCAATACAGGAAAAACGCTAAAACAGCAGGCGCTGGAGCAAGGGTATCAATGGGTAACAGATATAACATCATTGAACGCAGTGAAAGAAGCGAATCAAAGAAAACCGCTATTGGGATTATTTAATGAAGAAGTTTTACACGGAATGTGGGAGGGGCCGAAAGCGATTTATCATGGAAATCTTAACGAAGCCCCGGTGAAATGCAAACTGAACACCAAACGGAGTTCGCAGCAGCCGACATTAGTACAGATGACCGAAAAAGCTATTGATCTACTGAAAGTCAATAAAAATGGCTTCTTCCTGCAAGTGGAAAGTGCGTTGACTGATGATTATGAGCACTCCGCCAATCCTTGCGCACAAATCGGTGAAGTCGTTGCTTTAGATGAAGCAGTACAAGCCGGTTTGAGATTCGCTAAACAACATGGGGATACACTAGTAATTGTTACTGCGGATCATGGACATTCCAGTCAGATTATTGAACCTGATGTTAAAGCCCCCGGTTTGACCCGCTCACTGATTACCAAAGACAGGGCCGTTATCACGGTCAGTTATGGTAATTCAGAAACAACTTCTCAGAAACATACTGGTACACAATTACGTGTAGCAGCTTATGGTCCACACGCTGCAAATATTGCTGGATTAACCGACCAGACGGATCTATTTTTTACCATACGGGATGCGATGGGGTTGAAATAATATAGATAAAACAGCCTGTTACATGATCAAACTCGCACAGCATAACGTTGCGCGAGTGATCTTATTTATTCAGCTAGAAGCCGAACGATATCCACGCAATGCACGCTTCCAAACTAATCGTGCCACAATAAAGAAAAAGATGGCTATTCCCAGCGATCCCATTGCCAAAGGCAAGTTCAACATCCCTAACAATGCCATAACTGGGGAACTGGTCATGACACCAATGGGGATCAGAAAACTAAAGATTAACCGCCAGGGCATACCAAATAGATGAATAGGCCAACGAGCAAAACCCAATAACGAAGAAAGAACATTGGTCAAATTTTGCACTCTAACTAATGCAAAAGAGGCCGCAATAGCAAGAACAAACAACGCGTAAGCCGTGGCAAGCCCACCAAGCGATAAGATGACTGTCATCATGATATCCATGAACGAAGGTTGAGTATCAAGCTGTATAAAAGCGTAAATAGCCAAGCCAAGTCCGAAGAAAAAATCAATACTTTTCCATAACCTAATATCGACAAGTGAACAGAGAAAAAGTGAATCGACGGGCCGCATTAAAATATAATCAAATAAACCCGTTCGAATACCTGAAACAGCAGCAGCAAGGCTGGGAGCAATCAAGCCTTCAACAACAGCATATAACATCATATACCAGCCCATTAATACCAGCATTTGCTCGAATGACCAGCCTGCAACGGTACCACGTTCATTAAACAAAATGAAAAGCGGTAACAGTTGTAGTATCGCCATGATGAGTGAAAGCAAACCATCTATCATGAAGTCCCAACGGTATTGTATCGAGCGTTTTATACTCAAGATAAACGCCATACGAATGACTACAAGAGAATGCATCATTACCCAAACGCCAAGTAACGGCGGACACCTCGCCGCCAGACAAAAAATGCGGCAGCAAACAGCAAAGCCACCAGTGCGAACTGACAGGCTACCCATTGAGCAGCGACAAACAGGGAATGTTTTCCAATTAATATTTCTACTGGCAGTGAAATCACAAACCGGAATGGCAGCCAATTTGCTATCTGACCTGCCCACTCTGGTAATAAGGCCAACGGAAACATATATCCTGATAGTACACTACTGGCCGCAACATATATTTTATGTACAACTAATGAACGCTCGATCCAGAAGGTCAAACTCCCGATCAGCAAGTGGATACTTTGATTAATAAGGAAGGCACCTGATAACGCCAGTGCCAGCAAACCTAATTGCGGTAAATTTAGCGGTTGGCTCTGTAAGCTCATTATCAGTGCCAATATAAAAATAGGTAAAGCAACAATTAGGCTTAATCCCAGTTCGGCAATAGTAATTGCCAAGTAGTTGATAAAAGGATGAATGGGGCGCATCAACCAAACAGAAAGTTCACCAAGGCGGATATTTTCGTTAATGTCCCAGACGTTGTTACAGCTGGTTAATATAGTGGTCACGAGAACGGCAACATAGTAAAGATTAAAATCCTCTGCGGTATAACCTTGAAAAGAGCCATCTTGAGTTACCGAACGCCAAAAAACCAGCATGATTAATGGCATACTGAGTGTGACGAGCCAGAGCAGAAATTCGGCTCGAAATGAGAATGTTTCAAATAATCGGACTTTTATAAGAGCGAAAAGCATGTCGGTTCGCCTCTATTCAGGAATTTGTTTTTGTTCGGTTTTATTCTGGTTGGGATGACCAAAAATCTGGCGCAGTATTTCTTCCAATGGGAGATCTTCTATGGTGAGGTCAACTGCCAATTGTTGTTCAACCAGAAAATGTACGAGTCTAGGGACATGATCGCGGTGAACTCGAATTTGAGAACGTTCTTCAGTTTGTGAAATGAGCGAGCCAAAGCGTGAAAAATCGGGAATATTGATCTGGCGATTCATTGAGAACGAGACGATTTTTTCAGGATTTTGTTTCGCCGTGAAGGTTCGCAGATCGCCGTCATAGAAAATCGTGCCACGATCAACAATGATAATGCGTTGACACAATACCCGCACATCTTCCATATAGTGTGACGTCAACAGAATAGTAGCATTGTGGCGGCGATTATATTCAGCAACAAAATCACGCAGAGCAGCTTGCATGGCGACATCAAGACCAATCGTCGGCTCATCAAGAAAGAGAACCTTGGGTTGATGGATCAACGAGGCAACCACTTCACACCGCATACGTTCCCCTAATGAGAGCTGGCGAGTGGGTTTGGTCATGATGGTGTTCAGTTGCAGTAAGTCGCCCAACTCTTTCAGAGTCTGTTTATGTACGGCCACGGGAATCTCGAACAGGACCCGTATCATTTCAAATGTATCAATAGGAGGCAAATCCCAGATCAATTGCCCCTTATTACCCATTACAAGACCAACACTGTGTAAAAAAGTTTTTTCGCGCAAATAGGGAGTATGTCCTTCGACGGTGATTCGGCCACTGCTGGGATGTAATAACCCACTGAGTAACTTGACCAATGTGGTTTTGCCGGCACCATTGGGGCCGAGTATCCCTACCCTTTCACCATTTTCTATCTGGAAGCTGACATTTTTTAGTGCGACGACGGTTTCATATTTCCTTTTCCAGAGTGAATTGAGCGCGGAACGGAAACTTTCGTTACGTTGATGCACCTGATAAATTCTGGAAACTTCTTCTGCTCGGATCATGCTCAGTCAACTCCAACAACATGTTGTGCTACACGTAATGCATTTGCCTGAATGGTGAGTGTGGGATTGAGCCCACCGGGGAAAGGCATAAAGCTGCCATCTACAATATAAAGGTTTTCGAGTTCGTGAACCCGGCAGTTAGGATCTAAAACAGAACGTGCCGGATCTGTACCGCTGCGGCATGTGCCATGCAGGTGAGTACTCCCTTCTTCAGAACGTGTACGCTTAGAATGAATTTGTGTGGCACCTGCGGCGTGAAGAATATCGACAGCGCGTTCAGCCATATAGGACAGACGAGCCAAATCATGAGAGGCTGTTTGATAGTCGATCATGATTTTAGGTATCCCCCAAACATCACAACGGGAAGAGAGTTTCACCCGGTTTTCATAGGCAGGGGTATCTGCAATGATGGTTTCTAATTCTAAGGGTAGTAGTTCGGGGAACTCGTCGGGGACAGGGATGGTACGAGCTTCGTAAATTAATCCTCCCATTCCACCAGGGCAACGAGCATCAAGATAGTGGTCCAAAATCGCCAACGTAGAGAAAGGGCCACGAAGCCCAACAGCATGATTACGCATGGCATCAGTTACTGGCACTACACCACGTATACGCTGGCTGAGTTTCATACATAGCCCACGACCAACGAGATCATGCCGATTACCAATACCATTGGGCGCAAAAGGGGTGACTGATCGCAATAAAAGTGCCGCACTCTGTATTGCGTTACAGGCAACGAAGAAATACCGTGCTTTCACATGACGAATACTGCCATCTTCCAGATCCAGACAACGCAGCGTACTGATTTGCCCTGAGCGTTCTTGTTCCAGCGCCACGCCCCGGATACCTGAAAGGAGGGTAAAATTGCAGTGGTTGACCAAACGCTTAATATAGATATTCAGGACATCACTTTTAGCACCGCTGGGGCATTGGAAATCAATACAGTGTTTTTCCTGTGTGCAGAGTTTAGGATCAATCGCCATCGGCGTTGTGAACGGATGATAACCGAGCTGTTTTGCCGCCGCTGCCATGATATCCGCAGGCAGTGACCTTGGGAGGGCATTGCCTCCCTCTTTTGCGGATGCTGTGTGTGGCCCACCACTGACACGCAACTGTTCTTCAACAATGGCATAGTATTTTTCTAAATCAGTCAGATGAATTGGCCAAGCAATATCAAGCCCAATACCTGATAACCAGGAGCGAGCATCAAAATCGCAATCCTGATAACGGAAAGATGCACCTCCATAAAAGAGCGTCCCCCCACCTACATTTCTCGTACTCCAGGACCATCCTCGCTCTTCCCAGCCATTTTCCCCTTTAATCTCTGCCATGGGAGAAGAACTATCTACCTCTTCTTGTGTTACTTTAGGCGTAAGTAGGTTTCCTTCTTCAACCATAATGACCGACCAACCACATGCTTGCAGTGCATTCGCAACTACCGCACCACTAGCACCACTACCTATCACACAAGCGTCGGCAACTAACTCTGCAGGTGCCTGTTTTAATCCATGAAAATGGCGTGCACCTAGCTGTAATTTTTCTTGAATTGACATCTTATGATTTTCTCCAGGGTCCATTATCACCACTTCTTTTCATCACTAAAAAGGTCTAAGGAGGTTGTTTTCATCGGTGGCGCACTGCCATGTGGTGTAACAATTGGCTATAAACGGCTCCCACGTCATTCCATGACCAATGAGATCGGGGAACTGGAGTCAGCCCCGCAATACCCTCTTCTTTCAACCAATCAAGTAAAGCCTTGTTATCTTCCACAAGATGAGCGGCAAAACGGCGTGTAGCACCCGAATGGGCATAAGCCACAACCGGTATACCCAGTTGTACGGCTTCGGCGGACAGAAAGTTAAATGTCTCGTGATAATCACTTAATACTAGTGCAGCACTGGCTCCGCCAAAAATCATCTCGTGATCGTGTTCCAGATCGTAATAATCGAAAACCTTATGTCGTTCACCCAAATTTAAGCCATTAAAATAGTGCCTGGCTTCTTTGCCCCGTTTCGACCAGTTATTAAAGAGGATATGCAGATGCAATCCCTTCTCCAGACAAACCTCGACAACCGGAGAGAGCTTCTCAAGCGCCACCTTACCCGCTAATAAGACCACCGGACCGTTGGGGGAATGGTAATCACGGGCGGGGATATGATCCGCCGCCCAAGGAATGTAATGTCGTTTGGGAAAACAATATGTCCATGGTGCCTCATAAAAAAAGATATCGGCGGCATAGGCGTCTGGCGCAGCGGCAATGGCGACGCAATCAGCGGCATTTGCTCCGGGCTGATGGGCATGGCAGGCAGATAAATTGGCATGGGAGTCGGTGAGCAACGAGACATCATGCCAGACCCGGATAGTACGCTGTCTCAGCGATTCTGGCGCTTGTTGGCCGACGCGAAATAACTCACTTTCCATTAAAGGAATGATAGCCGTGATATTTTGGGACGAGACTTGCTCTGCTAAGTTATCAAAGGTTGGGTATTCTTGAGCAGAATACCAAATGACCTCAACGTCACAGCAGGGCAGGATATGCGCAAGATTCCAATAGGCCGTTTCTATTCCCCCCCATCCCCGCCGATCAAAATTGTCTGGATACCGCTCTATCAATACCACATATTGTGACGTTTTTTTAAAGGACATAATCGAACGCCTCACTTTTTTGATGTGAACGATTATTGCAACGACGGCAAATGTCCGTTGCATTTCGATTTCCACATGAGAGTGCTTTACGAGCCCGACGAAACTGAGGTGAATTCCAGATTCCCATGATAGGGGTGTCAAAGACGTTACCGAGAACCACTTCTTCTTTGTTATCCTCATAGCAAAGTACTACATTCCCTGTGATCGTGATAATCAACATGTCTGATGGCGCAAAACAGGGAAGATTCGAGACGATTTCTGGCCCAGCGATCACATTGCCCGCGCGATTGGTTAACTGTAACTGATCAGGAATAAGCCAGATAAGATCAGGTTTGGGCGCTCCAGGTTTGCTATCGTGCTGAGTGATAATAAACTGTTTAATGCCATTTTTATGTAACAGCTGATATTTCTCATCCGTCAGATAATCGCCATTGCTATACAATATTTGTCTGACTTCCGGCAGCCGTTCAGTGACCCAGGCAACAAATTGCGGTAATTTAGGATGCAGCAGCGGTTCATTATAAAAATGATAAGAAAGTCTCCCGGTAAAATTTGCCTCTTCCAATCTGTCGATAATACGCTCAAATTGCTCAGATTTCATTCTGTTAGGTGCATCGCGTGGCGCTATTACATTAGGGCAATACACACAACGTCGATTGCATCGTGAATTGATTTCAATCTCTACCATAGAAAACATATACGCTATCCTTATATGTTATTTGGTTGGATACTGTTATTTGATAACAGATTGCTCGACTAGCTCGTGATAGATACTCTTTAATCGAGGCAATACAGCGTCTGGTGCAAAGATTTCTATCGGATTTTTGTTGTTATCACTCTCTTCTACAATGGGAGCCTGTTGAGGCTGGGCTAGAGCACGATTAATGCAGTTAACCAATTGGTTCATGTCTCCAGCAGGAGCGAGCAGTTCAGGAGAAATTTTTCCCAGTATTTCGTTAATACCGCCAACGGCATAGGCAGCCACCGGCACCCCTACCGCAGTAGCTTCAATGGAAACACCACCAAACTCTTCGTGTTCTGACGGCATGACAATGACATGACAAGCCGCAATCGCGGTTGCCACCTGATCATTAGGGATAAATCCCGTGATAGTAAATTGGGACTCTAGCTGATGTTGAGCAATAGTCTCTTCAAGTCTATGCCGCTGCGGACCATCTCCCACGACTAAAAAATGCAGGTCAAGATGACGCAGACGATCAGCCACAGCAACAAAATGTGTCCAGCCTTTTTCTTTTGCTATACGCCCAATAAAGCCAATGTTTTTTGTTTTTAATCCATATTTCTGTCGAAAAGCCTGAATTGCTGATTCACCGGGATGCCGGAATTGTTTAGGATCGACAACATCAGGAATAATTTCCACACGACGAGCATATGGACGAATAACAGAGGCTGTACGTTCAGTCAGTGCGATGGTTGTTGCGGCAATGTTTACCGCCTTACGCTCCAGATAGCGAGCCAATTTATGTGTCATACGATCCCAAATTGACATCGGCTGATAAACTGACAGTCGTGAACAGTGGATAGTGAGTATCAATGGACAAGATAGCAACTTAGGAACCAGATAAGCGACTAACAGCGCAGGGATTTGCCCATCAAGATGGAGATGAATAAGATCAAAAGGTTCCTGTCGCATTTTTGGGCGAATAGCTAACAACGTTGCCAGTGCCCAGGATTGAGTTAATCCTTTTAATCCAGTCAACTCCGAACGTAATTCAGGTAACCGGAGATAAGTTCTTTCTACACAGAGATTGGTGTGTAAAGTACGTTGGTGTGGCAGACCAGGAAAACCGATAGTCATCACATGCTGTTGTACTCCTCGCTCTGCCAGCCACATAGCCTGCCGCCAGATCTGAATCTGCATTCCACCGACAGAGTCATATTCAGCAGGCCAACTCTTTACATCAGGGTGATGAAAAAAAGGCGTTAATCGCAATACACGCATATCTTGTCCTCTTTTCCTATTTATTAAGTGTCATACGATCACGCTGGTTGTTGAACTCCTGGTTAGAAAGACAAGTACCACAAGGAAAGTGGTCGTATTCCTGCTCTTCTTGCAATCCTTCAATTTCCAGATACTTGGGAACAGGAGAGTAAGAATCACACTTCACCATTGAGATATTTTCGCCATCAATGTAATAGTTGAAACCATTCTTAATCTGGTCACAGACGAAATCACCACGTCTCCCATGTTGGTAGATGTAATCCCAACGGTCGAAGAAAGCCTTACATTCCAAAAAAGAGGCTTTATGAAGCTGTTCATAATTCAAATGCACTGTCAGTGGCCGCCCTTTAGTTGCTAGCAGGGGTAAAAAATGCAGGCGACCAGTGAAACCACGAGCCTGCAAGGTATCGATAAAATCATTGATTTCTTCGACGGATTGGCCGTGGTAGACACATTGTAGTTCGGCAGAAAGGCTCACGGCATGGTCTAAAATGATATCTATCTGTTTTTGTCTTAAACCCCGTGCCTTATTCATTTGCTCAGTATGTCCATCAATAGAAATGACCCAGAGCAAACCAGGACGAAGACAGGCGGGAAGGCGTGTGCCATTGGTGAGTACTTCGATGGAATAATCTTTTTTCTGAACACATTCGGCCAAAAAATCGAGTATTTTTGGGTAAAGTGTAATTTCCCCATCGGCTTCAACCCGAAGGAAAACATCATGCGGATTAAAGCGCTCCAAAATGCGAGTTAATGAATTAATAATAGCTTCTGTGTTCACTCTAGCCCGCTTTATCTCACAATAACTGCAACGTAGATTACAGGATGTTTTTATCCCGATATTACGATAACGACGCACCCGGCGAGTCACGGGGGGCCAAGATGAAGGTGGTTGAATAGTATGAATGATATTGATTAAGTCTGACATAATACCCCCTAAGAACCTGATTACTGCGTATAGTTCGACATTTATAAGCACCTCTAGAAACTGAGAACCCTGATATTAGTACCAGTAGGTTTTAATTTCTTTGCTGCGCTACGTTGAACAATTGTCATGACAGGCTGTAATCAGATTCTGATTAAATTTTAGGTTGTTTGAAAAATATGCTGGCGCAACATTGATTCGACTAAATCAACAGGCACAAGCGTTAAGGGATACCCTTCACCACTCCAAAGGGGGGTTCCCAATTCATTTAACAGAATCATCGGAATTTCATTGGGCTTCGCGCGCAGATAACCACGTTTATTATCAGATTGCAGTATCTGCATAATGGCTTCCAGGGTTGTTCCTACAGGTGCCTTAATATCGACGCCGTTAAGGTGAATCAGGCGGTAGTGCATATCACGTGCTTGTGATGTCAATAAACCAAGGGTGTGAGAAACTTCAGCTGCGACTATCATGCCAAGCGCCACAGATTCACCATGAGTCAGTCTTCCATTACAGCTTAATTCGATAGCGTGCCCTACAGTGTGACCATATTCGAATACAAGGGCATGATGTCTCTCCCGCTTATCGTTAACCATGACTTTTTGTTTGGTGAGAGCCCCCGCCTGAACGATGCATGCAAGTGTTTGTTCGTCGTAATGCGCTTCTGCATTCAGTGTCCTAGTTAAAAATGGGATATTCTCAGTTTCCAATATCAGCACATTTTTAATGATTTCGCATAATCCAGATCGCAAGTGTTGGGACGGCAACGTCAGCAAGAAAGCAGTATCAGCAAAAACCGCTTCTGGCGTATGAAAACAACCCATCAGATTTTTGCCTTGTGGCATGTTCACCGCTTGTTTTAGAGAAATAACAGAATCGCTCATTGCAATCAGGCTAGTGGGGATATGCACGAAACGAATACCACGAAATAGTAGCGCGGCCAGCAGCCCTGCTATATTGCCGATAACCCCCCCTCCCATCGCGACAATAACACTTTTGCGATCAACATCCGTATTAAGCAATTGATTTGCCAGATAATCCAATGTATTGAGTGACTTATTTGCTTCTCCTTCTGGAATTGACCAGACCCAAACCGGCACCTTTGTTTTTAGAGTTAGCCGTTGTACGAAAGGAGCAGCATGAAGCTGGTTTACGGTATCGTCAGTAATGATATGCAGAGAAGACGCCGACATCTCAGCTAAATGCACCGAAATTTCCTCTGTGCAGTGGCTCCCTACCCAGAAAGGATAAGCAACATCTTCAAAATGCAACTCAATTTTATGCATAGAATACGCATTATCTTGAAGTAAACAGGATGACACATTGCTTTTTTCATGTAATTTATTGTTATTAAAAGGTATATCAATACCATTTTTTTCAGTATTTATCATTTTTTTACCTATGATTAAGGTGATAATGGCATTGGTTCATCAGATGATTGTGTATTAAGCTTCTTGTTTATTATTTCTGCGAGGTTATTAATTTCCATTGACAAATGTTCGTATTTCGACCAACCCAGAGTGCAATCAAGGAGTGCTTCCAGACGTACCATAAATTCAATGGCATCCCGTGCAGGGATCTCTAACCGTCCTCGCTTGATTAGTTCTTCTGCGTCATCTCCCGTTGTCTCACAGGCGATTTTGATAATTAATTGACGAATATAACCTACTGATATTGACATGATTTCTCCCAAAATCTTTCTGCATGGTAAACTGCTTGCCCGGTATGGAAACATGTTTGTGCCAGACGTTGTGCATGGACAATAATTGCATCAATCGTTTCCTGATCGGTTTGGCTGGCATAATTAGATAGTGCTGAGAATTTATCTGCTAATGTTTGATCAATACTGATGGCTTCTAGTATGCTGAATTTTCGCTCTGTCAACTGTTTTTCCAAAATATCCAGTGTAAATTCAGCTGCATAGGGCAGGTCTTCGTAAAAAGCAAGTTGCCATTGATGATTATGTAGTGAACAAATGGCATGATGGACAATCTGATGGTCGATATGATGACCAATGGCGGCTGGCGCAATCACAACATCAGGGTTGGACTCTCCCAAGACCTGCTGTAGCATCTCCAATACGATTGAAGTTCGTATGTCATTAGTAAGTTGTCCCTGAGTAAACTGCAATTGGCGCTCACTCCCATCGTCATAGCCGGACAGGCTGGAATCTGAGAGCCCAAGAGGGTATAACTTCATCTTAAAATTTTGACAAAAAGTCTGCTCTTCTTTTATGCGTATTTTACTGATAACGTCGGAACCCGCATCACGCAGGGATTTAGGGAGCGCCCATCGACTTTGGGTAAATACGGTCACAACCTCTAATGTGGATACAGCCGCCAGTTGTGAGACAAAACCACCTATCGAATAAGCAATATCATCGGGATGTGGAGCAATTAAGGTCAGACGTTTACCATACCAGTCTTTTATTCTGCTCATAAGGCATACCTTTGTAACCAATGGATAGCATCGGCAGCAGGCATAATATCACTGGCACCGTCGATCATATTGAATGCAGCTTCCATTTGTCGCTCGATAGAGACATGGATTTGGTGCTGCGTAGAGAAGTGTAGAGCAAGTTCTGAAAATACCTGTTTGAAGTGGATCTCCAATTTCGTTAAAACAGCTTCAGTTGCCAGCGAAACAGCTTGATTATCAAACTTATACAGTAACAGGCCGTGTTTACCGCAAGCAGTATAGAAAGCCTCATCCAATTCTGGCGTTGCACAGATAAATTGCAGTAATGGTCCATCCCCCATGACTTTTATTGGCAACTCTGCCTGCGCAATTAGTGTGCGTAATGTGTTTGCCAGCATTGACCCACACGAGACCAGACGTTTGTAGCCTTGTTCGTCATGCATATATTTCAATGTGGCTAAAGCAGCGACAATAGGCACTGTGTCAAAGTAAGCGGTATAGGTCATATGTTTAGTTTTTTGCATCATTTCAGTTGGCCCGACGAGGCAGGATAAGCGTTGCCCATTGCATAGTCCTTTGGCAAAGGTATAAAAATCAGCCTGTTCGCCAATAACCTGTTGTAACGCAGAACCAGTCACTGAACGATAGCCATTTTTGACTTCATCACTGCAAAATAGAACGCCATATTCACGGGCAAGATGGGCTATTTTTTTTAATGTTTCTGGTTTGAGATGTACATAGTCGGGAGAAATCATCACCATTGCGACTTCGCCATGATAGTTTTCTAACACATCAGCCAGTAACTCAGGGATGAAATAGAAATCGATAATGCTGCTTTCATTTGGCTGCAAAAAATGGGAAGGCGAAGCCCATAAATCCCCCCAACCGTGGTAACCTGCGCTGGCGATGATTTTTTTGCCTGTTATCTTCCGGGCACACTGGACAACAGCACGGCAGGCTTCAGTTCCTGAGCTGAAAAAAGCAACTTGCCCATTTGGGATACCACTATCAGCAACAATGATTTCTGCGAGAGCTTCAAAAGGCTCTGACCAGCAGGTGGAAGACCCCTGTTCATTATTTAAACTGGAGATTATTGCTTCTGTGACTACCGGATGATGGTGTCCCAACGTGATGCTACCTTTGCCATTCATCAGGTCAATATAGTCTTTTCCATCACTCAGTCTGACGATAGCACCACTTGCGGATAGAGCACGTAAGTTTGGTGCCGGTACGCCAATAGCAGAGGCGATTTTTTCAGGTTTACTCATAAACACTCCCCGATATTTCAGTCGGTTGCATATTCGCGATGCTTTCAATAATCAAGTTGTGGTACTGGATAAAAGTTTGGAATAACAAGGTGAGATCTTCACATAATCGCATCTTACCTATAGAGCTAAATTGACGTACTTCCCGGCGGAAACCGTCAAGTAGTAAAAGCAGCGCAACAGGTAAGGAAGTGAATATCACTGGTGAATTATCATTCTCTGTCTGGTTACTGTTGTACATCAGCTGTAATGTGGCGGGCGGCAGTTGATATACCAACAGAAAAACAGCTATCTCCAATTCTGGCCAGCTTATCCCTCCCCAGTTAGCCTCCTGATGAAAACGGTAGAGATGCCCATCCTTGCCAACTTGCCAGTGCCAATCACCAAAGGCATAGCTAAGGGAAGAGCGTATTGGTCGGGTACTTCCTGCAAAAGGAGGAATATTGAGTGAATCGAGCCAAATGGGTAAGTCAGGTACTTTGTGTTCACTCAATTTACTTTTACCCACTTTGTGTTGCAGGCGTTCCCATGCATTACGAATGGCTGCTCCTATTGGAATCTGAGGTAGCTGGCCGACAATATCTATTAATGGTGATTGGCTGACAGACTGAATAACAGCGTTGCACTGTGTAAGCCAAACCTGATGATTTTCATGAGGTGTTTCAGCCATAAGATCCCGTAATGGCCGCAATCCCGGAAGATGTTGAGCAATATGATAACCATCAAGAAACCACGCCTCAGGATGGGCAGTATTGGCTTGCTTCACCCGATTGAATTCCGTGAGTCCATAGGTGCTTTCCCCAATAAATCTCAGGTGCAACAATGGCGTTTCATGTTTATCCGTGACTAACAAGGGAGTTTTTTTGGGGTTAATCAACCTTCTTGCATATTTTTCCATTGCTGGCGAGTTCCAAGGCAACCAAGCCTCATCCAAGCCATATCTTTTTTCCATTGTTGGGCAATGGATAAAGATCTGTGTATCCGCGTTATTTATTATTGTCGAATTCAGTAAATCAGACGCTGGTATCGCAGAAGTCAATGTAGAAAGAAAATGGCGGTGATCATTTTTTAACAACAGTTGCCAGAGTGAACGCCGTTCACGTGTCATCAGTGGTGATCGCACAAATACGGTTGACCATGAAGCTGATGTTGTGATTTTTCTCACATGCCCAATGCTGGCAAACCAGATGTTTTCTGCTTTGAAGGCTAACCATTCCGCAAGTTTTTCAACGGTATTGCCTGTATCGGGTTGATCATCAACAATCACGACGTCTGGACGTTCAGATTGTGCGTCAAGAAGACGAAATAGAGTATCCAACTCTGAAGGATGGTACTGACAATAGGCGTTAATATGCCTTAAAGGGCGCAGTGTTAGCCATGCAGGGGGCACACCATTAATCTGAGTTAATCCTGCAACCCAACGTGGAATAAGAAAACTCCCACCACTGCGGAGACCGACAACCACGATGGAACGCCCGGAGGCAAACTGGCGGGCGAAACGGATTGCATCATCCACACAGACTTCGGTATCCCCTACATCATAGCCATAACACTCTGGCAAGGGGAGTGCCAAAATACGGGTCAGTAGATCCATCCAGGGAGAAAATTGACCTTGCAATACAATGCCTATTTGTTGAGAACACTCCGTTTCAGCCGTGATTTTATGACCACAAGCGATAGACAAAGCGGCCTGTTGCGCATGTGTAGCAGAACATTTGGCCTGACGGCGGACAGATAACGGCTGTTGACTGGCTTCAGCAAGAAGACTTAGGTCGCTCCATATTTGTCCCAGAGCGCAGGCTGATACATAACCATCACATATTCAGTGGCGAATAACTTCGCCACTAACTCTGAGGGAGTAATCTGTATTCTAGCAACCTTGCCTAGGTATTTAGTCATTCTGCCCTCATTTTGTCCGCATAGTGCTAATAATCGCAATCGGATCAACTTCAGACAATTTAAAACGGCCTTTCTCCTCTGTGGCTATAGGAGCCAGAGCACGTTGAATATACGTTTCAATTTCCTCTGTGATGCCATAAGGGATAAGACTAAGTTGTCTGACAAATTGTTGACATTGGCCCTCAGAGAGTACATTTGCATGATAGGCAAGCAAGTACTCTTTGCAGCGTTTAAACTGACTTTGCCAAATCGCGATTTCACCTGCGATTGAGGCAGCAGAACCTGCATTTACCGCGATTTCAGGAACGTGGTGCAAAACTAAATTACGCAATCCGGCATTTTTTGGAGCAGTAACCAACTGCTGCAATGTAGCCGACAAATCTCGACGATGTAACAAGCTGACTGCGATCCGTTCAGCCCCAATCGGGGAGAGTGGTTTTTGTACCATCCGCATCAACGTCTGCTCTGGCCATACTGCTGAAAGGAGTAATCCCATCTGCCCTGCGGTGGTGTGAAGGCATTCCCACTGTTCTTGGTCATCCTCTGTTTTTTCCAGCTTCTCAATAATTCGGTGAAAAGCATCCCAGGCATGGTCAAAACCAGCAAGGTAAGCGCTGGTGACCTCATCACGTATAGATTCATTCAGACAGAGTGCAGCGAGCGTTGAGGCAAAGGGCAACGAATAAACTGTGATACGCTGAACAGAAAAATCAATCACAGCCCGGTAATTAACATAAGCGTGGAATAGATCACTCCAGGGAGAATGTCCCAGCATGTCATGCACATGGGAAACTTCATCATTAGGCACATAGGAGAAATCATAAGCAGTATCGAATAGCACTCGCAACCAAAGCACCAGTTGCTCAAGATCCTGTCTCTGCCAATGTAAGCCATCAGCACGCTTTAAACGTAAGAAAAGTGTCCAAGTGCCTAATTGGCAGACCCGATTTGATGATATCTGCCATTGTGGTTTCCATTCTGAAATACGTGATGCCAATGCATCGAAGACATATAAGCGACCAATCTCCTCTTCCGGGGCATTCGGAAGCTCGCAGAACTCAACAACCAATTCCTTCTCATTAAAGAGGAAACTGGCCTTATGTACGACAAAAGGCAGAGAAATCTCAAAGAGGTTATTAGTTAACCTTAAAAGGCAAGAGCGGGCATCACCAAAACCATCAGCGATATTGATCAATTTATGTAAAAGCGCAGGTAGATCAGGCCCCGATTCAGCCCGGAAACGAACCAGCATCCATTGATGCAATAGATTGTGTAACTGGTGAGCATTTTCTATCGGTAGCTGTTCCGGTGTCATATTACCGGCGACAGGCATTAAAACCTGCCAACGTAAGAAATCATCCCCCAAGATTTCTACAACATCTTCTTTTAATTCAAGAAAAAAAGTGTCCGGCATAGGGTTATGACGAACATGCTCTACCCATCCCTGGAAAGCGCTTAATGCCGATTTTTCTGTGGCAGAAAGCGTTGATAGCTGAGCAAACTCCATCCAATCGCTGAGCAGATCTAGATAATTTTGATACGTGCTCAGCTCGTGTCTATCAACCACATCGGCTAATACCGCCTTGAGTACCTGATCGTAAGTATCCACTAAATCTATGCGACAAAGTGCCCTCAAGGTGGGTAATTTCGCCTGATGTAACTCTTTCATCAGGCTATCCGTAGCTTGTAGCAAATCAGCGGCTTCACTCGCTCCTGCCAGTGCTGCGGCTGCTTTAAAGCGCTTAAGTGGAGACAGGAAAGCCACATAGTCAGCAAACGCTTTGGGCGCACAAACCAGATTTGCCAGTGCAGTCGGTGACAATTGACGATGATGGATAACTTCAAACAGTTCGTGAACAGAAAGTGTAGAGCCTGCTGCCTGGGTTAACGCGTGTAAGATGTTGATCCGGTCTGCATCTTCATAAATGGGAATAATGTCTGTATCTGCGAGCACATGAAGTAGACACGCCAGTAGCAGACGCCCATCCCCATTTGGGGACGTTATCGCAACATCAACCCATTGCGCCAATGGCATCGCGGGAATTCTCTCAATCCATGATTCGGCTTTGATAAATAACATCAGCAGGCGCAGGTCATTGAGTTGGCTGACCTTATCTGCCAATGTTGGGATAGCCTTACATAAGTTCGGTAATGCCGACTGCGTATCGGTTTTGGCTCTGAAAGCACAGAGATAATCTGTTGTTACATCGGTTGCCAACCAATGAGCAGGGTAGAGCGTCATCGCTTTCTCACCGACTTGTGCCAGGAGCCAACCTGTTAAACTTGGGCTTCGGACAATGTCACCATGCTGTAACCACGTGTCCATTGGAAAAAGAGTACGTTGCCTGAGTGAAGTACCGATTTTTTCCTCTAATACCGGTAAGCCAGCCAGCGCACGTTGCAAAACATCCGAAAGATCTTGAGAAGACAGCGCCGTAATGGGCAGAGATTCTCTATCGTCAAAAATATGCTGTACAGCAGCGGGCAAATTAACCGATTCAGTGGTTTCTGTTTCCAATTCGATAAGCGGCTTTTGTGCACTAAAGTAGGCTTGCTCTCCCACACTATCAATAATGACCAAAGGAACTGCGGGGATATTGGTTAACTGGGTAAGAAAAACGGGCAATTTTTGTTGACGGAACATGATGCCAGCATGTTCACTGGCAACGCCTGATTCAACGAAGACAGCCACAAGAGTGGATCGCACTGGCAAAGGAAGACGCAAATAACGAGACCAAGCATCGTCTAATGTGGATGCCGAAAGGAAAACGCCTAAATTAGGCTTTGCAGGATGCAGCAATGTTGTTACGGGAACCACCCGCATACTACGTGCCAGCTCTTCTTTCACTTCAGTGGTTAACTGCTCAACCTGACGCTCAAGTACATAACCCGGAGCGGGGCGTGCCTGTACTAACCAAATCTTATCCACGCGAACCTGACATAATTGAGCGCCATACCACAGAGGTGCAGCTAACGTTGGCCAATGATAGGCCACAGAGTTTACCCTTGAGCCAGGGGATTGTGCAGACGCAAAACCAAAACCGAACGCCAGTTCTCCCCGGATACCTTCAGAGGCATGTAAAGTCAATCCGGTCACGGAAACCAGGCCATGATCCGTTTCCAAAACCCACTCAGTGTCTAACGCAATTTCAGAGAAATATTGATGTAATTGATTGATAATTTTATTTAAATTATGGCATGCATCGGCTGTCAGATACGGAGCCTGTAAGGCGTCCACTGTAGATGGCGTACCTTCAATCAATTTTTGCACAAAACAGGTGATTGGCTGCGGTTGATAACCCGGATCACTTAACCGTTGCTGTTCAATGGATTGAAGTTCAAATCCACTGAAAGCCACCGTAGAAAGCGTATCACTAAAATCTGCCGGACAATGACAGATGATACTGGCATAGCCTCCAGCATTCACGAAAGCATCACCATCCTCTAAACCCGCACTGCGAATAATCCAGGGGGCAGGGCCACAAACTTTCTCAACCTGTTTTATCCAATCGGGGTGCTCAGTGATGTACTGACTGTAGAGGGTGCGTAGCAGTGCGGTATCTGCTTGCGGATAATGTCTTACAATGGCAAGCGCTTTATCAGCCGCAAATCCCACTAAAGGTGGAACCAATGCTGAAAAATCAGTGTGCCGGGAAAGTTGTTGTAATCGTTCAAATTTTGCAGCCATACGTTTTATCTTCTTACCTTTAAAGCCATAATCTCAAATGATTTTTCGCGTTAACAAGAACAAGCCTAGATTTTCCACCTATCTCTTCATTCTCTATAACGTGCAATGCTGTATTACTAATACGCATATGCCAGCGTTGTAATAGGGAGATTTCCAGCCCTAGCAACACAAACATTGCTAACTCTATAGTGAATGCATGGGAAACGATCAGAGTGACCATTTCCCGGCCACGCTGTTGGTGCCGTTGACGCAAAAAATCGGTCACTCGTGCTCGTTGTTCAATAACAGTTTCTACTTCAGGTCTTACTTTAATTGTGGGACTATTCAAACGTTCTTCCAGCATTGCATCCCATTCCGGCAAACTTAATGGCGGTATCAGTGAAGGTGCTATACGCACTTCTTCCAAACGCTCATCAGATATCAACGGTAAATTGTACCGTGCAGTGAGAAATTTGGCCGTTTGCATTGTTCGGACCATTGGGCTGCTAAATATCTTGTCTCCGATTAACTCCTTGGGAAAATTATCTGCTAATAATTGTGCTTGTTGCTGGCCCATTTCCGTCAATGGTGAATCAGGCAAAACTGAACTGATTAACACATGGTCATCCTGTAGATTGCATGTTGCTTCTGCGTGTCGGATGAACACAAAACGATGGCAATGTGTTGACGTCATAATAGTTTTGGCCTTTTAGTGATTCATAGATGCTCGGCATGGCTCATTACCTTCTCCAGAGCACGCTGGACATCAAGCATGTCTGTTTCTTCTGCAAGTAAAAAATGATGCGGCAAGGCAATGTGGCTATGGGAGAATGCCTCCGCTATTGGCAGACTAAAACGCTGCGGCTGAACGGATGACTGAAAGTCTTTGCTTAATACGAAACGCCGCCGACTCGCGGGTTGGTATAACGTACATTGATTTAATGCGGCGTACATAGGCTTACAAGGTAAATTCAGCTCTGCTGACAGGGCTTCTGCCAGTTTTTCTACTGAAACCTTCTCTAAGACAGATTCAGGTAACCCAATGACATAGCTATAATAGACACGCTCAGTGGTACCCAGAGTGGTTTGCTGAGGAAAACAGCCAATTTGCAGCATCAGTTCATCCAAATATTCAGCATTACAGCGCCGGATAGCATTCTCGGTATCAAGTTTTTCTAATTGAGCTAACAAAATTGCGGCATGAAATTCAGACAAGCAATAGTTTGAACCCATTAACTCAGCGGTTTCTAATAACTCCATATGATCCAACGGTGGTGGTACACTGCTTAATGTGCGTCCATCGGCGCGTAGATGGGCTAATCGTCTAGCAATTTGCTCATCTTGAGTTAGTACTGCTCCACCTTCTCCACTGGTCAACAGCTTACTGTGTTGCATGCTGAACGTTCCAGCAATACCAAATGTCCCCACATGTTGACCAGCAAAACGAGCACCGTGTGCTTGAGAGCAATCTTCAATGAGTGGCAAATTATTTTTTTCTGCAATATGCATTAAGGCATTCAGATCTGCAACCGCAGAACCGAGGTGTACAACTGTAATCGCACGACAGCGAGAAGTAATTGCTTCCTCAACCGCATTTGGATCTAAGCACCCTGTCTGAGGATTCACGTCGGTTAGCATTGGAATAGCATTAATATTAAGAACAGCTGATGCTGAAGCGACCCAAGATAAACCAGGTACAATGACTTCATCACCAGCTCCGACCCCTACTGCCTCTAAAGCCATAGTCAAGCTGGCAGTACCACTGGAAGCAGGAACACAATAATTAGCATTCGTGTAACGTGCATAAGCTTCAGCAAAACGCTGTTCAAAAGAAGGTACCCCACGGTATGGTCCACTTATTGACCAACGCTGACTATTTAAAACAGAAAGTAGATTATCTACAGTTTCGGGAGAACTTGTAGGCCACCCAGGCCAAGACATTGTTCGAATGGAAGAGCCACCATGTATTGCCAGTTTAGACACGATGAGTAATCTCCTTTTCAAATAAGAAGTGATATTAATCCAGCGAAAAATCCATAGGTATCGTTAAGCTATAAGGGATATGTCTCTCTTTCATTTACATAGAATATCCTATGTGAATTACCACCGGTTTACTAACTGCCTATCTCAATAGGGCTATTTTATTTGCCCTTCTTTGCCATAAAGAGCGAACCTGGGCAGTGCTCAAAATCCTCACGTACTACGTGTACGCTCCGGTTTTTCCGCGCTGTCCATGTTCAAACTGCCTGCAACAATTACGCCTATTGAGATAGGCTCTAAGTTAAATAACCAATAGCACCGCTACACTCAGTCCTTAAACTCAGTTATAGCTATAGGCTTTCACTTTAATACAAGGTGTTACACTATTTTTAAGTTTAACTTAAATAAAATCGTAAGATTTGAAAAATATTAACATTTGGCATTCTGCTTCTTAATAGAAGATGTATTATCTCGTTAGATTTTTTAATTCCTCAATCTATAATTTATTTTAAACTATGTATAAAAATACAAACCATACAAAAAAATCAATAAATTAATAATCTAATTTTCAATATCGTGATTCACGTCATAATTAATTAATCACACATAAATACCATAAATTCAAATATGATATTACCAATTAGAATTACACTCCAGACAATATATTTAATCTTAATAATCAATGTCATACATTAAATAATTAGATCTATATACAAAATGCAGTTTTCACGCCCGATGAAAGTCTCTATAACTTTATCTCACATTTCTTCTTATTTTGGAAAAAAATGGTTTTTCGGTTCACTCGCTTGCTTCGAGTTCTAGAACTCAAATTAGCCAGCTCTATACCCTATGGATTTCAAGATGCATCGCGGCGGCAAGGGAGTGAATCCCCGGGAGCATAGCAAACTATGTGACCGGGGTGAGCGAGTGCAGCCAACAAAGAGGCAACTTGAAAGATGACGGGTATATACGCTGAGTAAACTATTTTCCAACTAAATAGCATTTCGTAATACCGATACAGTAGTCAATTTAATTAATGACTGAGCAACGGAAGTTTGATACCGAATAACCAACACTAACTCATGGTGTTGCTATGTATAGCTTGTCCCCTTGTCGTACAAGGCGTTTTGTAAAGTGATCTACTATTTTGAATAGCTTATTTAGGAGATCGCAATAATATGAAAGGCCACAATTAAAATGACCGGACAATATCCATTTCTAGATATTTTAATGCATGCTTATTTTAATCAGGACTTCGATATAATATCAGGTCCCGAACTTGATGATGTTATCAATGATTTTCTTCATGTCGCAACTCTGGGAATGATAAAAGGGTTAATAGAAAAAATCAATGATCTTATTGACATTTCCGAAGATGTAGAAAGCACATTTGATTATCATTACCATGATGCTGACGTTCTCCCAGAATGGTGGGGTATGACAGCACTTGAGTTTTTAAAGCATGTGTCAAATAAGTCACAAGATTATTTAAACGAGCACACTGAACAAGATGAATAATTAAAGTATTCTTAAATAAAAAAATAAACAAAGAGGTTTAATTCAATGGAAAAAGAAATAGAAAGAAAATATATCGATAATTTAATGCTGACTTATTTTCATCAAGATTATCAGTTATTTGGTGAAACAATAGATGAAATAGTAACTGATTATCTAAACTGTCAATAACCATAATAAGTTTAATAAGAGAGATTAATAATTTCACCCGTAATTCTGATGACGTAGAAAAAGACTTTCATAGCTTTAATTACGATGAATTTGTTCCTGAATTATGGGACACCACGGCGTTAGATTTTCTAAATCATGTATCCAAATTAGCACAAGAATATTTGGATAAAAAAGATGACTAATCATAGTAATTTTTAATGTGACAGTAAATAAAGAGGTTAAATATAATGGACATGAGAGAAAAATGGCTGTACATAGATAAGATGAAAAAAGCTGTTGATAAGAATGATTATGAATCATTTCAAAGAATATTCAATGAGCTGCAAGGAAATTATCTTAATATTGCACCACTAATGTTATTAAAAAATATTAATAATCTTATCCTTGGTGCTAACAATATAAAAGGATGTTTTAGAACTCATTATTATGGCACAGCTAATCCACAGTTATGGGAAACTATTTCCGCCGTATTAGAACATCTGAATGAGTCATCTAAAATAATGCAAAATTATATGAATAAACACCATGAAAAGGATAAATAAATCAACCTTGAATCCATAAAATATTCAAATAAAAAACGCTTTTGAAGGTGATTAATTATATGTTATACTTCAAAGGCGTCATTCAATGATAACCGATGCAATGACCCTGTAAATAAATTTATACTCATTTAAATAATTCATTGGTATATTTGCCATTCCGAATCTTTCAGTAGGAAATTATTCCATCGGTTTACGACAAATTTATCTCTCAGTTAGAGACTTTATTGAAGTCTGCTCCTTTTGGAAATTATTGTCTGATTAGTCCATTATATCCTTATTTTCCCATCTTTCCCTGAGAGCATAAAGATCCACAAAGCGGATATTTATTTCTAATTTTTTACGATAATTCAATGAATCGCAAATTCTAAATCATTATCAAACGTTATTNACTATTTCCGCCGTATTAGAACATCTGAATGAGTCATCTAAAATAATGCAAAATTATATGAATAAACACCATGAAAAGGATAAATAAATCAACCTTGAATCCATAAAATATTCAAATAAAAAACGCTTTTGAAGGTGATTAATTATATGTTATACTTCAAAGGCGTCATTTATTAACCAAACATTAAAAACATTAAAAACATTAAAAACATTAAAAACATTAAAAACATTAAAAACATTAAAAACATTAAAAACATTAAAAACATTAATTACAAACAAATTCATTTTATCGTCAATAAAAACAAAAATATATAATGTTGCTTTCTCATGACTTTCATTATTATAAAAAGTCAATTTCTATCTTTATAAATATACTCCCACAATACCCATAACATAGCAATTAGATTATTTTATTCTTAACTAAAAAATTATATAAATAATAAAGACATTGGAAATATTCCCATGCCATATGCAAGAATTTGCTTTTTATCCAGTTTTTCTTTACTAATACTGGTTCATTTGATATTTAATTTCTTAATATATACCCTATGGATTTCAAGATGCATTGCGACGACAAGGGAGCGAATCCCCGGGAGCATAGATAACTATGTGACCGGGGTGAGTGAGTGCAGCCAACAAAGAGGCAACTTGAAAGATGACGGGTATAAAACTTTAAATGAGAATACTGTGCAAAAAATTACATTAATTACGGGCGGATCACGCGGCATTGGTCGCGCAACGGCTTTTTATTTGGCAGAGAAAGGACACCACATTTGCATTGGCTACCACTCCAATCAAGATCAGGAAGTCATAGAAATCATCCATAATATCGGCGGTAAAGCTATCGCCATTCAGGTCGATGTCGCTGATGAAAAACAAGTTGTAGAACTCTTCCAAAGAATTGATGCCGAACTCGGATGCATCACAGGTTTAGTCAACAATGCCGGGATTCTTAAATCACAAGCATCAATTGAACAATTAACCGCTCATCGCTTGCATGATATTTTTGCCACCAATGTCATAGGCAGTTTTCTCTGTGCACGGGAAGCAGTTAAAAGAATGTCCTTCCGGCATGGTGGTCACGGTGGATCAATTGTCAATGTTTCATCCGCAGCATCTCGACTGGGATCACCGCACGAATATATAGATTATGCCGCATCAAAAGGGGCGATCGATACTTTGACTATTGGCCTGTCTCTGGAAGTGGCAGATCAGGGAATTCGGGTCAATGCCGTTCGTCCTGGATTCATCTATACCGATATGCACGCTGATGGCGGCGAACCAAATCGAGTTGATCGGGTGAAAAATTCCTTACCAATGAAACGCGGTGGACAACCGAAAGAAGTTGCACAGGCTATCGCCTGGTTGCTGTCGGATGAAGCTTCATATGTAACAGGAAATTTTATTGATCTGGCCGGAGGGAAATAACATTTAAAACAAGTATAGATTGAGCTGAATTTACTAATATTTGGATACATGGAACAGAAACCAGAAAATGAAAGATGCCCCATATTTTCAATTGACTCTATACCCTATGGATTTCAAGATGCATTGCGACGACAAGGGAGCGAATCCCCGGGAGCATAGATAACTATGTGACCGGGGTGAGTGAGTGCAGCCGACAAAAAAACAGACCTTGAAATAACAATCATAAAAATACCGTGTGGATCACACTTTAAGTAATAAAGCATCCTTTCCAACGAAAAGTACCAGTCAACCTTCCGAAAATCTATTCAAGAAATGCCGTTCTAAAGCTTCAATTAAGAAACACAAAACAAACATTAAATTAACATCTATGTGCCAATATTGATTATCTTATATCAAGACAGGCGCTTTTTATGACGACTGTGAGGTAGACATGAAACCAGAAGATTTTCGCGCCGACAAAAAACGTCCTTTCACCAGTGAAGAGTACCTGAAAAGCCTTCAAGATGGCCGCGAAATTTACATTTATGGCGAACGCGTAAAAGATGTCACTACACATCCCGCATTCCGCAATTCTGCTGCTTCAATCGGTCAGTTGTACGATGCCCTGCATGCCCCTGAAACCCATGATACCTTGTGCTGGAATACCGATACCGGCAACGGCGGGTACACTCACAAATTCTTCCGCTTTGCTAGCAGTGCGGATGAGCTGCGCCAACAACGTGATGCTATCGCTGAATGGTCACGTCAAACCTATGGCTGGATGGGCCGTTCGCCTGACTATAAAGCGGCCTTCGGTAACGTACTCGGCGCATTTCCTGAATATTATGGTCAGTTTGCTGATAACGCCCGTACCTGGTACAAACGTATTCAGGAAACAGGCGTTTACTTTAACCATGCCATTGTCAATCCACCAATCGATCGCCATAAACCCGCCGATCAGACACGTGATGTCTATATTAAGCTAGAAAAAGAAACTGATGCCGGTATTATCGTCAGCGGCGCAAAAGTGGTAGCAACTAATTCAGCCCTGACTCACTATAACTTTATCGGTTTTGGCTCCGCGCAAGTAATGGGGGATAACCCTGATTTCGCCCTGATGTTTGTCGCGCCAATGGACGCGGAAGGCGTGAAATTGATCTCCCGCGGCTCCTATGAATTGGTAGCAGGCGCAACAGGTTCCCCATTCGATTATCCCTTATCCAGCCGTTTCGATGAAAACGATGCAATTCTGGTGATGGATAAGGTCCTTATCCCTTGGGAAAATGTCCTGATTTACCGCGACTTTGACCGTGCACGCAACTGGGCCATCCAAGCGGGTTTCACTAGTTTGTTCCCATTACAGGCTTGTGTACGGCTGGCGGTGAAATTGGATTTTATTACCGCTCTGCTACAAAGGAGCTTGGAATGCACTGGCGTGATAGAATTCCGTGGTGTTCAGGCTAACCTGGGTGAAGTGGTTGCCTGGCGTAACCTGTTTTGGTCACTGAGTGATGCAATGTGGGCAGAAGCCAAGCCGTGGAAAGGCGGCGCTTATCTGCCAGATACTCAGGCAATACAGACTTATCGCGTTATGGCACCAATGGCCTACACGAAAATTAAAAATATTATTGAAAGTAACGTTACCAGCGGCCTAATTTATTTGCCATCCAGTGTACGTGATATGAATAACCCAGAAATTGATAAATATCTCGCCCGGTATGTTCGGGGTTCCAACGGTATCGATCACGTTGAACGCATTAAGATTTTAAAACTGATGTGGGATGCCATTGGTAGTGAATTTGGTGGTCGTCACGAATTGTACGAAATCAACTATGCCGGAAGTCAGGATGAAATTCGGATGCAATGTCTGCGCCATGCTCATGGCTCTGGCAATATGAAAAAAATGATGGATATGGTTGATCGCTGTCTTGCTGATTATGATCAGCATGGCTGGCGTAGGCCACATTTACACAACAATAGCGATATTAACCAGTTAGATACGCTGCTGAAATAATCGGTAGCAGGAGGCCAATATGTCTGTAGAAAATGAACATCGCCTGCGTTTCAGAGATGCGATGGCGAGCCTATCAGCAGCGGTGAATATCGTCACCACCGATGGTCATGCCGGATGCTGTGGCATCACTGCCACCGCAGTATGCTCAATCACCGATACGCCACCCACGCTGATGGTATGCATTAACCGCAGCAGTGCTATGAATACAGTTTTTCAGGAAAATGGCCGCCTGTGTGTCAATATTTTAAACCATGAACAAGAATTGATGGCACGGCACTTTGCCGGTATGACCGGAGTCAGCATGGAAGAGCGTTTTCGCTGGAATATCTGGCAGACAGGGCCATTAGGCCAACCGGTGTTAACCGGCACCCTCGCCAGCCTTGAAGGTGAAATTGAACAGGTGCAAGAAGTGGGAACGCATAACGTGTATCTGGTTCAGATTAAACATATCACGGTGAGCGAACAGGGCCACGGCCTCATCTATTTCAAGCGTAATTTCCGTCCAGTTATGTTGGAAATTGAAGCCGCCACAGTTTAACTGCTTCTCCATCAGGCAGTGATTGTTCTTCCACTATTCAGGCCCCAAACGGCCTGAATAGCGTTTTTTATCAACACTTCCATTAAGCTTCTGATTATTTTTGATATTCACTTAATGAATATACTATTAAATTCAATACTAATATCTTTATATTAGTGTGATCGCCCACCAAGAACATATTTTAACCATATAATAATCTACTGTCCTCCGATCACTTGAATAAAGTACATAAAAAAACCACTTTAGCGACAGATCATGTCACTGAACGTCACTGTACATTTCCGAGTGTATTTCAACCAATAATGCTAATCAGAGGCAATCAATTATGAATAAACCCGCATCCATCGGTTTATTACAACAACCCAAGCCGTTCTTTATGATTTTCTTCGTCGAGCTTTGGGAACGATTCGGCTACTACGGTGTACAAGGCGTTCTTGCTGTCTATTTTGTACAAAAATTGGGATTTTCCCAGGAACAAGCGTTTATTACCTTCGGTGCATTTGCCGCGTTAGTTTATGGTTTGATCTCGATTGGCGGTTATGTAGGTGACCACTTACTGGGAACCAAACGAACCATTGTGTTGGGTGCCATAGTCCTGGCAATTGGCTACTTTATGACAGGTCTTTCTATCCTACACCCTGATTTAATTTTCTACGCATTGGGAACGATTGCCGTTGGTAACGGCCTGTTCAAAGCTAACCCAGCCAGCCTGCTGTCTAAATGCTATCCACCCAAAGATCCTCGTCTGGATGGCGCTTTTACGCTGTTTTACATGTCAATCAACCTCGGCTCGCTGTTCTCACTCGCTCTCGCTCCTGTTATTGCGGAAAAATTTAGTTATGCCGTTACCTACAATATTTGTGGTATTGGTCTGATTATTGCTTTGTTAGTCTATATTTTCTGTCGCAATACGGTACGTCATATTGGTTCTGAACCTGACCATCAACGAATCAACTATAAAAACCTATCCATGGTATTAGCAGGAAGTGTTGTGATGGTTTACGTCTGTGCATGGCTGATGCACAACGTGAAAATAGCCAATATTGTGCTGATTACTCTATCTGCTATCGTGGTATTTATCTTCTTCCGTGAAGCATTAAAGCAGGATAAAGCTGGCCGTAACAAAATGTTTGTTGCTTTCATTTTGATGCTTCAAGCTATTGTGTTCTTCATTCTGTATGCTCAGATGCCAACTTCTCTCAATTTCTTTGCCATCCATAACGTTCATCATCAGTTGCTTGGTTTTGACATTAATCCGGTCAGTTTCCAGGCGCTTAACCCATTCTGGATCGTTGTTGCCAGCCCGATACTCGCCGCCTTATATACTCACTGGGGTGCTAAAGGTAAAGACCTCACAATGCCAGCTAAGTTTGCAGTTGGTATGTTCCTGTGCTCTTTAGGTTTCCTCACTGCCGCCGCTGCCGGTTTGTGGTTTGCAGATGAACAAGGTTTGACCTCCCCTTGGTTTATTGTTCTGGTTTATTTCTTCCAAAGCATCGGTGAATTGATGATCAGCGCATTGGGCCTGGCAATGATTGCGGCCCTTGTTCCTCAGTACTTGATGGGTTTTATTCTAGGGATGTGGTATTTAACTCAAGCAACTTCCTCCTTACTCGGCGGCTATGTCGCAGCCCTTACCGCCGCACCGAAAGGTATTACTGACCCATTGCAAACATTACCAATTTATACCAGCGTATTTGGCAAAATTGGGATTGCTACCTTCATTGTCGCTATCATCATGTCGGTCACCGTGCCGTGGCTAAACCGTATGATGAATGAAAAACAAAAAATATGATTTGATCCAAAATAAAAAATCTCGCCAAAGGAGAAAATACCGCTCGTGTGATTTGCTCCCACCACTCAATCACCAGTGATAGTGGGGGCATCTTCATGACTGTAGAAAACTGGGCACCCATTATAGGTGGCATATACCCGTCATCTTTCAAGTTGCCTCTTTGTTGGCTGCACTCACTCACCCCGGTCACATAGTTATCTATGCTCCCGGGGACTCGCTCCCTTGCCGTCGCGATACATCTTGAAATCTATAGGGTATAGGTATATTTTGCTGATTTACTTGTTGCTCAATATGCTGCACCACATAGGCGGCATCCTGATCGATCCCCAGAAAACGTCCAGAACCCCATGTATATAACCACGGCAAACCAATAAATGTAACATCAGGATCGATAGTAATACCACGGTCATGTTTGGGATAACCATTGGCTTGAAAAATATCTAAATCAATCCATGAATAATCTGGTTTAAAACCAATACACCAAATCACTGACGTGATATTTTCTTTTACTAAATCAATGTGTGTGATTTCCTGCTCAGGCTGCCAAACAGGTTGATATACCGATGCAGGTTCGTCGGTTGCAATCTTGTTTTTCTCTAAATATTCATCAATCGAGGCATTAATGCGATTATAAGTGGTATCGGCAAGGTCCAGGTTTTCTGATAAATTTGGTTTAAACCAGAATTGACCCTCTTTGAAGTCATCAAAATGTCCAAACAGTTGCATACCTTCTAAGGCAAATTTACGCAGGTCAATATCACGCCCGCCGTCACGCCCTGTGACATAGTGGTTGGTACTGTTACGTACTTTTTCACTATAACGATGATGTTTGACAGTCGTTTCGTAATAACCCATATCAAACAGCCATTTCACTACATCTTTGCCGCGATAGAAGCGAGCACAACGTGGTGCATTGCCTGTCGATAAATAGACTTTTTTGCCTGCCAGATGCAAATCTTCGGCAATCTGTGCACCGGATTGCCCTGACCCGACCACCAGCACCGCACCTTTAGGTAGTTGATCTACATTTAAATATTCTTCCGAATGCAACACTTTCACATGTTTAGGCAAAGAGTCGCTTAGTTTTGGATAAATCGGGGTGTGATACCCGCCTGCTGCAACGACAAGCTGTTTGGCTGTGGTTGTACCGTGATTGGTTTCAATGACAAACTCATGCGCTGCCACTTTTTTCACATGTTTTACCTGAATATTTAAAATGGCGGGAGGATTAATCTTTTCAATAAATTCGTCAAGATATGCCACAATTTCAGGTTTTTTCATAAAGCCGTCAGGATCGTTCCCCTGATAAGGATGTTCAGGTAGTAGACACTGCCAGTTCGGTGTCACCAAAGTAAAATTGTCCCAACGTTTATGGCGCCAGCTATGGGTCAACTCGGATTCTTTTTCCAATACCACATGGTCAATGCCCGCTTTTTGCAAATAGTGACTGATACATAAACCAGCCTGACCGCCACCAACAATCACCACATCATAATTTGGCTGTAATATTTGATTTTGGATACTTAACATGGAATATCCCTCTCATTGATTCTTCATTTCAATAACTTCAATTTGATCTTCTGGATTTAACCCGAAGAATTTGGCTTGGCGTTTGATTATCGCCAGATTGTCCACGGCCGAACTACAGAAAAAGCCATAACGTGCCAGTACTCTTTCTGAGGCGGCATGCAGACCATTTTCAACTTGATGCAAGAACTGCATACTTGGGTAACGCTGACCAATGGACAGATATTCATAAATCACCGTTGAGGGGGAGTAATATTGAATCAGCTCCCCATTAGGCCATTTCACAGTAAAATTCACACTGGGCATAACATCGACTCCTGCTGATTTTTAGGTTTAATCTGTACGGATTGAGCCTGTAACTTTTTTAACGCATCGGCATAACAAAAACCGGTAAATACTTGGCGGTTAAAATCCCAAAATATGTCGTGCCGCTGTTGCTGTTGCACGGCAACCACTCCACTGACATTGGTTTCACCAATCACCGCGCAGGCAATGCCCTGACGGTGAAACAGCTCGATTATTTCTTCACATTCATTTGCATCGGCAGTCAGTAAAAAACCAAAACTGGGGAAGATTTGTAGCCATTTAAACCAACCCACATTTTCAGGTTTAGGAATAGCATCTAAGTCGATGTGTGCCCCCAATGCCGTAGCTTCGAGCAGCATCAATAAACTGCCTAAAATGCCGGCATTGCTAATATCACGGGCGGCATGAGCCAGATTTGCCTCCGCCAATTGCGGCAACAAGGCAATTTGTGACTGTAAAATGCGGTCAGGCACACGCTCAAAGCATTTCCAATAAGTGGTATTGGGGTGGAATTGCCCTTTTAGATTTAAAGCGATCAGAGTTTTTTGTTGTGGTTTGACATGCAACACCGAGAGCAGTTTTCGTGCTATGCCTTGAATCGCAACTGATAAAGTGGGCTGATAAACTACCCCAATACTGGTATGTCCGCCGACCAATAGCACACCATAAGCACGACAAGCATCCTGCATGCCTTGCATTAACAATTGGGCATGTTCGCTACTGGCATGCCAAAAACTGTTCACCACTGACAATGCCCGACCACCCATTGCGGCAATATCACTAATATTCGCCATGACCGCTGACCATCCGGCAAAATAAGGATGATTGGCAACAAAGCTTGGTAACATGCCTTCACAGGCGTGCAATACATATTGACCATTTAGCGATACTGCTGCCGTGTCATCTCCGGGATAGGCATATAAGCTATCCAATGAATCCACATGGCAAGTTGTGTTAATTGAAACATGGTGAGCAATCGCCTGCTTGGACTGCATAGCAGGTGTATGTTTTAACATTTCGAGTAATTGATTGAGTTCCATCATCGCGTCTCCTTTTGCATATAGGCTTGCATGGGGACATGCGGTAATGGATAGTTTTCAATCTGTGCCTGCATCAGCACATGTGGAATGTTGGCAATGGTCAACTGACGTAAACTATCCCAACACAACCGTTGGAAATAGTGTTCATTTTGACTTTGCACGGTGGCTAAAAAAGTACGGCATCCCAAGTTTTTGGCGGTCGATACCGCAGTATTGATTAACGCTTTACCAATGATATGGCGACGTCGATATAAAGGTTCTACGCATAAACGCCCGCCATACCACGTCTGTTCGCCATCCGGGAAAATCCGTACTGCGCCAATCACTCGATCATGCTCACCAAACATTTTCTCAATGGCAACAATGCCTAATGCTTTAACATCGTATTCGTCACGATCTTCTTGCAAGATTTTCTGTTCATCGCGAAAGGTCACTTCACGCAAACGATAATATTGGCGACGCTCCCAATCTTCCGACACAATTTTGATGGCAATGTCATCGCTAACAAATTGTTTCAGCCCTGCATTTAGCTCAAGCAGCCAGGGATAGTGAGAAAGTTCCATATCACATTCTCCTTATTCATACGCTTTCAGCGAAGAGCAAGCGCCACATTTGGCACAGCCGGCTTGAGTATTTTCCGAGTTCAAACCATGTTGCTTGAGTTGTTGTCCAATTTTCGGATAGAGCGACTGCATAAAAGTGTGATCAGGTTTAGGATGGTGCTCTAATGGTGTACCTCGAATCGGCACAAACGGCACCACAAATGGATACACCCCAATTTCAGTCAGTTTGGCGGTCATCTCTACGATTTCCAGTTCGGTATCGCCCAAACCTGCCAAAATGTAGGTGCTGACCTGTCCTCGACCGAACACCGCAACGGCTGTCTCAAATGCCGCAAAATATTTTTCCAATGATACTTCGGCTTTGCCCGGCATCATTTTCTGCCGTACACGCTCGCTTACCGCCTCAAGGTGCATGCCAATCGACACCGCTCCTGCATCTTTTAAACGTTGAAACCAGGCAAAATCATCAGGGGGTTCGCACTGTACCTGTATTGGCAAATCTACTTGCGCCTTAATCGCTTTAACTGAGTCATATAAAATTTTGGCGCCACGATCTCCCGTATTTGGCGTACCTGTGGTGATCACCATTTGTTTGACGCCATCCAGCTCAACGGCTGCTTTCGCTACCTCAGCCAATTGTTCCGGGCGTTTACGGATCAAGGTTCGACCCTCTTTTAAAGACTGATCAATTGAGCAAAATTGGCAGGCAGTTGCTTTGTCCTTCATACGAATGCAATGCTGTAATACCGTTGTCGCCAACACATCACGGCTATGTAAGGTCGCAATTTGTTCATAGGCAATGCCTTCTGCGGTTTTTAAATCATAAAAACGTGGTCGTGCTGGTGCAGTTAAGGTCGCCACGGGAATCCGGTTTTTAAAGACAATTACCTTGTCAGAGTGCGGTTCAGGCTTTGCGGTGTAGGGAGAATCTTGTGCTGCAAGGTTCAGCACAGGAATCATCATGGTCTGCCCGTCAAGGCTCAGTGCCTTATGATCGCTTGGCCCTGCGCCGCCTTTACGGGATAAGCCAAAATTGCCTTCCCATTTCAGACCATTACATTGCAAATCGGTTAATAATTGCAAATTGGTTAATCGTTGTTTGGTTAATCGTTGTATTGCAGACATCTTTAACCCCCTATCGATTGGGTTTACATCAATATGGTTTCGGCATGTTCTTGATTAAATTTTGTGAGCTTTTCGAGATGACTTTGAGCTGATGTTTCAACTTTCAGTTCGTGTAATACATGTGTTGGACGACGATCAATGAATAAGCTGAGTAATTCAGGTCGGCTGTAATGTCCAATCGAGTCCATCATGCGTTTACGTTTATCAATCAGGCTAAAGTCCAGATCGGCGATGCAATAACCTTCACCTTGTGTGATCGGTTCAGCCAGGAGTTTGCCTTCGGGAGAAACGATGGCGGCAAAACATCCTCCTGAAATTGGGCCGATATCACAGCCAGTATCCTGCATAATCTGCTGTTGCTGTTCGGGATGCAGCCATGCGGTGGCATTGATCACAAAGCAGCCAGACTCTAAAGCATGATGTTGAATGGTGGCGCGGATTTGATCGGCAAAGACTTGCCCCACCAACGAGCCAGGAAACATGGCAGCATGGATTTGTTCGCCATCTGCCATTAAGGCAAAACGTGCCAACGGGTTGTAATGTTCCCAACATGCCAGCGAACCAATGCGTCCCACCGCAGAATTAATGGCACGTAAACCACTGCCATCACCTTGTCCCCATACCATGCGTTCATGGTAAGTTGGGGTAATTTTGCGGCGATGCTGAATGATTGAACCGTCGGCATTAAATAACAGTTGCGCGTTATAAATCGTACTGCCCGCACGTTCATTAATGCCAATCGATACCACCATGTTGGCTTCAAGGCAGGCTTGACCAATCGCTAAGGTTGCTTCGGAAGGTACAACCACCGATTCATTTAATAGCTTTAAATGTTCTTTACCCATAGCAAATGGCGGTTGTACAAAGGAGAAATAAGGGTAATAAGGCACGACGGTTTCAGGAAAGACGGCGAATTGCACTCCCTGTTTTCCAAGCTCTAAAATAATGTCACAAATTTTTTTTACTGTTGCGGCTTGACTGTAAAGCACTGGGCTACATTGTACTGCGGCTGCTTTAATTATTCGGTTCATAACCTTATTCCCTCATAGTTTATGTTTACTTAGACAGTCCAGGTATCAATGATCAGGGCATTGTCGCGACGCATCAGTAGTTTTAAATCCATCACATCCAGTGGATTAATTGGACGGATGCCTGGAATGAGCGCTTTTTCGGTTTGCCCATACAACGCTTGTAACGCAAAACGGCAGGCATAGACTTCGCCACCTTCTTCCATAAAGGCTTTCAACTGATTGTTGACGGCTAAATGACCCGGAAAAGCTTCCGCCCCTAAAGTTGGAAAACCGCGTTGTACACCCAACTGCACGCCTGGGCCGTAAAGCAAAATTTTGGTTTCAAAGCCTTTGCGCAACAAACGTTTTGCCTGTAACACATTGATCAAGCCAATTGATCCTTCAAATGCAACAGTATGGAAAATCACCAATGCCTTTTCACCTGGTTGGGCTTTGACGTCCTCAAACACTTTTTCTTCATAATCAACAAGAAAATCGCCGTCTTTATATTGCTCGATATCAATCTTTGGCATAACCAACTCCTAGTTCAATGTTATTTGGGAATGAACCAACATGTAGTCTAGTCTGACTGTATTAATGCGAGAGCTGTGCCAAGTTATATTTTGGCGTGGAAGTTAATTCTTATCACATTGAAAAATAGCATTTAATTTTTATAAAAATATTTCCTATGGAGATAAATTGAACTATTAGGGAATTAGGATTTTTCGTAGTATTATGAAATTTCATAGCTTAAATTATGAAATTTCATATACCCTATGGATTTAAAGATGCATCGCGACGGCCAGGGAGTGAATCCTAGGGAGCATAGGTAACTATGTGACCGGGGTGAGTGAGTGCAGCCAACAAAGAGGCAACTTGAAAGATGACGGGTATAGTATGAATACGACTGACTTTATCTCGGATTGGGTAGTTTATGAAGACTCGATTCGCCCGTTGGTATTTGAACACACGTCACAGGCATTAATTGTGCTAGATCCACATCAAAACCAGTTTATTGATGTGAATATTAGCGCCACCCAATTATTACAATATGAACGTCATGAAATTATTCAAAAAACGGTGACTTCCATTTTTGGTCATTTCAGACAACTGCCGTACCTTGTGGTATTTACCGAGGAAGCTTTGACAAAAGGTCGGGCCTGGAACAATCAGTTGTATATCTTTGATAAAAACGGTGAAAAAATCCAATTGGATATTACTTCTGTTTCATTGTCCTATAAAAATAAAACCTTGCTGATATGGTCGCTGGTGGATGTCAAAGATTTAGAACTGCGCCAACTCAATAAAAATACCGATAAAGCCATTCGTACAGGTTTAAAAGAATCGCAAGCCTTACAAGAGCTGTTTATTGACTCTGACACAGGCAAGCATTTATTGCTGAGTTCAGTCGGTGACGGTATTTACAGTATTAACAAACAAGGTTTGTGTACCTTTATTAACCCTGTCGGGGCTAAAATGTTGGGGCTGCAACCTGAAGATGTATTGAGTGACAATATCCATAAGGTTCATCACCATACCCATGAAAATGGCGAACCTTATCCTGAAGAAGAGTGCCCGATTTATGCAGCGGTGCATGACGGTATTGTGCATGAAGGGGTTCAGGAAATTTTTTGGCGTCGTGATGGTAGTTGCTTTCCAGTGGAATTCACCAGTACCCCAGTGATTCGTGACAGTGAAATTATTGGCGCGGTAGTGGTGTTCCGTGATATTACCGATCGGCTGAATACTGAAAGGCAATTGACCCATGCCCTTGAAGAGCTACAAGATTTAAAAAGTCGACTGGAACAGCAAAATGAATATCTGCAAGAGGAAATTTTACATGAAAATCAATATGATGAAATTATTGGCAGGAGTGTATCCATTTTACAGATTATTGAAAAAATCAAGGTGGTTGCCTCAACCGATGCCAATGTGATGATTTATGGTGAATCAGGTACAGGCAAGGAGCTGATTGCTCGTGCTATTCACCAATCCAGTCACCGTAAACAGCAACCACTTATTCGGGTCAATTGTGCCGCCATTCCCTCGGAACTGTTTGAAAGTGAATTTTTCGGACATGTCAAAGGTGCATTTACTGGGGCTGTGCGTGACCGTGCCGGGCGTTTTGAATTGGCGGATCAGGGCACACTGTTTTTAGATGAAATTGGTGAAATTCCTATCGAGCTACAAAGTAAATTGCTGCGTGTATTGCAGGAAGGGACCTTTGAACGAGTCGGCGAAGAAAAAACGCGACATGTGGATGTGCGGATTATTGCCGCCACCAACCGCAATTTAAAAGAAGAAGTTAAACACAAACGCTTTCGTGAAGACCTGTATTTCCGTTTAAATGTATTCCCGATTTATTCACCGGCTTTACGTGACCGTAAAGAAGATATTCCACTTTTGGTTACGCATTTTACTAAGTTGATTTGTGACAAGCGTAAAATTAATTATCTCCCATTTTCACAAAGGCATATTTTAGAATTACTGCAATATGACTGGCCTGGCAATATTCGTGAATTGCAAAATGTCATTGAACGCGCCCTAATTATAGCGAAACAAGGCACTGTTTCCTTTAAATACTTGCTAGAACAAGATCAACAGCAAAATGAAACTACGCATCAGAATATTCACAATAAACTTCAACAAATTGAAATCGTGCTGACCATGCAGCAACTGAAAGACTTGGAAATTAAAAACTTCTCTCTTGCCGTTAAACAATGCAAAGGGAAAATTTTTGGTGATGATGGTGCAGCAAAATTATTGGGAATAAACCCAACGACATTGATCTCACGCTTAAAGAAATTGGGTATTGATTATTAAAAAGCTTATCTTGAGTTTGGAAAATACGTTTTATATGTATTAGCACCTTATTTACTAGCGGCAAAAACCCGTAAAAAACTGCGGACTCAATGCGGGCGGGGATATAAGCTGTCTCTTGATCAGATCTCCAAATCAACTGATTTAGCCAGCAAATAGCCGTCTATCAGGGTTTGCAGCCGAAACCAACCTTCCCAAAGTCGTTCCCATCCGACTCGACCCGTGCGTTTGGAATCGTACCAGCCGGCCAGTTTTCCCAGATTGATGAAGGCCCAATGCAAGCTCGGGGCTTTTTTCGGCACACGGCATTTTTCTT
>NZ_CAWNWY010000012.1:0-124795 GCF_963878365.1 Photorhabdus sp. HUG-39 | reverse complement strand
CCAACCTTCAGCGCCAGCGAGAATGGCGCTGATGACAAGAAAAATAACATCAATCAGCTCGTATTGACGATTGATGTCAGAACGAGTTTCTTTCACAACGGTTAAATGTTCAATCAGGGTCTGGTTCGGATTCATGGGCGAGTATTAAAAAGAAAAATAAGGAGAATGAGATCATATAATTACGGTTCATTCAAGGGGGGGTAAAAAAGTATGCTCGCGCCCTGGCGTATTCTGGAGGTGAATTATTATAGGATTATTAGCTAATAAAATAGATGAATGAAAATAAAATAATTCATGAGTAGATGAGTTTGATTGAATTGGAGACTTGGTAAATTGGGTAACACTGAAACTTTCAATATTTAAATGCATGGTGAAATTAGTGCAACTGTTGGCGTATTGAATGATGTCATTATTGAAAAAGGCTACGAGATAACAGGTGCTAGTTTTTGTTGATGACAGAGTTCAGTGAATGGTTCCATCATAATTGAACATTTTACAGGCAGTAATTCTCACTTACTGTATAGATCTTAGGACATACGACTTAAGTATGTGATGGTATTTTTGTTGCTACCTTATTTTTACCCTTTTTTTGAGGTGAGTTGTAATTGATTGATTTTATGTATAAATTAATTATCTCTTATAAAAAGGGTTTTTCATTTTTTAATAGTTATGCTATTTAAAAATCAACAAGTTAAAGTTAATATGTAACAGTGCACTGCCGTACAGGCAGCTTAGAAACGGACAAGTAATAGAGAAAATTGAATCAATGCGTGCACTGCCGTACAGGCAGCTTAGAAACTCGGCTATTTTCATTCGAGACGCTATTCAGGGTGCACTGCCGTACAGGCAGCTTAGAAAGGAAAGATAACACGGCAAGACGGGCAGCAAATGTGCACTGCCGTACAGGCAGCTTAGAAAACCTCAAACAGATTTAAACAGTTCGTCATGGCGTGCACTGCCGTACAGGCAGCTTAGAAAACAATTCTGCTGTACGAATTGCTCCACCCGCCGTGCACTGCCGTACAGGCAGCTTAGAAATGCGGCACCGGAGATAAATAATGAATGATTATGTGCACTGCCGTACAGGCAGCTTAGAAATTGGGAGCGCGGAACTTACGCATAAATCCCGCGTGCACTGCCGTACAGGCAGCTTAGAAATTGTGCTCCAAAAATGCCATAACACGGCCAAGGTGCACTGCCGTACAGGCAGCTTAGAAATTCTCTTAGCATTTGTTTGCAGAGAGAACGAAGTGCACTGCCGTACAGGCAGCTTAGAAAGAATGAATCTTTTACCGGCTTTCCGTAAGGATGTGCACTGCCGTACAGGCAGCTTAGAAAATAGTGCGCTAAATCACTTCCTTTGGTTATTGGTGCACTGCCGCACAGGCAGCTTAGAAAATTAGCTCGGGCCAAGGCTTTAAACGAGCTACGTGCACTGCCGCACAGGCAGCTTAGAAACAGCCGCGCTCAATTAATGCATCACCGGGTTTGTGCACTGCCGTACAGGCAGTTTAAAAATAGAAAGTCTTCCTCTTCTCCTATCGAGTGTGCTGCCACATAGATAGCTTAGAGTATAATTATTCCTGTTTAGGGAAGGTGCTATGCTGTTAATTAGTAAATAATTGTAAATTTTTTTAATTTACCTTTGTGATGTTTTACTTGTGTGAAATTTATGCATAATATTTGCCATAAGTGAAATTAATTAGGTAATTCTACATTATGGATAACAACTTTTCTCCGAGTGACCTTAAAACTATTTTGCATTCCAAACGCTCGAATATTTATTACCTGCAATATTGTCGAGTATTAGTGAATGGTGGCCGTGTTGAGTATGTCACTGATGAAGGAAAGCAATCCCTGTATTGGAATATCCCAATTGCAAATACCACCGTTATTATGTTGGGAACGGGTACTTCTATTACTCAGGCAGCAATGCGTGAATTTGCTAAGGCGGGTGTTTTAATCGGTTTTTGTGGAGGTGGAGGTACACCGCTATTTGCGGCTAATGAAGTTGAAGTTGATATATCTTGGCTGACACCGCAAAGCGAATATCGCCCTACGGAGTATTTACAAGATTGGGTGAGTTTTTGGTTTGATGACGAAAAACGATTAGCCGCAGCAATTGCTTTTCAAAAAATTCGTATCGCACAAATTCGTGAACATTGGCTAAGTAGCCGAATGTTGCGAGACAACTCTTTTATATTTAATAGTGAGAGTTTATTGTCATTACTCACACGTTATGAGCAGAATCTTGCAAATTGTCGCGATAATAAAGACTTAATGGCACAAGAAGCTGTGATGACTAAAGCGTTATACAAACTGGCGGCAAATGCAGTGAGTTATGGCGATTTTGTCCGGGCAAAACGCGGCGGTGGTGTCGATTTGGCAAACCGTTTTCTTGATCATGGTAATTATCTAGGTTACGGATTAGCTGCTGTTGCAACTTGGGTCATTGGTTTACCACATGGTCTGGCGGTGTTACATGGTAAAACCCGTCGTGGTGGTTTGGTTTTTGATGTTGCTGATCTGATTAAAGATGCGTTGGTATTGCCACAAGCATTTATTGCGGCAATGGCTGGAGAAGATGAACAGGAATTTCGCCAACGCTGTATTAGTGGATTTCAGAAAGCTGAGGCATTGGACACTATGATTGATGCCTTGCAAACAACGGCTCAACAACTGAGTCAGGTGGCACGATGAATATTCTTTTAGTCTCTCAATGCAACAAACGTGCGCTAACAGAAACCCGCCGAATTTTGGATCAATTTGCTGAGCGTAAAGGTGATAGAACTTGGCAAACAGCTATCACACAGGAAGGTTTAAATACTTTGCGTAAGCTATTGCGTAAAACGGCGCGTCGTAATACGGCGGTGGCTTGCCATTGGATAAAAAGTGGTGGTCAAACTGAGCTGTTATGGATAGTCGGGAATTTGCGGCGCTTTAACTCACGAGGAGTTGTACCTACAAATACAACACAACGTGATGTGCTGAAAAGTCAGGATGAAAATCACTGGCATAGTGTAGAAGCTATCAGCTTATTGGCAGCGATTGCTGGGTTATTTCATGATTTTGGTAAAGCTAATGCGTTGTTCCAGCAAGGTTTACGAGGAGATGGGCGGTTTCAACCGTATCGACATGAATGGGTATCTCTGCGTTTATTTCAGGCATTTGTTGATAAGCAAAATGATAAGGAGTGGCTGACTTCGTTGAGTCAGATTGAGCCTAGTGATGAGGATAAGATTCTTTCCCGTTTGGTTAAGGATGGTATCGATAAAAAATATACAAACCCTTTTACTAATTTACCGCCATTGGCAACCACTGTCGCTTGGCTAATCCTCTCTCATCATCGTCTGCCTGTTTATCCTTCCTATCACAGTGATTATTCAAACGAGCCGCAACTGGAATACATTGATAATTGGTTGACTAAGCAGTTACAACCGTCGTGGAACTCAGTCAACATGGATAAGAAGGATTGGAGTAATCAGGATAAGAGTGATGTTTGGACATTCCCAAATGGTACACCTATCCGCAGTCTGACTTGGTGTCAGAAAGCACAAAAATTTGCGCGAAGAGCGCTGCAATCAACGTCATTATCGCAATATGGCAATCTGAACCAGCGTTTCACCAGTCATATGTCTCGACTGGTTTTAATGCTGGCCGATCATCATTATTCATCGTTGCCTGCAACTTTGGGTTGGCAGGATGTCAACTATGATGTGTTTGCCAATACTGATAAGACCACCGGTAAGTGCAAGCAGCGATTAGATGAACACAATATTGGTGTTGGGCAGAATGCTTTATTACTAGGGAGAAACTTGCCACATATTCGTAAAACGCTGCCTGCGATTACTCGGCATAAAGGATTTAAACAACGCAGTAAAGATGAAAAATACCGTTGGCAGGATCAGGCGTTCGATATTGCATGTGCTTTACGTGAACGTTCAGTAGAACAGGGCTTTTTTGGTATTAATATGGCTTCTACTGGTTGTGGTAAAACTTTTGCTAATGCACGCATCATGTATGGATTAGCTGATGAAAAACAAGGATGCCGTTTTTCTATCGCGTTAGGATTAAGAACGTTAACGCTACAAACCGGTGATGCATTACGTAAAAGACTACATTTAGAAGAAGATGATTTAGCGGTACTGATTGGTTCGCAGGCAGTGAAAGAATTACATCAACTTCGCCAAAAGGCGCTGGAGCCTGATGTGGGCAGCATATCTGCGGAAGCGTTATTTGCTGAACACCAGTATGTCAGTTATGACGGTAGCTTAGATGATGGGCGTCTGAGTCATTGGCTACGTAAAGATAATAAACTTAATAAGCTGCTTAGCGCACCTGTGTTGGTGGCAACCATCGACCATTTAATTCCCGCCACTGAGGGTATTCGCGGTGGGAAGCAAATCGCACCCATGCTGAGATTACTCACTTCTGATTTGGTGTTGGATGAGCCGGATGATTTTGATATTAACGATTTGTCGGCTTTATGTAGGTTAGTGAACTGGGCAGGGTTATTAGGTTCGCGGGTATTGCTTTCATCTGCCACATTACCGCCTGCATTGATTCAGACATTGTTCAATGCTTATCGGGCTGGACGCCAAGATTATCAATTAGCATGTGGTCAGCCAAATGCCCCGGTGAATATCTGCTGTGCTTGGTTTGATGAATATGAAACGACTCAACAGGATGTGGTCGATGCATATCAGTTTCAGGAACAGCATAATATTTTCGTTAATAAGCGTATTGGCTGGCTTAAAAAAATAGTGCCATTGCGTAAAGCTGAACTTGTACAGATTATTTCTGAAAGTCGTAAAGTTGATAATGTTATTAATGCTATCGCTGAAGTGATGCATAGTTCTATATTGAAATTGCATGAGGAACATCATCAAACTCATTCATCGGGTAAAACCGTCTCTATTGGTTTAATCCGTATGGCAAACATCAATCCACTAGTTGCCGTCGCACAGCGGTTATTGCAGATACCATCCCCTAAAAATGTACGTATCCATTATTGTGTCTATCACAGCCAGCATCCTTTAGCGATACGTTCTCATCTTGAACATCGGTTGGATTCAACGTTAACACGATACGATGAAGAAGAGTTGTGGCAGGTGGCAGAAATCCGCAAGGCATTAGAGGAGATGCCAGAGAAGCACCATATTTTTGTCGTACTTGCTACATCTGTAGCTGAAGTTGGTCGGGATCATGATTACGACTGGTCCATTGCTGAACCCAGTTCAATGCGTTCATTGATACAACTTGCTGGGCGTATCCAACGCCATCGACGAAAAGAACCACAGGGGCCTAATCTGCATATTCTGGCGAAAAACTATAAGGCACTTAAAGCGACTGATTTAGAACATCCAGTTTATTGTCGGCCAGGGTTTGAATCAACAAGTTATCGCCTTGCCAGCCATGATTTATGTGAATTACTGGAGCCTTATCAATATGAACTAATTAGTGCATTGCCTAGGATTAGGGAACGAGATGATGCAGGGGAATGTTCACCTTTTCAGAACTTGGTTGATCTTGAACATCAACGTTTGTGGGATGAGCTTCAAGGTGATTCTGAGAAGCCGTTTTGTTATTGCACTGCTCTTTGGTGGCGAAAAGAAGCTTCATGGTGTGCAGAGCTTCAACGTTGTAAACCGTTTCGTCGGTCTGAACCAGATGAATTGTGCTATTTATGGCTTGAAGAAGAAGGTGAAGAGGTAAGGTTTATAGAATTAGACAGTGGCTTTACGGGTGTAAAAGAGAGTGGATCATTTGATTATCTGCTGGAATTATCGTTTGCACAGGGTGTGAGTATTTGGATTGAACTTGATACTGAGACGATTTATCAGCATTTGGCTGATATCTATGAGATGGAACTAAAGGCTATTAGTCAACACTTTGGCGAGATATGCCTCCGGAAAAAAGATGATGGGGAAGCGTGGCGTTATCATCCATTTTTAGGAGTGTTTGGCGCACTCAGTTGAGTGCGCCGCTGCCTGTGCGGCAGTTTAGGATAGTTGAAACTAAATATTTCTAAGCTGCTTATCCAGCAGTACTCGCAGCTCACATGATAAATGTTTGAGAAGTTAAATTCTATATGAAGTTATGAAAGATCTTTGTAGGTTAAGTATGGTAATCTTTAATCCTATAATTTTTTAGGATGTTCATTACTTAGTGGAAACTAAATAGGATGTTGATTTTCTGCGTGGCTGAGAATAAGATAATGGAACATCTTATTTAGGCGTCTAATTATGCGGAGAATAGCGGTGAAGAGAAAATCGACTTACATATATATAGTTAAGAATGTACTGAGTGTGTTTTTTGTACTCCTTTTTTGCTTGCCCGCTGGAAATGATGTTAATTTTCAGTTGATTGATGTCACTCAAGGCCAGAAGACGATAATTGTGAGCATTACAATCAGCCAGCAGACGGTAAAACAAATATAGGTATTAAGAGGTAGGTTCATCGTGTACGTGAGTGGGTACACGATGATTGATTCTAACTCTGAGTGTTGACAGCCATATGTATTATGGAGTTAAAAGGTGTCAGTCAGTGTTTTGGATGAGATATATCTCAGGAAAAAGACAGAGAAGCGTGGCGTTATCGCCCACTTTTAGGGGTGTTTGGCGCATTTTGATAACATTTTGAGTAAGGTGAATAAGAGGTTATGAATGCAAGTGGATTAAGCCGATTTATTGTCGATTATATTGAAAGTCGTAAACAGCAAAAGTTGGAATCTTTTGATAAAGAGGTAGAAAAGAAACTAGCGAAACTAGACTTAGCAGAAGATATTGAATTTGTCCAACAAGAGGTTGCTGAACAACGCAAAGATCTGGAAGAACGTTACGAGATCAGAAATTGGTTGGATGATGCCGCTAACCGGGCAAAGCAAATCAATTTGGTGACACATGCTCTGAAATTTACCCATAGTGATGCAAAAGGTAGTAGTATTTTTGCATCATCCTTAAACAGCAAGGAAAGTAATGAATATCTTTCCACTGTAACTTTGCATAAACCTGCGATAGATGCTGTTGGCAATGCGGCCGCTCTTGATATTGCAAAACTACTGCAAACTGAATATCAAGGAGACTCACTAGTGGCGTCTATGCATCGGGGCGATTATTCGGCGTTAGCTGAATTGGCGAAAAGCGAGCAACAGTTTGAAAATTGGGTGAAGGGATTTCGGCAAGCTTTGTCAGATGAGACGCTCTCTTCGCATAAGCTGGCAAAACAGCTCTATTTCCCAGTTAGCACTGGTGAGTATCACTTATTAAGTCCGCTCTTTTCCTCATCACTAGCTCATGCTATGTATCAGCGTATTGCTGAATCTCGTTTTGGTGAGTCATCTAAAGAAATTAATAAAGCTAAGAAAGAAGAACGTTGGCATCCTGAAACTAGGGTGAGTTACGCAGATACTGCGGTACAGAATTTTGGTGGCACTAAACCACAAAATATTTCTTACCTTAACAGTATAAGCAGTGGGCGGGTTTGGCTTTTACCTTGCTATGTTCCTAACTGGCAAGATATTCCCAAGCCCCCAATGAAGCATACATCTATTTTCCGTTCGCGTAGTGAATTCGATACGTTGGCTCGTAGCACTGTCTGGAAGATGCAGTGGTATTTATTAGAAGTTCAAGACCTTGAAAGTAACGTGGAAATCAGACGGAGACGTCAGGAATATGTTGATGAAATTATTGATATTTTGTTTAACTATGTTGCTGGTGTGCAGAATTTGGTTAGCTCTAAAGGTTGGAGCGCAGATGATAAGTGCAAATTAAAGCGTTCTCAACAGCTTTGGCTTGATCCTTATCGTTGCCAATTGGATGAAATATTCGAATTTGAGCGTGATGGAGGGGACTGGAAAAGAGAGATTGCCTATGATTTTGGTCACTGGTTGAACGAAGGCTTAAGACACCCGCAGTTAAAAGTTAAGTATGTTGAACGTCGTGAATGGGCCTTTGTGTTTAAAAAACGGTTACGTGAATTTGAGGATGAATTGCCAGAGGTGCCGTTATGAGTTATTTGATTGTTTTGCGCCATATTAAAGTAGAAAACGCGAATGCGATTACGGGTATAACTTATGGTTTTCCGGCAATCACTCATTTTCTTGGGTTTACTCATGCACTTTCACGTAAATTACAGCAGAGCCATGATTTAAGACTAGAAAATTGCGGCGTTATTTGTCATAACCACCAATTACATGCTTATCAATCTGATCCTATTAGGGATAAAGTTTTTGCATTAACCCGAAACCCGTTAACTAAAGAAGCAAAAACGGCGGCATTTAATGAAGAAGGCCGTATGCATATGACGGTTTCTTTATTAATTGAATGCATTGGCGAAATTGAAAATGGTGATGAAGGTACTAGGAATTTAGAAAAACATTTATGGGAGATCTGCCAAATTCAGAGATTAGCCGGTGGTACTATCACTGAAATTGCTAAAGTGGATATTATTGCTTTTCCACAGCGAGAACAGGCAACCCGTAAATTAATGCGTCGTTTACTGCCGGGGTTTGCTTTGTTGGATCGTTCTGAGTTATTAACTAAACACTACGAAGAATTAAAACAGGATAATCCTCAAGCAGAAATGATTGACGCCTGGCTTGATTTTTCCGCTATTAAAATGCGGGCTATTCCTAAGCAGGATGATAAGCAACCTGAAATTGGTGACCCGGCATATTGGGAGTATGTTCCCAAACCTGCTTCGGGATATTTAGTCCCCTTGATGACAGGTTATCAGGCAATATCGCCGCTATATCCCGCCGGGAAAGTAGATAAAACCCGTGATCCTAATGCTCCATTTTGTTTTGTTGAAGCAATCTACGGAGTAGGTGAATGGAAAAGCCCGCACCGTATTGACGATATTCGCCAGTTACTCTGGTGTTATGACTATCAAGAAGGAGAGGGTGTCTACAGGTGTTGTAATCAACAGACTGTTTCCCGTCAATCCAAACCCAATAAGAAAGTAAGAATAATCGACTGATTAATTTAAAGAAGGATATCTACATGTCTAAATCAACTATTAAAACGGCTTCTGTACTGGCATTTGAGCGTAAACTTTCTAATTCTGATGCTTTAATGTTTGCTGGAAACTGGAAACAAATCGACGGTGAATGGAAACCTATTGCTATTCAGGAAAAAGCTGTCCGGGGGACGATTTCCAACCGCTTGAAAAACGCTTTAACTAGCGATCCAGCTAAGTTGGATGCGGAGATTCAAAAAGCAAACCTGCAACGTGTCGATGTTGCCGCATTGCCTTTTGATGCTGATACTCTAAAAGTCAGTTTTACATTACGGGTCTTAGGTAATCTTTCAACACCATCAGTATGTAATGATCAGGATTATCAAGCTGAACTGGCAAACGTGATCAACGGTTATATTGCTGAACATGGTTTCAAAACGCTTGCAGCACGTTATGCAGAAAACTTGGCTAATGGACGGTTTTTGTGGCGTAACCGGGTTGGAGCAGAAGAAATTAAAGTTCGCGTAAGTGGTAAGAGTGGCAAATGGTGGGAGTTTGATTGTGAAGATTTCAGCTTACGTGAATTTGGTAAGGTAGAAGGTAACTTAGCTAAACTTGCTGCTGAAATTGAGGAAGGATTGTCAGGTAACGGATCAACATTATTCAATGTTGAGGCATTTGTTCGTTTAGGGCATGGGCAGGAAATTTTCCCTTCTCAAGAATTGGTTCTCGACAGTAACAGTAAAAAAAGCAAAGTGTTGTATCAGGTCAATGAGATCGCTGCATTGCATTCGCAAAAAGTGGGTAATGCGCTCCGCACTATTGATACGTGGTATCCAGACGCTACGGAATTGGGTCTTGGCCCAATAGCGGTTGAGCCCTATGGTTCTGTAACTAGTCGTGGTAAGGCTTATCGTCAGCCTAAAGCAAAAATGGATTTTTATACTTTGTTAGATAACTGGGTCGTTAAAGGAAAAGCGCCAGAAGAAGTAGAGCAGCAACACTATGTTATAGCGACGTTAATTCGTGGCGGTGTTTTTGGTGAAAAAGGTGAATAAGGGGATCAGATGGATTATTACCTTGAAATTCGCGTTCTTCCTGATCTTGAATTCAGTCAGCAAAGCCTGTTCGAAGCGTTATTTGCTAAACTGCATCGGGCTTTGGGGCAGTTAAGTAATGGGCAGGTTGGTGTCAGTTTTCCGTGTGCGAGAAAAACACTGGGGGATACGCTGAGAATTCACGGTTCAAGCGAAGCGCTGAATGACTTACAAGCATTACCGTGGTTAAAAGGGCTCAGGGATTATACTGAGGTGATTGATATCCAGCCAATTCCCCAAGAAACTAAGTACCGCTGTGTCAGCCGAGTGCAGGTTAAAAGCAGTGCGGAACGACTTCGTCGTCGTGCTATTAAAAAGGGATGGTTAACGGGGGAACAAGCTCGGCAGCGTATTCCTATCAGCAAAGAACAACGTACTCATTTACCGTTCTTGTTTCTCAAAAGTTTGTCATCAGGTCAAAGTTTTCTGTTGTTTGTCAAACAAGGGCCAATACAAGACAAACCGACGTCAGGAGCTTTTAGCTCGTATGGATTAAGTTCATCAGCTACCATCCCTTGGTTTTGACCCTTTTTTAGCGGCTAATTATAACTTATTGATTTATTTAAGGGATTAGCCGCTGCTAATAAAAAGGGTTTTTCTGCTTTTTATCATTATGTTCTTTAATAATCAGTAAATTAAAGGTAGTATCTAACAGTTCACTGCCGTACAGGCAGCTTAGAAAATATTCAGAGATAGTTATTCTTCCCCGCCCATGTTCACTGCCGTACAGGCAGCTTAGAAAGCCAAGCGCCAAAAACAAAAGCCGCGCCCCATGTTCACTGCCGTACAGGCAGCTTAGAAAGCCAAGCGCCAAAAACAAAAGCCGCGCCCCATGTTCACTGCCGTACAGGCAGCTTAGAAAGCCTTGAGATACTGTAAATCTTTCATCTCTCCGTTCACTGCCGTACAGGCAGCTTAGAAATGATGAGAAAGCACATTGAGAACGAAATGATAGTTCACTGCCGTACAGGCAGCTTAGAAATTCGGTGGGCTTGGCAATGGCATCCAATGACTGTTCACTGCCGTACAGGCAGCTTAGAAAGTTAAATTCGTCGGGAATTTCTAGTTCACGATGTTCACTGCCGTACAGGCAGCTTAGAAACCGTGAAGGTTCATGAGGCCATCCATTTCCAGTTCACTGCCGTACAGGCAGCTTAGAAATTCTCTTAGCATTTGTTTGCAGAGAGAACGAAGTTCACTGCCGTACAGGCAGCTTAGAAATGTCAAAACTTGACATTCAAAAACGGATTTCAGTTCACTGCCGTACAGGCAGCTTAGAAATGGCGCGTGCGGGGATAATCCTGGTGTTTCAGGTTCACTGCCGTACAGGCAGCTTAGAAAGCGAGGATATTGACGGTAGTAAAGTCTGGGAGTTCACTGCCGTACAGGCAGCTTAGAAAGCACTCAAGGCGTTGTTGAAGCTGTGTTGAATGTTCACTGCCGTACAGGCAGCTTAGAAATGAGGGAAGCAATACATTTTCGCGTCCTCGATGTTCACTGCCGCACAGGCAGCTTAGAAAATTGCCCTGAGAGGAAATGCCTTAACATAATGGTTCACTGCCGTACAGGCAGCAGCGCACTCGATTGAGTGCGCTAAAAAAGCAACCTATTTTCTTCTCAATATGCATCAATTGTTATGCTTTTGTGCATATTCTCCACTATTAACCCATTGATGGTCTTTTTCCCAGGTAAATAGCCACTTGCGGGTTGGTCCGGCCATTACGTTGAGATAATAGTTGTCGTAACCGGCAAGGGTTGCCACTGGGTGGTAGCCTTTGGGGACCATGACCACATCTTTGTTGTAAACAGCCATTGATTCATCCAGTGAACGGTCATCGGTATAGACCCGTTGCATGCAGAATCCTTGAGAAGGGTTCAGGCGATGGTAATAGGTTTCTTCCAAATAGGTTTCCTGTGGCGCATTGTCGGTATCGTGTTTATGGCTAGGGTAGGAACTGGTACAGCCTTCGTCGGTAAAGACTTCAACCACCAACAAGCTATCAGCAGGTTTGTTATCCGGTAGAATGTTGTGAACATAGCGTCGGTTGTAGCCATTGCCACGTTGTTCTGCATCAATATCCTGTGGCGTAATCAGTCGAGTCGGGTAGCTTCCTTTACCCGGTGCTTGGCATACCGCGAGTTCAAGAGCGGTATCGGCAATAATTTCAACAGATTCCCCCGCAGTGATGTAAACAGCATAAGGTTTTTTGCGTTCAAATGGCTGCATGCGATCGCCAATATGCTCAAACCGTTGATGTGGCGTAGTCACTGTGGCTTTGCCTGCCACTAAAACCAGACAGGTTTCATTTTCTGATGCGGGCAAGGTGATTTTTTCACCCGAAGCCAACTCATAAACATCGAAGTGGACATACTTCCAGTTTGCTGATTCCGGCGTGATATGTTGAGTTCGTTTGTTTTGATCCGGTGCATGATATTTTGATAATAATTTGGACATATTATCTACCCTCAGTACTATTTTTGCATGAATCAGATTGTGATTAATTAAAACAATCCGGCATCTCTGGCAAATTTGCGTAAATTGTTATAACCCATCGTGGCGTAGGTCAGTGGGTGAGCAACAGCAGGATCTTGTTCTGCTTCAACTACCAGCCAGCCTTTATAATTTTGTTTTTTCAACACTTGAAAAATTGCCGGATAATCAACACAACCATCTCCCGGTACTGTGAATACACCACTCAGCACAGCATCAAGGAAACTGGTTTTACGGTTTTTTATATCGTTGAGTACGTCAGGACGGATGTCTTTACAGTGAACATGATTAATGCGTTTTGCCCAGCGTTCTGCAACAGCCAATGGATCAGCGCCGGCAAAGGTTAAATGACCGGTATCCAGCAACAATCCAACTTCATCTCCGGTATTTTCCATCAGATGATCAACATCTTTCTCAGTTTCAATAACCGTTCCCATATGGTGGTGATAAGCAATCTGAACACCTTGTTCTTGGGTGTAACGGGCAAATTCAGTCAATTTTTCACCGTATTCTTGCCAGCGGTTAGCTGGAAATTGAGGACGAAGATGGACTGGTTTATTTTGATCGCCGTGAATGCAGTTTGTCACTTCCGCAAATACCATGACATTAGCTCCCAATTCGCGTAGCAGGGTCAGGTGAGATTGTACCGCTTTAATCTCTTCTGCTACTGAACGGGTGAGTAATTCGCCAGAGTACCAGCCAGATACCAGTACGAGATTGTGGGCGGCAAGTATGGGACCCAATACGTTAGCCTGACGAGGGAATTTGTTGCCCAATTCAAAACCGGTAAAACCTGCCTGGCGGCCCTCGGTTAAGCAGGTTTCCATAGGTGTATCTGCGCCGAGAGTGGGTAAATCATCATTAGTCCAGGTCAGAGGGTTGATACCAAGTTGAACAGCCATGATGGTGCTCCTAGTTGAATAAAATAATGCTATCCGCGCTGACGCCACAGGCTAATCAGGTTGTGATAGTTGGTTTTTATTTTCTGGATCAAACGGTTATCATCAATCTCATTTTTTAGCCATTTTAGGGATGGTTGACCAAATAGGGTTCTTCCGACAGCAAAACCTTTGACGATAGACTTGCCGGCTGCGGCATTAAAGCCCATTTCCAGCTCTTCTTGTGGAGCATCAAGGCCAAGAATAACGACGCCACGGCAATAGGGGTCTCGCTGCTCGATGAGAGAGTTAATGTTGTCCCAACTTTCAGAACTGAGAGGTGGGAGTTTCCACCAATCCGGTTTAACGCCAAGGTTATAAAATCGTCTAAGTGCGCGAATATAGAATTCATCTGAGTGTTTCATTTCCGCAGGTAGAATCACTTCCAGTAAAAGTTCGTGACCAGATTTACAGCATGCGGCATAAATTTCCCGAATTTTTTTCTCTTGCTCCAGGCGGAGTGGGTGAGCATCTTCTGGATGGAAAAACACAAGGCATTTGACGATGTGTTCCAGTGGCCAGTCAATAAGTTGGGAACCTATGTTGCCATGTTCCAGACAAAGTGGGCGAGAGCCGGGTAGCTCAATTGGGCGGCCTATCCACCAACCTTGACCGGTAATTTCGTTTAAAACATCCTGACCAAACGTGCTGTCACATAACAGGCCTATTTTTCCTTGTAACCCTGCTTCTGTGGCAACTTCCCGGCTGGCGCGTAATAGAAGTTGTTTTAATGATGAAATACGTTTGATACTGGCATTTGCTTGTCGGGCTAATTCGATAAATTGAATACGATGATCAAATGCCATGACGCACAGTTCGTCCCATTGATTTTTACGGGCGCTGATACGGTGAAGGTGATTAAGTGTTTCATCCAAATCAGGGCGTAGTATTTGATTGGCGCGTGATAGATAGTTATCAAGCTCTGTTTTATCTGGCATTGCCGGTGCGCAGCCATGACGAGAAACAACTAATGCGCCACAGGCATTAGCGTAAGTACAGGCTTTTTCCCAACCTTCGTTATTTAGATAGCCGCGTAGCAGGCCGGACATAAAAGCATCCCCGGCGCCGAGAACGTTAAGCACATCGACAGAAACGCCCTGTATAGTGATGCTGTCATTCAGATCATTAGGGATTTCAGCGGTAAAAATAGAGCATCCCAGTGATCCCCGTTTGCAAACCAATGCAGCAGATGTGAGTTTACGAATGTTGCGTAGTGCTTCGATAGTATCTGTGGAACCACCAGCAATATGGAACTCTTCTTCTGTGCCAACAATGAGGTCAAATAGCGATAATACTTCCTGTAGCTGAGCTGTTACCTGTTCCGATGCGATATAACGTGTTTCACCATCTCCCAAAGAAGTTAACCCCCAAAGTACCGGGCGATAATCAATATCCATGACCGTTTTCACACGGTTACGGCGGGCGTAGTTGAGGGCCGTCAGCACCGCATCGCGAGTGTTAGGATGAGAAAGATGTGTTCCGGTGATAGCCAGACAACGAGCGGATGCAATGTATTCTTCACTGAAATCATCACCGGTAATTGCCATATCGGCGCAGTTATCACGATAGAAGATCAGGGGAAAAGTGGTTTTATCTTTGATTCCTAGCAGCCCCAGTGCCGTAAGGCGTTCTTTATCCGTGGTTAGATGGCTGGTATCACAGCCAACACTTTGCAACTCTTCCCTAAGGAAACGTCCCATATGCTCATCACCGACTCTGGCTAGCATGGAGGATTTAAGCCCCTGACGAGCGGTACCATAGGCGACATTACCGGAAGAACCCCCAAGATATTTTGCAAAACTTCCCATGTCTTCCAGACGTGCTCCGATTTGTTGGCCGTAAAGGTCAACGGCGATTCGTCCCATGCAGATGACATCAAATTTTTTTTGCTGCTCCATTGAACAATTCCTTATTAAGTACAACATCAAGCGTTGCTATGATGAGCTCCGACAGTGGAAGATTGATAAAAATAATTAATTAATTTCAGTGACATTCACCCAACGTTGCTCTTGATAAGAATGAGCAATGGCATCCAGAATACGTGAGACTTTCCAACCTTCGGTGAAATCTGGCCATATCGCTTTATTGCTGGCGATGCCATTGATCAAGTCTCTGATTTCCACTGTTTTTTGATCATTGAAGCCGATGCCGTGACCTGCACCGAGACAGAATGGCGCATAGTCAGGATGTTCTGGTCCAATAAGAATAGTTTTAAAGCCTTGGCGGTTTGCTGGTTCATCGTGACGATAAAGTTTTAGTTCGGCCATTCTTTCTTGTGTAAAGCTCAAAGCACCTTTTGTTCCTGTAATGGTGTAGCTCAAACCCATTTTGCGACCGCAAGCAATACGGGAGGTTTCAATAATACCCCTTGCTCCGCTGTTGAAACGTACCATAGCATGTGCTTGATCTTCGTTTTCTACCGCAACCATAATGCTAGAGCCGGTTTTTTCCGGGCGTTGTTTGATAACAGTGGTCATGTCTGCGCAAACAGTTTGGATATCCCCAACCAGGTACTGCGCCATATTGATGATATGAGCAGCAAGATCGCCTAATGCACCTAATCCAGCTTTATCTTTGAAACAGTGCCAGTGGATAGGAGTGAATGGATCGGCCATATAATCTTCGTTATGAGTGCCGTAGAAGTGAATAACCTCACCTATTTCACCATTCGAAATGATCTCTTTAGCCAGTTGTGCGGTAGGGTTTTTCATATAGTTAAAACCGACTAATGTTTTCACTCTGGCTTTTTTGGCGGCTTCGACCATTAATTTTGCATCATGTGAGTTTAGTGCCAGTGGTTTTTCACAATAAACATGCTTGCCATGTTTGATCGCTTCGAGAGCCATCTCTTTATGAAGGAAATTTGGTGAGCAGATATCAACAACATGAATATCGGGATCTGATACTAATTTGCGCCAATTATCAGTAAAACGCCGGAAACCTAATTGCTCAGACCGTTTTGCGGCGAGTTCAGCAGAAACTTCCGCTACCATTTCACAAACTAGTTTGCCTGCCAGAGGGAAAACAGTCGGCGCTTGTGTGTAAGCAATGGCATGCGTCCGTCCGATGTAACCAGTACCGATTAGGCCGATACGAATCTCTTCCATATAGCTATTTCTCCGAATAGAAGCGTGTTGTTGCAGTAAGTTCTTTAGTGTTTGTTAGTTGGCCTTGGTTGTTGTCGTATACCTGTTATAGGAAATATTTGTTTCATTTTCAACTTAAATAAAAACATTAGTTCCAAGTTGTGATCTGATAAGGATTTTTAGGTAACATCTCGTTATATAGGGTTAATTTTCTAATGAATTAGGTACTATTCAGAGGTAAGAGCAGAAAAAGTAGAATATTAGAATTTTTGTTCCATTTATGGTTTGGTATATATGAAGTGTGTTGGTTAGCAAAGGGAGCGGTTATATCTCCAGGATTTCCTCTTTCGAATATATACCTGTTATCTTTCAAGTTGCCTCTTTGTTGGCTGCACTCGCTCACCCCGGTCACATAGTTATCTATGCTCCCGGGGATTCGCTCCCTTGCCGTCGCGATCCATCTTGAAATCCATTGGGTATAGGGAGCAGGGAAATCCTGGTAGTAGGTTATTCTGATAATAATGTTGGAGTAATAAAGTCAGTTAGTTATCTTTATTAGGTTTTTTTTGCGTACTATTTATTACAAGTTTCCTGAATAGCATTTTACCTATCTGGTATAGCGCATAAGATAGTATTAGTGCAGCAAATAGGTAATAAATAATCATAATTACCTTGGGAACATTATGTGCGAGAAATATGTATATGGAAATTGAACATAATGTAATTAACCATGCAACCGGCTTCACCATAGACCACGGCGTAATATTTACCTGTTCGGTATAAACATCTGTAAATGGTTTAGCTGGAAAAAAGTAGCCAATAGTCAACATGAAAATAACATTGAGAACAAATAAAATACCAACCAGATGAAAAAAGTGCAGGTCAATTTTTAAAATGAAATTACAGATAATGTAGGCGGACATACCAAATAATAGGCCAAGTTTAGCGGCAATAGGCGGCACTCGTTTAGTCATCAGACCAACTAATACCACGCTGAGAATTGGCGCGTTAAAAATCCCCTGTAATTGTTGAATGAGATAGAACAGACCATCCGGTGCATTAGCGACTAACGGTGCGACGATCATAGTGATTAACGCTAGCCCGATCCCCAAATATTTACTCATAGCGACTGTTTGCGTTTCGGTGGCATTTTGGTTGATTCGCTGTTTGTAAATATTGACGATAAACAGTGTTACAGATGAATTAAGTCCGCCGCTGAATGTGGAAAATACCGCACCAACGACCACAGCGGCAAAGAAACCAACCAATACTTCCGGTAGAATTAAATGTACTAATTCTGGGTAAGCGTTATCTGGATTATCTATTTGTCCTTTGAAAATATGGAAAGCAATAATGCCCGGTAGAATAATAATAGACGGCATGATGAGTTTAAGTAAAGCACACAACATGACGCCTTTTTGTCCTTCTGCTAGATTTTTCGCACCAAGGGCTTTCTGAACAATGGATTGGTTGGTACACCAAAAAAACATATTGGAAACAATTAGGCCGGTAAATAGCGTAGAGAAAGGAACCAGAGAATCTTCACTGCCGATGGAGTTAAATTTATCAGGATTAGATTGATAAACTTCAACTAATCCTTGCCAGGCATTGCCATTGCCAACATAGAGTAGGGCAAAAATAGTTACCATTAATCCGCCAACGATTAAGCCAATGCCGTTAATAGTATCCGCGGCGGCAATGGCTTTAATACCGCCAAAGATGGCATAGACCGCACCTAATCCACCAACGCCCCAAACCATAACCCATAGCGCTGTAGTTTTATCAATACTGAATACATTGGAAACCTGGAATAGACTTTCCAATGCAATTGCACCGGTATACAGCACAATGGGGAGTAGTGAAATGATATACATAGCCAGGAAAAGAATTGAGGTAATGAGCAGCGTATTTTTATCAAATCGGCGTTCAAGATATTCCGGGATGGTTGAAATACCAAGTCTCAGATATTTAGGCAGGAAATAAATAGCGAATAGAACGATTGTCACAGCGGCTATTACTTCCCAAGCCATAACGATAAATCCGGTTCGGAATGCTAATCCATTCAAACCGATTAAATGTTCTGTGGACAGGTTCATCAATAACATAGAGCTACCAATATAAACACCTGTGAGAGATCGTCCGCCAAGAAAATAGCCTTCAGTAGATTCTGTCAGACGAGCATTATGGGTTTTGTAATAAGCGAAGCCAGCCACTAATAGGGTAAAACCAATAAATGAGAGAAAAGCTAACATACTATCCTCCAAGCCTGATTGACTGTTTTCAGGCAGCAATATGCTGACGGGAAAGTGGCCTTTCCCGTTTTTAGGGTGAAAATAAATGTGAGTTAGTTAGAGATAATAGGGCTGCTTTATAATCTGATTTCTTTACCTGAATGTAGGGATTCGAGAGCTTTATCGGCCAGATAAAGTGCCTGTTCGCCATCAGCGCCACTGCATTCTGGTGTGGCGCGACCAGCCATGACATCGACAAAATGATCCCATTCAGCAATGTAGGCTTCCCGGTAACGTTGCAGGAAGAAATGCTCTGGCTTGGCGGTTAAACAACCGCTGTTTTCCCAAAGCTCAACGCTGTTTTCTTTGATGTTACCGGCGCTAAGCAGCCCTTTTTCACCATGTAATTCAATCCGTTGGTCATAGCCATACCCGGAACGGCGGCTGTTGGTAATGGTTGCCATTGCGCCTGATGGGAATTTCATAACAATAAAGGCAGTATCGATATCACCTGCTTGCCCGATAGCTGGATCAACCAGGTTACTGCCTTGGGCGTAGATCGAGCAGGGTTCCTCACCGATAATAAAACGCGCCATATCGAAGTCATGTATTGTCATATCCCGGAACATACCACCAGAAACTTTGACGTATTCAGTGGGGGGAGGAGAGGGATCGCGGGAAATAATCAGCAAAGATTCAGCTTTTCCTATCGTACCAGCATCAAATAGGGTTTTTACTCGACGGAATTGCGGATCATAACGACGGTTAAAGCCAACAAATAGAGGCACCTGATATTGTTTAACGGTTTCAAGGCAATGACGAATACGTTCAATATCAAGATGAACCGGTTTTTCACAGAAGATTTTTTTATGATGTTTTGCTGCGAGTTCAATTAGGTCTGCATGAGTGTCTGTTGCTGAGGCAATAAGAACACCATCTATTTCAGGGTCAGACATTGCCTGTTCAATAGTTTGTCTTTTTGTTTGGTATTGCTGTACTAAAAGTTCAGCACTTTTCTGATCGGGATCGACAACCGAATAAAGACAAGTTTTTTTATGATGAGAGATATTCACTGCGTGTACTTGCCCAATTCGTCCCGCGCCAAATAATGCAATATTGAACATGGATGCTCCTTGATACCTAAGTATCTGCTTATGAGATACTTTAAAATATATCAAATAAAATATTTATTTCAAATTATCAATATTTGGAAATTATGTTTTTGAGTGCGGCGTAGCATTTTGTTAATAACAATATTAAATTTGTGTTAATTAGATCACGTAAAGTAAGATTGATACTGGATGGAATGGAATATTTGTCCTTTAAAAACAAATTATAATATGCACTCGACTCAGTATATGGTTACGCTTAGTGATAGAGATTAATGAAAGGAAAAGAGTCACTTATTTTCAGAATAAAAATTTCAAAAATGGCATTGAAAACGATGAGGAAAGGGAAAATGGCCTGCAAGATAACAGGCCACCAATTTCTAGTACTGACGTACTTTGGTTGCAACCATCTCCTTTATTTTCTTTGCGGCAGATTCTATAGCTGGGTTTTCCGCGACTTGTGCTGTGCCTACTCGCCACCATGATTCATAATCATGCGTCATTGTTTTAGGTAACACTTTGATATCTATGAGTACTGGTACCGTCTGTTTTTGGGCTTCCTGTAACGCACAAAGCAGTTGTTGCTCATCGTGGACTCGGTAACTTTTGCAGCCGTAGCTTTCTGCATTTTTGGCGAAGTCGACTTTAATCAGTTTACCATCCATGTTGCCGCTTTCTGGGTTACGATAACGATTTTCTGTTCCGAAACTGCCCATCCCTTGGCTCATTTGCAGATTATTGATGCAGCCAAATCCCGCGTTATCAAATAGCAACACGGTGATTTTGATATTTTCCTGTACTGCGGTTTGCAGCTCTGAATGAAGCATCATATAAGCGCCATCACCGACTATGGCATAAACCGGTTGGTTGGGGCAGGCTAGTTTAGCGCCAATAGCAGCGGCTATTTCATAGCCCATACAGGAATAGCCATACTCAAGATGATAGGTATCCGGTTGTTTGGGTTGCCATAATCGCTGTAAATCGCCAGGGAGGGAACCTGATGCGCCAACAATAATCGCTTCGGGCTCAAGATATTTGTCTAATAATCCCAATACGCTGGTTTGTGTCAGGCGGGTTTGTAATGTTTGGCTGTACTCTTCCAATTTATCATCGAGATGACCGGGAATTTCTGGTGTGAAATCTACCTGATACTCAATGTTGAACAGACGATTTAACTCTTTTCTCCATGTTTCCCGTGCCTGATGAATCTCATCTTGATAACCACTGCGATAATTCAATTGAATAAGTTGTTCTGCAATAGCGTTTAACCCTGCTTGGGCGTCTGATACAACGGGTATTGCATCCAGTTTGCAGGCGTCGAATTCCGCTACATTGATAGTGAGAAATTCAACTTCTGGGTGCTGAAATAGCGATTTGGATGCAGTGGTGAAATCAGTAAACCGGGTGCCAACGCCAATAATCAAATCGGCCTCTTTGGCGATCAGGTTGGCCGCAAGACAGCCTGTTGTGCCTAAGCCACCACAATTAAGGGGATGGTCGGCAATTACGGCGCTTTTACCTGCTTGTGTTTCAGCAAAAGGAATATTGAAGTGTTCTGCGAACTGACGAAAAGCGTTATGAGCTTCTGAATAGCGCACTCCACCACCACAGATAAGTAAAGGTTTTTTCTTGCGGTTTATGAGTGCCACCGCATCGTTAATCATGGCGACAGAAGCAGGACGGCGTTCAATGCGGTGAATTCGTTTTTGGAAGAAATAGTCAGGAAAATCCCAAATCTCGCCTTGAACGTCTTGTGGTAGGCAAATTGTGACGGCACCAGTATCGGCTGGATCGGTCAGAACTCGCATCGCATTAATCATAGCGCTCATTAGCTGTTCTGGTCTGGAGATACGATCCCAATAACGAGAAACAGGGCGGAAACAGTCATTGGTGCTGATAGTATGGTCGTGGAACTGTTCAACCTGTTGTAAGACTGGATCAGGTTGACGGCAGGCGAAGAGATCACCGGGTAATAACAGCAGAGGAATGCGATTAGCTGTGGCAGTTGCCGCAGCGGTTACCATATTGGCGGAGCCAGGGCCAACAGAGGAGGTTACGGCAAAAATCTGTTTGCGCTTTTTCTGTTTAGCAAAACCTGTGGCGATATGGGCCATACCTTGCTCATTGCATCCTTGGTAAACGGTCAAGTGACCAGGATCTTGCTCCAGTGCTTGCCCCAATCCAACAACATTACCGTGACCAAAAATGGTAAAGATTCCTCTGATGAATGGGTATTGCTCTCCGTCTGCTTCCACATATTGCTGGTTCAGGAATTTCACCAATGCTTGAGCTGCTGTCATTGTTGATTTGTTCATGTTACAGGACTCCATTTTATTCCATTGTTGGCATCACAAAATTGCTGGAATGATGTTCTAGCCTGATACTTGCTGGCCAGCGGCTGGTAACAGTTTTCATGCGGGTGTAGAAGCGAACGCTATCATTACCGTGAACGTTAAGTGGGCCAAAAATTGAGCGTTTCCAGCCCCCGAAGCTGTGGAAGGCCATTGGTACCGGAATGGGAATATTGATGCCTACCATACCCGCTTGTACATCTTCGCTAAACTGGCGAGCTGTTTCTCCGTCGCGGGTGAATATCGCGGTACCATTACCATATTGATGGCAGTTAATTAATGTTAGCGCGGTGGCATAATCGGGTACACGGACAATTGACAGAACAGGACCGAAGATCTCTTCTTGATAGATTTTCATCTCTGGCGTGACATTATCGAACAGCGTCGGGCCAATAAAATAGCCATTTTCATAACCGGGAACCTTGAGTTGACGGCCATCAATTAACAAGCTGGCCCCCTGTTTTTCGCCACTATCGATGTAATCACAGATTTTAGCTTGGTGTTGGGCGGAGATAACGGGACCCATATCGTTTTCTGTAGTTGCGACAATACCGGGACCGACAGATATTTTGTTGATCTGTTGACGTAATTTTTCAATTAATGCATTTGCCGTTTCATCCCCAACCGCTAATACAACAGACAGTGCCATGCAACGTTCACCTGCTGCACCAAATGCTGCACCTGCAATAGCACTGCTAGCCATATCGAGATCGGCATCTGGCATCAGAATACAGTGATTTTTTGCGCCTCCCAACGCCTGACAGCGTTTCCCGTGAGCTGAGGCGGTAGTGTAGATATATTCAGCGACAGGCGTTGAACCCACAAAGCTGACAGCTTGCACGTGTGGATCTGTTAGTAGTATATCGACGGCTTCTTTATCGCCGTTGATAACATTAAATACGCCATTGGGTAAACCGGATTGTTTAAGTAGTGATGCTAATTCAAGCGCGAGAGAGGGATCTTTTTCTGAAGGTTTCAATACGAAAGTATTCCCTGTCGCTAATGCAATAGGAAACATCCACATAGGAACCATTGCCGGGAAGTTGAAAGGGGTAATGCCAACACAAACGCCTAAAGGCTGCATTAATGAATGGCTGTCCACTCCTGTCCCGGTATTCGCGGAATGTTCACCTTTTTGTAGATGAGGGATGCCACAGGCAAACTCAACGACTTCCAGGCCACGAGTTAATTCACCGATAGCATCTGAATAGATTTTTCCGTGTTCTTCTGAAATCAATCGTGCCAGTTTGTCTATATTAGCTTCCAGTAATGTTTTGAACTGGAACATGACACGAGCACGTTTCAGTGGTGATACTTTAGACCATTCTCTGTAAGCTTGATGAGCGATTTCAATTGCCTGTTCAACTTCATGGGCTGTGCTTAGTGCTACCTGACGTATCTGTTTTCCTGTTGCTGGATTGAAAACCGGCGAAAAACGGGTGCTATAACTGGGAATAAGTTGCCCATTAACATAATTCTGTACCTGTTCCATTCTGAGCCTCTTTTGCGGATTTGATGTTAGTACTGAATCGGAAACTTTGATAATAGATATATGAAATATATGTTTTATTTTCAATGTGATTTGGAACAAAAGGCAATTAATGTGATCGGAGTAAAGTTTTTATGAATTACCGATAATTAGATGACTAATTAGATGTTAATCAATATAGTGGTAATAATAAATTATTACAATGAATGGATTATGTATTTCATTTTTAACTATAAAAATGAAATATGATTCAGCTTATACGGTAAAACGATTACAATTGCGGGCGATAAATTTTATGGGGGATTTATGTCTGTCGCATCGAATCTGAATGAATTTCAAGAACAAGTCCGTTCACGCTATAGTGAATTGAGTAAACGCCTGCAACAAGTAGCTCGATATGTGCTGGATAATACCAATAGTGTCGCTTTTGATACTGTTGCTGTGATTGCCAGAGAAGCTGATGTTCCTCCATCAACATTAATTCGTTTTGCTAATGCGTTTGATTTCAGTGGTTTTAATGAAATGAAACAGCTATTTCGTATGCATATGGTGGAAGAAACCGCCAGTTATGCAGACCGGGCCAGATTATTTAGAGAACTGGATGGCGAACAGGAACTGCCAGAAGACCCTCAGCATATTTTGCAGGAATTTGCTCGTTCAAATGTGCAGGCTATGCAACAGTTAGCTGCCAGAACAGCCCCCGAAGATTTAAGGAATGCGGTAGACTTATTGGCTCAAGCTAAGAATATTTACATTATTGGGCTGCGTCGTTCTTTTAGTGTGGCGGCTTATCTTTCTTATACATTGAATCACCTGGAATGTCGCCCTCTACTCGTGGATGGTTTGGGGGGAATGTTCAGGGAACAGATTAATTTAATTGGGGAAGAAGATGTTGTTGTTTCAATCAGTTTTACCCCTTATGCAGAAGAGACACTGATGGTCAGTGAACGGGCGGCAAAAGCCGGGGCAAAACAGATTGTGATTACAGATAGCCAGATTAGCCCGCTTGCCAGTTTTAGTGATGTTTGTTTTGTGGTTAAAGAAGCACAGGTGGAAGCATTCCGTTCTCAGTCTGCTACTTTGTGTTTAGTGCAATCTTTGGCGGTTTCTCTGGCTTATCGGCAAGGAAACTTGATTTAATTGTGTATATTCCCGATGAACCTCTAATGACTATTGACCCGCAAATTACGGCGGGTTAATGCTTTATCAGGTCAGTAGAAAGCACATAATTTAAATAGAGTGTAAACCTGATATTGATAACTGGTTTGTTAGACATAAATGTTGTTGATTCTTATTGGTGATAATTATTTAATAATTATTCTGAGTTATGGTTTTGAAAAGGGATCAATATGATGAGTAAAGGATCGCGTTATATTTTTGTCATTCTATCTGCAATTTCTTTCCAGGCATTTGCCTCAAATTTTGACTACAAAAGTGATATTCCTGCTGATAATAAGCCATCTGCGGAATATTTGAAGAAACGGGAAAATCTTCAACCTAAGCATTGGGATGTGGATAAACTCATTACGGATAATAATGCGGTGGAGAAGCGGGAACTGGCAAGACAGATGAAAGAAGATGAACTTAATCGGAAGAGCCGAGAGTTTAATGATCGTGTCAATGAGAAAATCCGTCAGGATCTTGAGCGTACTGCGCGTATTAAAGAGAATAACGGTATGACCAGAAGTAACTTTTTTGATCGGGAATAACCGTGACTTAAAGCAACTCGACAGTGAATTGAATCCTAAAGCTAGCAAGCCTGCCTATAAATTACAAATTGATCTTGGCGTGTTGGGCGTTAAAAGCTCAAGCGCCCAGATAACTGTGCATTACACACCTGAATAATTTTAATGCAACAGGGATGACCAATGGCTTATTTGAAAACGTGTCGGATGGAATTTGCCTACAATTTGTTGGCTTACAGTGATAGGACTTTGGCTGACATTGCTTTTCTGTCTGGTTATGCCTCCCAGTCAGCTTTTACCTTTGCATTTAGTCAACATTATGGTTGTACTCCAGCAATGTATGTGTTTCTAAGAACACGAAATTTACGCGTTGAAATACGTAAAGCCATCTTATGATGAGATGGCTTTACGTGAGTGATATACCCAATGGATTTCAAGATGCATCGCGACGGCAAAGGAGCGAATCCCCGGGAGCATAGAGAACTATGTAACCGGGGTGAGTGAGTGCAGCCAACAAAGAGGCAACTTGAAAGATAACGGGTATAAATATTATTGAGCTTTCGCTTCTGATTTATCAGCACTATTCAGCAGGCGTCGAATAGGGACAATTAATACCATTAATACGGCTGCACAAATAACCAGAGCAAAAGATACACGGGAGAATAGATCAGGTAGGTTGTCCAGTTGGTCAGCGCGCACATGTCCACCAATTAAGCCGGCAGCTAGATTACCCAAAGCACTTGCACAAAACCACAAGCCCATGACCTGACCACGCATTCGGGATGGGGCCAGTAGCGTCATCGTTGCGAGCCCAATGGGGCTAAGGCACAGCTCACCGAGTGTCAGAAACAGAATACTTGCGACCAGCCAGAGTGGAGAAACAGCTTCACCTGTTGCTAATACATTCTGGGCCGCTAGGATCATTAGACCAAAACCACCGGCACCGAACAGAATACCAATAATGAATTTACTGATACTGCTTGGGTTAATATTACTTTTGGCCAACGCAGGCCAGAGCCAACTGAATACGGGGGCCAGTAGGACAATAAATAGTGCGTTGATTGATTGGAACCATACTGTTGGGATCTCAAATCCCATCACTAAGCGATTAGTATAATCATTGGCAAACAGGTTAAATGAGGTTGGTTTTTGCTCGAATGCAGACCAAAAGAAAGCAGCAGATACCAACAGAATAAAACAAACTAACAGGCGGGAACGGTCACTACTACTCAAACCAGCAAACAGGAACAGATAGATAAAGTAAAGTGTTACACAGGATGAGATGACATAGACCATCGTGCTGGCTACGGCCACTGGATTAAATGGAATGATACCGAGGGCAAGTAGGGCAATGATCGCCATCATAGCGAGAATAGCGGTAAAAACCCATTTGCCGACATTTTTACGTTTGACTGTAGGGCGATCCCAGTTTGAATCCAATCCACCCTCTTTGTCATAACGGCGCATCAGGGGAACCGCGTAGAAGCGGAATATCAGTAGAGCAACTAGCATTCCTAGCCCACCAATACCAAAACCCCAATGCCAGCCATAGTCTTGAATTAATAAGCCGGTAATTAATGGAGAGATAAAGGAGCCGAGATTAATCCCCATGTAGAATAGGGAAAAACCGCCATCACGGCGTGGATCATCTTTTTTATATAGTGTGCCGACCATCACGGTGATACAGGTTTTAAATAGTCCTGTTCCTAATACGATCAGTAGTAAACCGATAAAAAACAGGTGATGACTCAAGAAAGCGGAAAGAGCGATAGACAAGTGCCCTAGTGCAATAATGATTGAACCATACCAGACTGATTGACGTTGACCTAACCAATTATCCGCCAGCCAACCACCGGGTAGTGCGGTCAGATAAACACTGCCTGCAAAGATGCCGACAATGGCAGCGGCCTGTTCACGAGGAATACCCATACCACCATCATAGATGGTTGCAGCCATGAATAAGATCAGCAGTGGACGAATGCCGTAGTAAGAGAAACGTTCCCACATTTCTGTGAAGAACAAAGAACTTAATGGATAAGGATGCCCAAAGAAAGTTCTGGTTTTCGTATTGTTAATGGAAGATTGCATCTAAGTTTTCCTATAAGACTACACTCTAAGAGTGCAGTGTGTTTGACAAATAAAGCTTTTAACAAGCTCTTTCAAATTTAGGTTTAGAGCAAACAAAAAAGCCACGTTTTTATTAAATGATGTCCTGTTTTGTTAATATGTTTTTAACATATTTTTCGGCCAATTTTATTAACAAGTAAGATATCTCTTACTTTATATTTCATTTTTCAGAGCAAAATCCGACATAAATCTCATTTCTCATCATTGATTGGTTAAAATTAGGATAAGACCTATTGACTTACTTCTATTTATATTCGATGTCTTTTTATGGGGAAAATATTTTAAAATAATAAATTAAGTAATAACTATAATAATATATAAGACATCTTTTCAAAGGCTAGATATTAACGGTGATAGTGAAAGGTAAGAAAAATAACGTGATTTGATTGTCAACTTGGTGTTTATTTTTAAATTCTAGATTAGTCTTTGTTTTTTATATAAAAATTGGAAAGAAATTAAATTAAATTAAAAAGTATAATCTCAGCATTGAAATGAGATAGTCAGTTATTGGGTTGTATGCGAAAGCAATTATGGCTGTTTCCTGGATGAAGAAACAGCCATGAATAAATTTAATGGACTTTATCAGCTTGTCCGTACAGAGAAGGCATACCCTTAGGCCGGGTTTTAAAGCGACGATGCAACCACATATATTGATCAGGTGCCTGTAAAATTTCCTGTTCGACAACTCTATTCATGAAAGCAGCCGCTTTCACTTCATCATCTTTTGGAAATCCTGCCACTGCCGGTTGAATAATCAGTTCATAACCTTTTCCATCAGGCAGACGACGGGGAGTAAATGGGATCATTGCCGGATCAGCGAGGCGCACAAGTATCGATGTGCCTGTGGTGGTTGCAGCGTGTTCTACAGCAAATAGTGGTGCAAATACGCTTTTTCGTGGGCCGTAATCATGATCGGGGGCGTACCAGACAACTTCGCCATTTTTCAGACAGCGGATCATGCCTTTGACATCTTTTCTATCCAGCATATATTTGTTGGAGCGCAGTCGTCCCCATGTTTGTAGCCAATCCATAGCTGGATTATCATTTGGTCGGTAGACTCCAATTCCAGGATTGAGCAAACCGAGAATGCGGGCACCGAGTTCCAGCGTCAGGAAATGGATACCAATAACAATAATTCCTTGCCCGGTAGTTTGAATTTTCTGAATGTTTTCTCGCCCAGTAACTTTAAACCAGCGTTCTATCCGCCAGTCAGGCCAAAACCAAGCCATACCCGTTTCAAATATTCCCATTCCGACGGATTCAAAGTTTTTTATTAATAGCGCGTTGCGCTCCTCTTGTGGCATATCAGGAAAACATAGCTCAAGATTTCTTTCGGCAACTTTGGCACGTTTTTTCAGAAAGCGCATAGAAAATCTGCCCAGACGAGTGCCTATCCGGTAAATAATGGGGTAGGGGAGCAGAACCAGTAAGTAAAGCAGACCGATACCAAACCACGTAGGCCAATAACGGGGATGAAGTAGTGAACGTTGAAAAGAAGGTGCTTGTATCATGGATTCTCAGGTTTTTATAGTTCCAATAAGATGGACAAAACAATTTCCTTATTGTGACATTTTTTGACGGGATATCGAAGTTTTCAAGTATGAAATGTTTATGATCTCGATTTTAGTGCACTTAGCTTTTGTCATTGGTAAAGAATGATAGCTCATAATTTACTGATAAATAAAAATTAAAATAGTTTTACAGCGCTATTTACAATTCATGTAGATAATATTACTGTTTATATGAACAGTATTGTTTGTGGAGGGAAAAATTATGCATGTAGAAGTCACTATCGATAAATCTAAAAAACTGCCAAAAGGTGCTGTCCCTGCGCTTGCTGTAGAACTGGATAACCGTCTTAAACGTCGCTGGCCTGATATTAAAACCAATGTGAAGTTGGCAAGTCATGATGGGCTATCTGTTCGTGGTGGCACTCCTGATGACAGGAAAGCCGTTGAAGAGATTCTACAAGAAACATGGGAAAGCGCTGATGATTGGTTCCAGCCTTGATAGAGAGTTACAAATGACTACTCGTTGAAAATCATTTTCGTTATCATATTACGCTTGATAGCGGAGGCTATCACTTATATACCCGTTATCTTTCAAGTTGCCTCTTTGTTGGCTGCACGCGCTTACCCCGGTCACATAGTTCGCTATGCTCCCGGGGATTCGCTCCCTTGCCGTCGCGATGCATCTTGAAATCCATAGGGTATACATCCCTATTTTATGACTTGAAATTCAGGAAAGTACACCATGCCAGTGTTACACAACCGCATTTCTAATAAAGAGCTGAAAGCACGTATGTTGGCGGAGACCCAACCTCGTACGACCATCTCTTTTTACAAATATTTTAACATCTTAGATCCTCTGGCTTTTCGCAACAGCTTGTATCAACAATTTACTGATCTTTCAGTATTTGGCCGGGTTTATATTGCTAAAGAGGGCATCAATGCTCAGATAAGTTTACCAACTCATAATTTAGAAGCATTTAAAGCTTTGCTGTACAGCGTTGATCCTGCATTGGATAATTTGAGGCTGAATATTGCGCTTGATGATGATGGGAAATCTTTCTGGGTTTTGCGTATGAAAGTACGTGACCGCGTAGTGGCTGATGGGATTGAAGATGAAACTTTTGATCCATCAAAAACCGGCGAGTACCTTAAAGCTGAGCAGGTCAACCAGATGCTGGATGATCCTGATACGCTATTTGTTGATATGCGCAATCACTATGAATATGAAGTCGGGCATTTTGAAAATGCAATCGAAATTCCTTCTGATACATTCCGTGAACAGCTGCCAATGGCTGCGGAAATGTTGCAGGATAATAAGGATAAAAATATTGTAATGTACTGCACCGGTGGTATTCGCTGTGAAAAAGCCAGTGCTTATATGCTGCACAATGGCTTTAAAAACGTCTATCACGTAGAGGGCGGTATTATCGAATATGCCCGTAAAGCGAGAGAACAGGGATTACCGGTACGTTTTATTGGTAAAAACTTTGTCTTTGATGAGCGGATGGGAGAGCGTATTTCAGACGATGTGATTGCTCATTGCCATCAATGTGGTGTGTCTTGCGACAGTCATACTAATTGTAAAAACGAAGGTTGCCACTTGCTATTTATTCAGTGTCCAGAGTGTGCAACTAAATTTGAAGGCTGTTGTAGTGAAATGTGCAGAGAAGAAGTCAGGTTACCGGAAACCGAGCAGCGTGCTCGCCGTACCGGTCGTGAAAATGGAGCAAAAATATTTAATAAATCCCGGCATCGTCTACAGGATGGGTTGAACAGTACTTCACTACAGTCTGTTGAATAACGAGATTAATCGCTGGCACAGAAATCAATGTGCCAGTTTATTTGATTTAGTTAATAGAGATATTTAAATACATTGTAAATAAAGCAGAGTTCAATTCTATTACGCACATTGATTTTTTCAGTAATGTGTCTTTTATGAGAATAGACTGTGCTATTACTGATTTTTAACTTTTGGGATATCTGGTAATTAGGGATTTCTTTCATCCAGTAATCGATAACTTTATGCTCTTGAGGGCTGAAAATAGAACAACATTGGTCGAATGTTGCTCTGTGTCTCTGAATTTCTTTCAATGTAGTTTTGCTAAGTTTATTAAGCAGATAGGTAAGATTTCTCTTTGCCAGAATAACAGCATTATCTTTCAATGTAATATAATTGTCACAATAAGGATAGGCGCTATTAAGGTATATATAAATACGAGTGTTATCTATAAGAGTTATAAATTTCTGTAAATCGGAACAGTAACTGGCATGATGACAATAATGTGTCAAATTAGCTAAAACGATATCAGGAGCAAAATGAGTTACAATATTTATAGCCTCATTAATTGACGGTGAGTCAACAATTTCAAGATCTTCGGCATTATCATTTTTCTTTAAAAACTCTCTGATACCTGAACGGGTATAATAGCACTCTTCAACAATCAAGATTTTCATTATTGCACATCCCTGTTCCTGTTTGGCCAAACTCACAATAAACGCCCTATCTATCAGTAGTCAACTCGGCAAATTTGATGATTAAGTTAGCTTAATCCGAAATTATTATATAGTGATATGGTATTTCAGACAAAATCTTTGAGATGAATCGATGTGTCTCCTAACCGGACACCCATTTATACGGGTGTCCGGGCTTAAGATTATTAATGCTTTGTATGGTTTAGATCGCTGTATTCTGAAGATTCGATCTTTTCAATTCCTGCTTGGAGGATGTATATCAATTGCTTTGCAATGTCAGTTGTCAACCATAGGGTTCGATCTACCATGACATGTTCTGGTGTTTGATCTTGGGAGGACAAATAGTGAAGGCGTAGCATCACTGCATCATATGTATCAACGGTACTGACATCCCAACCTACTACAGGATGCGTTTGAATAACCTCATCTTTACTGCCCATAAAACCTCCTAATCAGATCACTGCATTATTTATTAATATCATTGACTAAGAGCAAACTACCTCATTCTTGAATGAGTCATTAGTTAGTATATGCTTTTTAATGAAAGTAAGAAGGTTTTTTGTTAGGAATTGTAAGTCAATTTGTTGGTGTGTTGATAACTATGCAAATTAATGGGGATGATGACCATCCCCATGTTATATCAGTCTACTACTTTCACATCCCAGCGGGCATCTTCGCCAGCCAAAAATGGAATAAGTTTTTCATTATTGCAATCAATGTGTTCAATTACGGTAGAAGGTTTGCGAGTCAGTTCGATAAAGTCTTCATTGACAGGTAGCCCGTAAAATTTAGGGCCATTAAGTGAACAGAACGCTTCAAAATGCGGTAATGCATTCATCTCCTCAAACACTGTTGCATAAGCAGGCAACGCTGATGGTGCGTTAAAGACGCCGGCACAACCACAGGAGGATTCTTTCTTGTGTTGTGCATGTGGCGCTGAGTCTGTGCCTAGAAAGAAGCGATCACAGCCACTGGCGACAGCTGCCCGTAAAGCCTCTTGATGCACATTGCGTTTCAGTACAGGCAGACAATATAGGTGTGGCCGAATCCCACCAACCAGCATATGGTTGCGGTTGAACATGAGATGCTGTGGAGTTAATGTCGCTGCCAGATTGTCATCGCTTTCCAGCACATATTGTGCAGCTTCTTTAGTAGTTATGTGCTCAAACACAACTTTCAGTGCAGGGAACTGATTACGTAGTGGTTCCATAACTTGTTCAATAAAACAGGCTTCTCGATCAAAAATATCAATATGAGAAGCAGTAACCTCACCGTGGACGAGCAGAGGCATCCCCAGTTTTTCCATCACGGCTAATAGTGGATAAATATTCTTTATATCAGAGACGCCGTGACTTGAATTGGTTGTGGCATTGGCAGGGTAGAGCTTACAGGCGGTAAAAATGCCTTCTTTATAACCCATTTCTATCTGAGAGCTTTCAGTAGTGTCAGTAAGATAACAGGTCATCAGGGGCTGGAAGTTATGCCCTTCGGGAATGGCTACCAATATTCTGTCTCTATAGGCCTTGGCTCTGACCACTTCTGTAATCGGCGTAAGCAGATTAGGCATGACGATAGCTCGGCCAAAGTAATGACTGGTGTAGGGAACGACAGTTTTTAGCATTTCACCATCACGAAAATGGATGTGCCAGTCATCAGGGCGGCGGATTTTTATTGTGTATGATTCAGTGGTCATGAGAAACCGGCTCCAGTATATATGATAGGAACGAAGATGCTGAGTTCAGCATATCCAGGCCGGGAATGGATGATAAAGCTAAAATGGTTGAATAGCTATTAATGAATATAATTTTTAGAAAAAAACTCAGCCAAATCAACTAGATTAGGGTAGTCAGAGGTGGATTTTCTTACAACAAAGGAAAAATGAAACATGAGGGTAAAAAAGAGATGAAGTTGGCTCCTCCAACTGGACTTGAACCAGTGACATACGGATTAACAGTCCGCCGTTCTACCGACTGAACTATGGAGGAACTCCTTCACAACGGGGCGTATATTAGTGATATGTTTCGGCTTTGTCAAAGTAGAAAACAATAAAAAAAGTTTGTTTGCTGGCAAAATGCACGTGTTGTTATATTTTTATGCTAATTACTTGAGATTTGATGGAATTTTATTCCATTAACGTAAGTTGAATAGAACTACCGTGCTTATGTTATGAGTAAATAGTTGGGAGAATTAAGTAAAGACGTCAGAATAGCAAAAATCCCGCATTAAGCGGGATTTTCATAATTTGGCTCCTCCAACTGGACTTGAACCAGTGACATACGGATTAACAGTCCGCCGTTCTACCGACTGAACTATGGAGGAATTCCTTCACAACGGGGTGAATATTAACGATATGCTTTTGCTTTGTCAAAGCAGAAAATAACAAAAATGGTCTGTTTGCTGTCAAACCGAACTTGTTGATCTATTTTTATGCAGAATAAGGCTTGTTTGCTGCACTCTCTCACCCCGGTCACATCGTTATCTATGCTCCCGGGGATTCGTTCCCTTGCCGTCGCGATGCATCTTGAAATCCATAGGGTATATTACGTTGTAAGTGACTGGTGGAATTAGGAATGCAAAAAGCCCGCATTTGGCGGGCTTCTTATGAATTTGGCTCCTCCAACTGGACTCGAACCAGTGACATACGGATTAACAGTCCGCCGTTCTACCGACTGAACTATGGAGGAATTGTCCTTGACAACGAGGCGGATAATATCTTGGTATTTTGGGCTTGTCAAAGGGGAAAAGTAAAAATTGAGTTTGATTGGTTAACTGATGTTCAATAATGATGTTTTTTACCATTTTTTATCAATTAAATTTTTCAGCTCAAGAAACGCGAGAGTTAACTGATATTTACCCATGATAATTAGATGGTGAAAATACCATCTATATTTTTATTTAGAAAATAATTAATCATGAGCATTAAAAATATAATTAAATATATATTAGATAATTTTTTCTTTGTGTTACTTATGACATTTTTATATTTTATGGTAATTTTCCTATTTTATCTGTTTTAACAGATCACTTATTATATTTTGATATTTATTAGCGGATTTACTCGTCTATAATTATTAACTGAAAAAGTAATTTGTTATTTGATATCTGGTTTGGCAAACATGATATTAATCCACGCCAAAGCGAATGATAAAGAGTTTGCCATTAATAATGAAATCTCATTTTCTGCTAGTATACTAAGATATTCTCGATCTAATAATATATTTGTATATGCATATAAAATGCAATGCAATGAAATGAATAAAAACCATTTCAGAAAATATTTTAAATTAAATAATTGGTAAGGAGGTGGAAATAATTTTAAATATAAAATAAGCAGATAATATTTCCCCCGAAAAGAGTGGTTAATTTTCTGGTGATTTTTATAAAATAGATGAGGAAAAGTCATGAAGTTTTTAATTAATACTGATGTAACTAATTGGGTTTCACATAAAGACTGGTTTAACGTTCCATTACGATTGTTTGTAGTTCTACAGGATGATGATGGTTCTGTATCATTAGAAAATTACAAAAGTAAAATCGTGGTGAATGGCTTGAATGAGGGCGAATATGAAATCGTAAATAACAATAGCATATTTGATCCCATTAGTAGAGCATCTGAAATATTAGTAAAAATCAAGACAGATCAGAGAGTTAATGCAACAATTGGTTTTGATGCTGAAGTAACGGATGCGAGTGGTGGTGTGGTAGCGAAAGCCGCTCTAAGTCGATTTAAACTAAAGTCAGTAGGATTGGCAGCACCTGTATATCCGGCACATTATGATAATGTTATTAGCGGTGATGATATAAAAGCAGGAGTTAGAGTACTTTTTACTGATTCTAATATTTTAGATAAATATGAACTGAAATTTGTTTTTGATAATGATAATGTTGAAGTTGTTCCTGGTGTACAAAATAGCGGTGATATTCGTAGTTTGCCGGTGAAAAATGATCTCCTTACTGAAGGTAAACATGATAGTCTTTATTATACTATTAGCGAAAGCGGTACTGCTAGATTTTCTGCTATTCAACGTGTACTTGTAGAGCTTGATAAAGATTCTGCAACAGTCCAGGTCCGTCGTGATTTAGAAGTGCCTTATATTGAAGAGTATGATGAAAATAGGGGCCGACCAATTGGTGAGAGTATTATTGATTATGACATCAATATTTTGGTCAACGATGTAAAACTTAAAGATAAGGAGTTGAAAAAAGGTACAGTACATATAAGAGGGTATTCTGCTGACAATCGAGATACAGGGGAATTAGTATTAAAGATAGATTCTTTACAAGGTAGTGAAGATAATATTTTTCGGTTAGCTGTAATTAAGCCTGAAGAAAATGCAGATGGTCAACCGGGTGGAGTTGATTTCTTTAATTATATAGGTAATGGTCAGGTAAGAATTCACTACGAAATATCATTTGTTGGTGAAGTGAATATATTGCATAAATCTAAAGAGAAGATTTATAAGGTAGTTCTGGATTGATTATTTTGGTGTCGGCGAATGTGTTGTTGCTTGCATAGAAAAAAAGCCCAATTCTTATTGGGCTTTTTTGCATGCTAGCCATATTTTTGTATACTAGCTATTCCATGCGTACTAGAGATTCTTTTTAGTATCTCCAGGCTTGAATTTGGCTCCTCCAACTGGACTTGAACCAGTGACATACGGATTAACAGTCCGCCGTTCTACCGACTGAACTATGGAGGAATCGTTCTTGAGAACGGGGCGGATATTAGCGATCAATTGAAACACTGTCAACGCAAAAGAGCTTACTAGTTTATTATTTGCTTGCCATATGAGCGCATTGTCTTATAACTGTGCTATTTCACTGAAATTGAGTACTTTTGTTCATTATCGGCTATTCATGATCGGTAACGATGTTGCTATATGTGATTGTTCAGGAAACACCATGATATAAACGTCATAAAAATGAATTTCACCTTTCATTTGTATAATGCGCTTGATTTCATCTTTTATTACCAATGGAACATGAGGGTGGGAACAAAGCTCTTTGATTGCACCGTCTGAGATTTTTTCGCTGACGAACCATTCGCCGTTGTAACATACCCGTAGATCAAGTACGCCGATATCGTCAAACCGATACACAGGTTTGATTTCGAGTAATAAAACCGCCGACATAATAATGAAGAGTACTGTAAAAGCTAGCAGTGAAAGTAAACTAAAATATGGGGCGTACCAGATAAGTGCAGCGAGAAACAGGTAGGATACAAGCATAGCCAGGCAGAGATAAGGATGGTTGCTGATAAATTGGCTGTTAAAACGGGGTTTACCATCACGTTGTTCTTCGATGTTGATTCGTTCAAGATCCTGAATCAGTATCTGTTTAATGATATTCATATATTGACCTGATTAAGCAAAAGAAAAGTGAAATATTTTCATAACTATATTGCTCTTAAGGTTAGCATGGGGGAGGTGATCTTACGTAGATCAGTTGTTTTATTTTAATCTGAAAATTGTTATTGATTAAGATTAACTCTAATGCTTTCATTAAGATAAAGGTTGAATAAATCAAAAAAATTTGTAACTAATGACATTGTTTGTTAAATTATTGCATTAATAATGAGCATAAATATTTTTTTTAAAACACCAATGCATAAAAAGGTTGCTATTCCTTTTCTATCATGAGTTAATGCAGCCGGCCTGATAAACAGACCTACTTTATGTACGACATCTTGAGTTAATGAGTTATGTGTAAGTGTTATCCTCAGATAGCCTTTGTTGACGCGTTTCCTTCTTAGTGCCTCCATAAGTAATAGCTGATATAACTGGCCAATACATGCCCAATGGTGGCAAAATTTTTTTGATATATAGGAAAGTCACAATGTCTGACAAAATGAAAGGTCAAGTGAAGTGGTTCAACGAGTCTAAAGGCTTCGGTTTCATCACCCCAGCTGACGGTAGCAAAGACGTATTCGTTCACTTCTCTGCCATTCAGGGTAACGGTTTCAAAACTTTAGCAGAAGGCCAGAACGTAGAATTCACCATTGAAAATGGTGCTAAAGGTCCAGCAGCAGCAAACGTAATGGCTATCTAATTGCTTGGATGATTTTGAAGCCCGTCACTATTTTCCCCATAGTGGCGGGCTTTTTGTTTGCTAAAGTCATATCTTTCTTTACTTATTAATTACTCCTGATTATACTTTGTACGAATTTTATTGGAGAGATAGCCATTGGATAGTCAAAGTTTTCAGCTAAATAGACAATAAAACGGCAAGCTATTTATTTCCTTTCGATTTGCTGCTTGCCAAATAAAGCGGGCAGTACCACTCAAAATATCTGAGCTGTACTTACTCAAAGAATGGTGTTATCCGGTACTTGGTCAAGTAGCCGGGATAGTATATTGGGTTTTTATTATGCTGTTATATATTTACGCTTTGTTACCTCCTGGTATGGACAGAAAGTAGGGCTGAATTAAACATTCAGCATACGTTTCTGTGTGCAAAATAAATGCACATGATTATTTATCCATTCTGTTGTATGGAGAATGTCATGTTAATAACTCCTTTTGTCTTTCATTTATTATCGGCTATGTGCTTTGGCGCATTAATTGGTGCTGAGCGCCAATGGCGTCAACGTATGGCAGGTTTAAGAACCAATGCATTAGTTGCGACCGGTGCAGCAGTTTTTATCCTCAGTTCAATAACAACTTCACCCGATAGTGCTGGTCGTATTGCTGCACAAGTTGTTTCAGGCATTGGTTTCCTTGGTGCGGGTGTCATTATGCGGGAAGGTATGAACATTCGTGGATTAAATACCGCAGCAACCTTATGGTGTTCTGCTGGAATTGGTGTGCTGTGTGGTCTTGGGCAATATTGGCTAGCTGCGATAGCAACTGCCATTATTCTTTGTGCAAATATATTGTTACGTGAGGCAGCCCAACGTATTAATTTACAACCCAGGCAGCAGGCCATTGATCAAGTACAGTGTTATAAAATTCACGTAGTGTGTGACAATGATGACGAAATTTTGGTGAGAACTTTGGTATTACAGGCTCTTAATGGAGTAGCTGTGAGGTTAAAATCACTGAGTTTCGCTGATAGAGTTCAATCTGGAAAATTTGAAGTGTGCGTTGAAGTGTTAGCAACACTGGATAAGCAAAATGAGATAGAAGCAATTGTTTGTCGTATAAGTCTGGAAAAGAGCGTTAGCTCAATAAACTGGAAAATTGCTTCTGAACTACCGATCTGAAAATCTTTTGTGTAAAACATCAATCACTAGTTTGATAAGGAATCACCGTTGACGAATGGCGTTTCGTCATAAGAAACAAACAAAACGTTGCCTATGGTGTGTTCTTTCGGTTAGGCAACGTCAATTAAGAAATCATTTAGCACTGTGTTGTAATTTTGCAGATCCTGGTACTAAGAATGACTGATCGAATATCTTGTACCAGGAGAGATGATGTTCTTGCTGATTAACGCTTCTCTAGGTAAAAATCGTTCGATGCGGTATTTTTAGCCTTGGTTTTGTCACTGGACTGATTGTTGAACATTGCTATTCTCATATCAGAATTTAGCCGTGGTAAACCTGATATAGGTATCATACGCGGGTACAGAAAAATTGATGAGTTGATATTTAATTTGGTTCTCCATCAGTTGTTCATTATTGTTCAGAATTTTCAGTGAAAATATCAATTATTTTCAAAGGTTAAGTAGAAGAAGTGATCTAAGTTTGTTCTTATATAAGAGTAAAATAGATAATAATTCTGCTTGATGGAGAATGTCGTGAAAAAATAATGGAAGTGGCTGATGGTTACCATCAGACAAAATTTTAGAGTATTAATTTAACAGTTCGATATTTATCCGATGATAAAGTAAAAACGTTTGTCATCTTTATGGTGATGAAAGAGTGATGATATTACAGGAGTTGCTAACTTTTCGTGATCCAGTGGAGGGGAGTGTGGTCCCTATTATTTCTGTATTAAGAAAGGGTAACACAGCAGCAGGAGTTCTTACCGGGGATAATTCTGCTATTACCGTCAGGATTTGTCATGATGTAGGGTTAGAATTCAAAGTTATTTTAGCATTCTAACAAACAGAGTTGATGGTGACTGAATCTTGAGAAATGAAATCAGATTGGTATTTAACAAATTGTGTATCGTAAAAATCCTGTATTGCAAAAGAAACGGGCATACAGTTGGTTTCTTGATGATAACGTTAATGGTGCTGTGGTATTGAGATACGCTGATGTAGGATTTTTTGTTAGCAAAGGTACAGATAGTGCAAAAAAAGCGATAGATATTACTAGGCTTGATAAGAATTTAGGGGTGTCAAATGAAGGGCCGTTAAGAGAAGAGAGGCGAGTGGGAGTATTATCAACTGCTTGAATATAACGGCAAGTTTGAATTTTGGAATGTTTTTTCAATGTTGGTTACCAGAGCCTTTATTCCATTCTTTTTGGCGCAAAATATTCATTTACTAGTACAAGATCTGATATGTGATATTTCTTGGTTTTTTTACATTGAGGTAAAATGGATTAAACCGTTCCTGAGAAGATCATTATAAATGAGGTATTAAAAATGTTGGATATTCTATGGCACTGGTGGAGCTAGTTTGTTTCATTTTTATTTTATAGATATATATGTTGATATTTATAATTTTTTAGTGAAAAATTTTGTTCATTAGGTTTTATTTTAGCCAGATTAGTGTATTGAATTGTTATTTTTTCAGGTATCTTTTGTTTATATATTGTTCATATAAAGGATGTGTTTTGTCCAAAAAACAGATACATTTCTAGTGTTATTGATTACATAATTGATAATGATTCTCGATAGCTATATTCCTTCTTGTTTGATGAACTATTGGGTTTAGTGCCTTTGTTCTGAGAGTGTTTCTGTGATTAGGTTAGGTTGTAATCTGTTGTTGCATTAACTGTCATATTTGAGGAATAGTTATAATTACTCGGAAAATTATCACTATTATTTATATGAGAAAATAAATTTCTTATCAAAATCCTATTTTTTTCATCTTTTTTATGGAATATCAGGATATTTATATCACCAATGATTATTGATTTCATTATTCTAGCAGGAAATGATATTGATTTTTATCTCTATTCCTATTAGTTATTTCTGCGGTAAATCTCAATTAATTATTTTGTTCCTATAGAGTTAATTGTTTTATCTATTCTTATCATTTAAGAAAATGACGTTTTTGATATATGTTAATGACATTATTAGCTATGTTTTTTATGTGTATAAATAATGTTTTTGGGATGATGGTCGTAAATATTACATGAAATAATGAAAAATGGAAAAAATAACTTTTAATATTTCACTTGATTTGTATCATAAGAATATGAATTAGGAAATAGCGTGTGTTTTTATTTAAATATTAATGTGTAAACTATTCATTTCTTGTATTATATAAAGAGTGGTAATTTAATTTATGATAGATATTTAACAAAGTTATATATTTATGTGGGTTGGAAGTTTTATTTCTGGAATTGTATCTCTTATAGAATTTTAAAGCAGATTGTAAGGATAATAAATCACATTCAATTAGTTTAAAATACCTAATATATTTAAAATATATATATTGCCAATGTGTGAATTTAATTAATGATTAATTTGAGGTATGAAGACTAAAGATGAAAAAGATAAAGTAATCAATAGAGGGGTTTTGCGTATTATTATATTATGAGATACAACATTTGATAAGTTTTTCTAATTAATTTTATTGCTATTTGGGTTGTCAGGAGTCGAAATAGACCAATTTTTCTGGCTATCTCTATGCTGGATATTGATTGTTATATAATCAATAAAATGTTGTTATAGTTGTTTTTTTATTCATTATCTTACTGTATTTTATGCTATTTTTGTATGGTTAGTGTTATCTGTGCATGGTGGTATGTATTTTCAGTTAAGCCTTTTGGTTAAAAAAGGTGCAAATCTAAACGAAAAGTGATCATACCAGTATCTTTTTTGCAACCAAATTTTACATAAACTTAATCTGTTTTATCGTACAAGCGGAGATGCTGAATCTCAGAATAAGATTATTGTTTACACTTATTACTCAGGGATAAAACTGTCTTTTTTAGTGTTAGTTTGACTCAGGATAGGATTTTTTATCGTTATTTTAAATTTATAAGTTTAATAGATCGTATAAAATCAAAAAATATATCTAATATTTTTATTTAGATAATTTAACTTATTAAAATTGAGAATTCGGATTTTATTTAATTGTTTGAATAGTTAATGAACAATTCATCGATTAAATGCATATTAAAAGCCCTTGTTTTTGTGAGTTATGTCACATAGTATTTAAAATTGCGCCCTCTTTCCGTTGTATAAGTTGATGATTCAGGAGTAAAGTTGTTCTGCATTAAGAATATTCTTAATCGCTAATGAAAAATGTTATATCAGGTAACGCAGTAATACTTTTTCAACTCACTACCGTAATATTTTTGAAGTAAGATGAATCAAAAGTAATACAAAGGATGGTTACTGCTCTGACTAAGCCTGTATATTTTAGTTATGTAAGAGATTATTAATCCCTAAGCTATTTTAGGAATTTTGTCACGAGTGGTTTTTCGAACACTTAACTGATTTTTTAATGTAATCGGACGGGATAGAGAAATGAGTACGGTTGAATTGCTCAAACATATTTATGACATAAATTTATCGTATTTGCTTTTAGCTCAGCGATTAATTAACCATGAAAAAGCGTCAGCGATGTTCCGTTTAGGTATTAGCGATTCTATGGCTGATACGTTGTCTGAATTGACATTACCTCAGTTGGTCAAGCTCGCTGAGACTAATCAATTAGTCTGTAATTTCCGGTTCGAAGACAGTGAAACTATTCAGCAGCTTACTAGGGAATCTCGAGTGGATGATTTACAACAAATACATACAGGCATTTTGTTATCTACTCATTTGTTTCAGAAGTTATTTTCGAAAGACGATACGTCAGTGAAAAAAAGAGCATAAAAGATGGCCGAGAAAAGTATAGTTCAAGAAGCTAAGGATATACAATTGGCGATGGAACTCATCACTTTGGGGGCACGGTTACAAATGCTTGAAAGTGAAACACAATTGAGCAGAGGGCGACTAATTAAACTTTATAAAGAATTGAGGGGGAGTCCCCCGCCCAAAGGGATGCTGCCTTTTTCAACAGATTGGTTTATGACGTGGGAACAGAATATTCATTCATCGATGTTCTATAATGCCTATCGTTTTTTACTCAAGAGTGGTTATTGTGGAGGTGTAGAGGCTGTTGTTAAAGCGTATCGACTCTATCTTGAACAATGTCCTCCTGTTGAAGGGGACGCACCGGTTTTGGCGTTGACTCGTGCCTGGACGTTGGTACGTTTTGTGGACAGTGGCATGTTGCAACCTTCACAATGTCGGACCTGTGGTGGAACTTTTATTACTCATGCTCATCAACCTGTGAATAGCTTTGTTTGTAGCCTTTGCCAACCTCCATCACGTGCAGTAAAAAAACGTAAACTTTCCTTTGAGTCTGCCGATACTAATTCACAACTGCTGGATGGACTTGCTCAGCACGCAGTGTGAATTTAAATGGGAAAATTATTCCTACAGGTTACAGATTTTACTTTTTCCTCCTGTAACCTGTATTGAAACCACAACCATTCTGGATTCAAACTGCTCAACTTCCCATCCGCTCACCAACTTAGCTAAAGGATATCGCGTGTTAGTACTTTTAGGATATATCGTAGTTTTTGGTGCGGTAATCGGTGGTTACCTGATTGTAGGTGGTCATTTGGGCGCACTTTATCAACCCGCTGAATTTTTAATTATCACTGGTGCTGGTATCGGTGCTTTCATTGTTGGTAACAACGGAAAAGCGATTAAGGCAACATTACGTGTTTTGCCAAAGGTAATGCGTAGATCTAAATATAACAAGGTGATGTATATGGATCTGATGGCGTTGCTTTTTCGGTTGTTAGCAAAATCTCGCATGCATGGTCTTTTAGCATTAGAGCGAGATATCGAACATCCTCAGCAGAGTGATATTTTCACCCAGTATCCGCGTTTGCTTAAGGATAAGCATTTGATGGATTTTATCACTGACTACATGCGATTGATTGTGAGTGGCAATATGAATCCCCATGAAATTGAAGCTTTGATGGATGAAGAAATTGAAACTTATGAGCAGGAAAGCGAGATTCCGGCAACCAGCTTGATGATGGTTGGAGATTCTCTTCCTGCTTTTGGTATTGTCGCTGCTGTTATGGGGGTTGTTAATGCTTTGGGTTCGGCAGATCGCCCGGCAGGAGAACTTGGCGTGCTGATTGCTCATGCAATGGTTGGGACATTCCTCGGTATTTTGCTGGCATATGGTTTTATCTCGCCATTGGCAACATTGTTACGTCAGCGCAGCGGTGAACATCTTAAAATGATGCAATGCATTAAAGTGACATTATTATCCAGCCTGAATGGTTATGCTCCACAAATTGCGGTTGAATTTGGCCGTAAGACACTGTACCTCACAGATCGCCCTTCTTTCACTGAGTTGGAAGAACATGTTCGCCGGGTAAAATCACCTGTTCAACAAGAAACTGAAGAACAGGTATGAAGGCGCGTAACGTCTCTGTCATTAGGGTAAAAAGACGTAAAAGGAATGGCATCAAACATCATGGTGGTTCATGGAAAATTGCTTATGCTGATTTTATGACCGCCATGATGGCATTTTTTCTGGTTATGTGGCTGTTGGCAATTTCCAGTCCACAAGAATTGACTCGAATTGCAGAATATTTCCGTACCCCGTTACAAGTTGCAATTAATAAAGGGGAGCGTAGCAGTGATAGCTCGAATCCTATTCCAGGAGGAGGGGAAGATGTGCTTCATCAGGAAGGCGATATTCTGCGTCAGGTTGAAGTTGTTGAAGCTAATGATGAGGCTCGCAAATTAAATAGGCTGCGTGAGCAACTTGATCAATTGATCATTACGGATCCTCGCCTTAAAGCATTACGTCCACATCTGTTGATTGACATGATGGATGAAGGGTTATGTATCCAGATTATTGACCGGGAAAACCGGCCAATGTTTATGGTTGGCAGTGCAAAAGTTGAAAGCTACATGAGTGACATTTTGCGGGCTATTGCACCAATCTTGAACGATATTCCCAATAAAATCAGCCTATCAGGTCATACCGATGACTTGAAATATGCTAATGGTGAGCGTGGTTACAGTAACTGGGAACTCTCCGCAGATCGGGCGAATGCATCAAGGAGAGAGCTGTTGATAGGTGGGCTGGATGAAGTAAAGATATTGCGGGTGGTTGGTATGGCTTCAACGGTTCGTCTGAAACAGGAAGATGCCAGTGCACCGGTTAACCGTCGCATCAGTATTTTAGTGCTCAATAAACAAGCGGAAGAGCGGATTGAACAGCAAAACACCGGCAGCGATTCCTTGATTATTAATGATAGTAAGGAAATTCACGAGGTGATTGGAAAGGATTCGGCTGAAAGTAGGCCAACACAACAGTCCAATGAAATCACAGTATTGGCCCAGCCAACACCAGCATCGCTGGGTGCTGAGCCTAATCGTGTACCGACCAAGGTGACAAAGTAACGATGGATATTACCGCGTTTTATCAGACTTTTTTTGATGAAGCAGACGAATTGCTGGAGGATATGGAGCAGCATCTATTGCAGCTCGATCCTGATGCGCCAGATCAGGAGCAATTGAATGCTATTTTTCGTAGTGCTCACTCAATAAAAGGTGGCGCTGCGACTTTTGGTTTTATCAAACTACAGCAAACTACGCATGTTCTGGAAAATTTGCTGGACAGCGCCAGACGAGATGAAATGAGTCTGACGACTGATATTATCAACCTGTTTTTAGAAGCGAAAGATATTATGCAGCAACAGTTGGATGCCTATAAAAGTTCTCAGGAGCCGGATGAAAGTGCGTTTACCTACATCTGTGAGACTTTGCGCCAGCTTGCATTGGAAGTACAGAGAGAGAATGAAGGCGAGGTTGAGTCTGTCATAGATGCGGTGATGCCAGAGGTGACTGAATCTGAACCAGAATTAAAATCGGAGCCTGTTGCGACTGAAAATCAGCAAGGTAGAGTTCGGGTTCATCTTTCTGGTCTGAAAGAGCGTGAAGTTTCTCTGATGCTTGATGAGCTGAGTAATCTGGGGGAGGTTTATGATGCTGAACAGACTAGGGATAGTGTTGAAGCATCATTGGTAACATCAGCCACAGAGGATGATATCACGGCAGTTCTCTGTTTTGTTATTGAACCGGAACAGATCACTTTCTTGCCGGTAGCTGAACCCAAAGGCAAAGTTAAAAATAAAGATACAGCTAAAGTCGTTAAAACAACTACGCCGGAGAAAGGTTCCACATCGCCTGCCGGGCGTCCTGCGCCGATACCACCGGCTGGATCGCCACGTCAACGGGCAGAATCTTCCAGTATTCGGGTTGCGGTTGAGAAGGTTGATCAACTGATAAACCTGGTTGGTGAATTGGTTATTACCCAATCTATGTTGGCTCAGCACTGTAACGTTCTTGAACCGACTTTGCATGGCGATTTGCTAAATTGCATGGTTCAGTTACAGAGAAATTCCAGAGATTTGCAAGAATCTGTGATGTCTATCCGTATGATGCCGATGGAATATGTGTTCAGCCGTTACCCGCGTTTAGTCAGGGATCTTGCTAGCAAGCTGAATAAAAAAGTGGATCTAACTTTGGTTGGCAATTCCACTGAATTGGATAAGAGTTTAATCGAGCGCATTATTGATCCGCTGACTCATCTAGTCCGTAACAGTCTAGATCATGGTATTGAAGAACCAGAAGCTCGGCTTGCTGTGGGCAAATCTGAAACGGGCAACTTGACACTTTCTGCTGAACATCAGGGCGGGAATATTTGTATTGAAGTTGTGGATGATGGCGCCGGGTTGAACCGTGAAAAGATTCTGGCCAAAGCGACATCACAAGGGCTATCAGTCAGTGAAAACATGAGTAACGAAGAGGTTGCGATGTTGATTTTCGCGCCTGGTTTTTCCACGGCTGAAGTTGTAACAGATGTATCTGGCCGCGGTGTAGGAATGGACGTAGTTAAGCGAAATATTCAGGAAATGGGAGGGCAAATCCAGATTAACTTCCAAGCAGGTAAAGGGACAGTAACGCGGATTTTGTTACCTCTGACACTGGCAATCCTTGATGGTATGTCAGTGAAAGTGAATGACGAAGTGTTTATTTTGCCGTTAAGTGTGGTAGTAAGTTCTCTTCAACCGCAGGAAGAAGATATTTATCCCTTGGCGGGAGATGAAAAATTATTGCATGTCAGAGGAGAATACTTGCCACTCATTAAGTTATATCGAGTTTTTGATATTCCTGATGCAAAAACAGATCCGACGAAAGGGATTATTGTGATTGTACAAAGTGCTGGCCGTCGTTATGCCTTGCTGGTTGATCAATTAGTTGGGCAGCATCAGGTGGTTGTGAAAAATATCGAAAGTAACTATCGCAAGGTACCCGGGATCTCCGCTGCCACAATTATGGGTGATGGCAGTGTGGCGTTGATTATTGATGTTTCTGCCTTGCAGCAACTCAATCATGACCAATTGGCATTCAACAAAGCTGAGTTATTAGCAAAAAAATAAGCACTGAATGGGGGAGCCCCATGAAAAATCGTCAATCTCACAGTAAAAGGTAAGATCATGTCGGCCATAGAAGCGTTTAATAAATTGTCAGGAGAAACTGCCGGGGAAGGATATTTAGTTTTTACCCTAGGTGATGAAGAGTATGGTATCGAAATACTGAAAGTACAGGAGATACGGGGCTATGATCAGGTTACCCGTATTGCAAATACGCCGGCATTCATTAAAGGGATAACCAATCTGCGTGGCGTTATTGTGCCTATTATTGACCTGAGAATTAAATTTGCTCAGGAAACGGTAACCTATAATGATAATACCGTTGTTATTGTTTTGAATCTGTTAAACCGGGTGGTGGGTATTGTAGTTGATGGTGTTTCGGATGTTTTATCGCTCAAAGTTGAGCAAATCTGTCCGGCACCTGAATTTGCAGTAACATTATCTACCGAATATCTAACAGGATTGGGTTCACTTGATGATCGCATGCTGATTTTGGTGGATATTGAGAAGCTGCTTAACAGTGAAGAGATGGCTCTGGTAGATTCAGTAGCTAAAAGTTAATCATTAAATATCACTGCCATCATCGACATCGACAGATGGCAGCTACTTTTTGTCTATCCCTCGTTAATTTCATCAGAAAAAATATTCAAATTTCTTTTATACGACCAGTAAAGTTTCCTTTGATGATGCCGATAACAGAGCCATGCTGATCTATTGTAAAAAGGGAAAACATGTTTAACCGAATGAAAATAGTGACCGGACTGATGGCGGTCATCATATTATTTGGTGCTCTGCAATTTATATCTGGAGGGCTTTTCTTCCATGAGTTGAAAAGTAACAAGGAAAATCTAGAAATACTGGATAAAATGCGGGAACAGCAGACATTTTTGAATGACACTTGGGTTAATTTGTTACAGGCCCGTAACAACTTGAACCGTGCTGGCATTCGTTACATGATGAAAAAAGATGAGGGAGTCGATAATTACTACACATTGGAGCAGTTACTGACAGATGCCAGAAGTAACCTCTCTATCGCAGAGCAGCGTTTTGAACAATACGAACAGACCGCTAAATTGCCTATTCATGAATCAGAAAGTCTTAATCGCCTTAAAAAAGCCTATGATGTTTATATTTCAGCGCTTCATGAACTTATTGTTCTGCTTGAGCATGATCGGGCGGTAGAATTTTTCAACCAGCCAACGGGCAAATATCAGAGTGCTTTTGAGGAAGAATATAACTTCTATTTGACCCAAAACGATCATCTCTATTCTGATGTGGTATTTGATGCAAGTATCTCTTACAGAAATGCGGTGATTATGTTGGGTATTATCATGCTGATTCTGGTTTCAGCCATGATTTTTAGTTGGGTTAGCATTAAACATAGTTTGCTGAATCCGTTAAACAAATTATTGGAGAACATTAAGGCACTTTCTACCGGTGATTTGACACAAAATGTGACTGTTTCAGGCAGAAATGAGATGAGTACGCTGGCTGTTGGCTTGAAGCATATGCAAAAAGAATTTATCACTACTGTCAGTAGTGTTCGTCAAAGCAGTGAAAGTATTTATAACGGAACCAGCGAAATTGCTGCTGGAAATAATGATCTTTCTTCTCGCACTGAGGAACAGGTTGCTTCTTTGGAAGAAACCGCCGCCAGTATGGAGCAATTGACAGCAACTGTACGCCAAAATGCGGAAAATGCTCGTCAGGCAAGTAACTTAGCTGATAGTGCTTCTGAAGTTGCACGCCAGGGTGGAAAAGTCGTGGCGAATGTTGTACAGACAATGCGTGAAATTGCCGGTAGTTCTCAGAAGATTTCCGATATTACCAGTGTTATTGATGCTATTGCGTTCCAGACTAACATTTTGGCGCTGAATGCCGCAGTGGAAGCAGCACGTGCCGGTGAACATGGGCGAGGTTTTGCTGTTGTGGCAGGAGAAGTGCGTAACCTTGCACAGCGTAGTGCCGAGGCAGCAAAAGAGATCAAAACATTAATAGAAGATTCAGTAAGCCGCGCAGATACCGGTTCTGTCTTGGTTGAAAGCGCCGGTGAAACAATGAATAACATTGTCAGTTCGGTCACCCGTGTAACTGACATTATGGGTGAAATTGCATCTGCATCCGATGAACAAAGCAGAGGGATAACTCAGGTTGGTCTGGCTATCTCCGAAATGGATCGTGTAACACAGCAAAATGCTGCTTTAGTTGAGCAATCCGCGGCTGCTGCTGCTGCACTGGAAGATCAAGCTGCTGGATTGAAGAAACTAGTTTCTCTGTTCCAATTGCCGAATCTTGACAATAAATCTCAACCCGAAATGAAAATTGAGCATTTGCCTGTGGCTAAGACTTCTCCTGCTAAATCGAATCCACTGGTGTTGAAGAAAGCCAACAATGTGGAAGAACAAGCTAATTGGGAAACATTTTAAAACACTAAGCGATAACTACGGCTGCACATGCAGCCGTTAACAGAGGTGATTACATGTTAGGCAGGCTTCGTATATCAACCAGTTTATATCTGTTACTGATGATGTTTTGTGTAATGCAGATAATCTCAAGTGGTTTATCACTTGGAATCATTCGCGCAGATCAGTCTTATATTGAACGGATTGATCTGGGAACACAGAAGAGGGATACCTTAGGGTTGAGCTGGGCAGCTTTGCTGCAATCGCGTAATACACTTAATCGAATCGCTGTGGGGAAAACGCTGCAACAATCTGAGGATCATATTGGCAGTATGGTTGCTAATGTTAAGGAGACCTTAGATAGGGCTGAGATGCATTTTGCTGAGTTTATTGCGCTGCCTAAATTGAATGACGAGGATGGTAGTAGTGTATTGCTGGCCTCGGTAGAAACCAGTTATAAGGAATATATCAAAGCCCTTAGAGAACTCTCGGTTTTTTTAGAAAGTGGTAATTATGATGCATTCTTAGACCAGCCGACAGAAAAGTATCAGCAGCAACTTGAATCTGATTTCAATCATTATATGCAATATATCGGTGAGGAGATTACAACCGCCGTTCAAGATGGTCGTCTTTATTACCAAATTTCAGTTGCCATGTTTGCAGGTGCGATATTAATGGTACTGGTTGTTGCCTGGGCGGCTCATTGGTGGTTGAAAAAGAATCTGCTCAGACCTTTTGCCAATATGCGTAGCCACTTCCAGAATGTTGCGGAAGGAAAACTCAATAAAGAAGTTTCTGTTTTCACTCAAGATGAAATTGGTGAAGTGTTCCTAAAATTACGTGAAATGCAACGTTCACTGGTTAATTCCATTACTTTGGTAAAAGAGAATACTAACTTGATGTATAACGGTATTCAGGAAATTACTCAGGGTAATACCGATCTCTCTTCCCGCACTGAAGAGCAAGCTGCATCACTGGAAGAAACGGCAGCCAGTATGGAACAACTGACTGCAACTGTGCGTCAGAATGCGGAAAATGCTCGCCAGGCCAGTGAATTGGCGGTATCTGCATCGAAAACAGCCTCTAAAGGGGGCGAACTGACAGTGGATGTTGTGGAAACAATGGATGCAATTGCCAATAGCTCACAGAAAATCAGTGCCATTATCAGCGTCATTGATGGTATTGCATTTCAGACCAACATCTTGGCATTGAATGCGGCAGTAGAAGCCGCACGGGCAGGTGAACAAGGCCGAGGTTTCTCTGTTGTTGCTGGTGAAGTGAGGGATCTCGCTCAGCGAAGTGCTGAAGCAGCGAAAGAGATTAAGACATTAATTAGTGAATCCGTTCAGCGGGTAAGCCAAGGTTCCGAGTTGGTTAGTCATGCAGGGAAGACCATGAATGAATTGGTCGTTTCTGTAAATCAGGTCACGGATCTGATGGCTGAAATTGCTGCGGCATCTGATGAACAAAGCCGGGGAATTCATCAAGTAGCACAAGCTGTTACACAGATGGATCAGGTTACTCAGCAGAACGCGGCATTGGTTGAACAGTCTGCGGCGGCGGCGGCGGCACTTGAAGATCAGGCCGATATTTTGGTGCAAATAGTGGCACAATTTGAGTTACCCAATAATTCAGAAAATAAGCTTGAAAATGAACTTTCACTGACGCTGAAGTCTGCGGATAGTGAAGGGGCAGTCAATCAGACTCGCTGAGGCCAGATGAAATCAAATTTAATTGCTTCAGTGACAAGTTTGCCATCTTCGCCACTGCATCACATGATTCAGCGTTACACCATGTCAGATGCGCATTTTGAGCGCATCTGCCAGCTCATATATCAACGTGTGGGTATTGTGCTGGCTGCACATAAACGGGAGATGGTTTACAACCGTTTAATTCGGCGTTTGCGTACCCTTGAAATACGTGATTTTGGGCAATACCTGTTCGTTCTTGAAAATGACATGAATAGTGAGGAGTGGCAGGAATTTATCAATGCATTGACAACTAACCTGACGGCGTTTTTCAGGGAAGCTCATCATTTTCCTCTGTTAGCTAAACATGCAAGTAAAAAAAATGGATCGTACCGGGTATGGAGTGCAGCGGCATCGACAGGAGAAGAGCCATATTCGATTGCAATGACGCTAAGTGATGCCTTAGGGGAGCGCTTTCACCGGGCAAAAATTATTGCCAGTGATATTGATACCCATGTATTGGAAAAAGCACGCAAAGGGGTTTATCGACTGGATGAGTTGCGTCAACTGACCGATCAACAGAGAAAACGTTACTTTTTTAAAGGTATTGGATCTTATGAGGGTTATGCTCGTGTCCGGCCCCAACTTGCTGACATGGTGACATTCCAGCATCTAAACCTGTTAGATCCCAATTGGCCATTTGAAGAGAAGTTTGATGCCATCTTTTGCCGTAATGTTATGATTTATTTTGATAAAAAGACGCAGGAACGGATACTGCGCCATTTTGTTGCTTTGTTAAAACCCGATGGATTGCTCTTTGCAGGGCATTCTGAAAATGTCACTCAAATAAGCCGGGAATTCTACTTGCAAGGACAGACCGTTTACGGTGTAGGCCGGGCAAGGAGAGGTCATGAATAAAATAACTGTTCTTTGTGTCGATGATTCAGCGCTTATGCGTCAAATCATGCGAGAGATCATCAATAGTCACCCGGATATGGAGGTAGTGGCTTGTGCGCCAGATCCACTGGTAGCACGTGATCTAATTAAAAAGCATAATCCACAAGTACTCACACTGGATGTTGAAATGCCACGCATGGATGGTATTGATTTTCTGGAAAAATTAATGCGCTTACGGCCAATGCCGGTGGTTATGATCTCTTCCCTAACAGCCAAAGGTTCTGAAATCACATTAAGGGCATTGGAACTTGGTGCTGTTGATTTTGTAACCAAACCTCAATTGGGTATTCGTGAAGGCATGCTGGCTTACAGTGAACTTATCGCGGAGAAAATACGGACAGCAGCACAGGCTAAATTATCTGTACCAGTAATCACACCCGTAAGTTCTGCTCCTTTAAGTTTTAAACCTTTGTTATCCAGTGAAAAACTGATAGCAGTAGGCGCTTCTACTGGAGGAACGGAAGCAATAAAGAATTTGTTGCAACCGTTACCTGTCACTAGCCCGGCACTACTTATTACTCAACATATGCCACCTGGTTTTACCCGTTCTTTTGCTGAACGACTGAATAAACTTAGCCAAATTACCGTAAAAGAGGCTGAAAATGGTGAACGGATTTTGCCGGGGCATGCTTACATTGCTCCGGGTGATCGCCATATGGAACTATGTCGTAATGGTGCTGATTACCAGGTTCTGATCTCCGATGCACCAGCTGTTAATCGTCATCGTCCGTCTGTAGATGTGTTGTTTCGATCAATTGCTAAATTTGCCGGGAAGAATGCTGTCGGAGTGTTACTGACCGGCATGGGCAGTGATGGCGCAGCGGGTTTACTAGAGATGAAGCAAGCGGGAGCGTACACATTGGCGCAGGATGAAGCAAGTTGTGTGGTATTTGGTATGCCAAGAGCGGCAATACAAATGGGGGCGGTAGATGAGGTGATGGATATACTCAAAATGAGCAAGAGAATGCTGGCAAAAATAAGCTCGGGGCAAGCTGTCCGTATTTAACGGCTATCGGATATACACTAAAGATTTCAAGATGCATCGCGACGGCAAGGGAGTGAATCCCCGGGAGCATAGCAAACTATGTGACTGGGGTGAGCGAGTGCAGCCAACAAAGAGGCAACTTGAAAGATAACGGGTATAAATTTAATATTTTTTAAGCGGCTCTGTGCTGACTGGTAAATAATTTCAAGGAGTTTTTATGGCGAATAAGGATCTGAGATTTTTGGTGGTTGATGATTTTTCAACCATGCGTCGCATCGTTCGTAACCTTTTAAAAGAATTGGGCTTTAATAATGTAGAAGAAGCTCAAGATGGGGCAGAAGCTCTGGCTAAGATTCGTGCATCGCAATTTGACTTTATCATCTCTGATTGGAATATGCCCAATATGGATGGTTTAGAGTTGCTAAAAATCATTCGTGAAGATGCCCAATTGGCTAAGATACCGGTTTTGATGGTGACCGCAGAAGCGAAGAAAGAAAATATCATTGCAGCCGCACAAGCCGGGGCCAGTGGCTATGTTGTTAAACCTTTTACCGCAGCTACTCTGGAAGAAAAGCTCAACAAAATATTTGAAAAACTGGGCCTCTAAGGAGACATAATGAGTGTAAATCCAGTCATGCCAAGGGATGAGACCATTAGTGCCAGTGAAATTATCAGCCGTATCGGCCAGCTTACGCGTATGTTGCGTGATAGTTTACGTGAATTGGGATTGGATCAAACCATTGCCCAAGCTGCTGAGGCAATACCCGATGCGAGAGAACGCCTGGACTATGTTGTGCAGATGACAGCGCAGGCGGCGGAAAGGGCGCTTAATTGCGTTGAAGCGGCGCAACCTCGTCAGAATGAGTTAGAGTCATCGGCAATATTACTGAAAAAACGTTGGGATGAGTGGTTTGAAAACCCAGTTGAGATGCCTGTGGCACGCTCGTTGGTTATGGATACCCGGAATTACCTCAATTCGGTACCTGAACATACTGCTTTCACTAATGCTCAACTGCTGGAGATCATGATGGCACAAGACTTTCAGGATCTTACCGGTCAAGTTATCAAGCGGATGATGGATGTTATTCAGGAAATAGAAAAACAGTTGGTGATGGTATTAATGGAAAACATACCGGCTGACCAGATGGCGAAAACTAAGAAAGAGGCTGACAGCTTACTAAATGGTCCGCAGGTGAACCAAAACGGCGTGGGCGTTATTGCTAATCAGGCTCAGGTTGATGATCTACTGGATAGCTTAGGTTTCTGAATAAACGTGGCAAGAGGCCGCTGAATACATGTACACTGAGCCAGCTCAACTGGCTCTTCATCTGTTTGAAAACCGGTTTACTGAGTTTGTCTCAATTACATTTTTAATCAATTGCCCGAAACTCCATCACTCAAAGAGAAGGAGCAGAGGATAATATGACACAGCATAAAGAAAAATTTGATGGTTTGGCTAAAGGTTATGATCGCTACCGCCCTCGTTACCCGCAGGCACTTTTCCGTGAAATTTGCCACTGGCTGCCTAAAGACAGGGCACTGTCTGTTGTCGATATTGGTGCTGGAACCGGCATTGCTCTCGGGGGGCTGGCAAATCTGCTTGGTCAGCAACACCACTACACTGCCATTGATATTTCGCAGGATATGATCGACACCGGTAAACAGAAACTGCCATGGGTCAGTTGGTTACATGGCAGTGCTGAACAGCATCTCGCCAATGTAGGTAATCTTGACCTGATCATGGCAGCACAATCTTTTCAATGGATGGATCGGGTAACGGTATTAAATCTGGTCAGAAACAGTTTGGCGGATAATGGCATCATAGCGATCCTGCAAAATAACCGAGATTACCGGCATAGTGAATTTCTGAATGAGTATGAAAATCTGCTGGAAGAATTAAGCCCTAACTATAGCCGTCACTATCGGGATTTTGACTATGCGCAGGAATTGAATACGGTATTCCTGCATGAAAATGCCCTCCGTATTACACTCAATACCCATTGGAGTATGCCTATTCCTAGCGAAGCTTTTATCGGGATGAGTCGTTCATCGACTCAAGTGCAACGTGCTTTAGCTGTTCACGGTGAGTTATTTATCGAAAGATTAAAAATGCTGGTGGATAAATATCAATTTGAGGGGAAATTGGCAATTTTATATGAAAGCCAACTGTTTATGGTTGTTAAGCAGGTTAATTCTGGAAACGAATAATGTCAGAAATAGCGATCAGCTTCTCTATACCAACTGAGGAAGATATCAAGGGAGTATTATTTTGCAGGCTTTTCAGGAACACCCCTGGTTATTGAATTTATTAACTCATGCACAAAGCCGAAAACTTAATGAGTATCAACTTGAAGATACACATCAGTGGGAAAATGTACATGTTTATGATAATTATACAAAGATGCAGCGGTATTGATCGATATTAATCTTATTCTCTCTGACGGAATAAAATAGAATGGTTGTGGTTATCTTTGCATGAAACGGTTACACTCAATCATCCATGTTATTACATGTGGCAACTGTTACTAAAGGTGAAACAGCTTATAGCCGCTGTTTCACCTTCTCCTTGCAAGCCAGACTAATACTAATAAAACAAGAGAGTAGCGATAATATCTAAACCAAATACAATATCCAGAGTGCTCCAAATTTTTATTACAGCGATATCCTACTTAATGAGGCACTTCAAATTTAAAGTAATCGCTGAGGAGAACTATTTTGTCGTCCATAATTTCTATTAATGTTACGCCCATATTGCTATAAATATCACTATTTTTACGACGCCCTTCATTTTCCCAAATAACGCAAGCCTGGCTATTACTAGCAATGAAACCAGTTTGCCTAAAATGTAAATATTCAAAATTTGAGAAAAGTTTCTTGAGAAAAATAATCGACATCTTTTTACCTACCATTGGTGGAAGGCCCGGATAATAAAGTGAAATATCTTCAGAAAAAATATTATCCAGTCGTTTAAGGTCATACTGATTCATTGAGCTAAGAAGTTCTGCGGTTAACTCATCTATTCGGTTCATTATGTTTTGTCCTCTGTTTTATTTACTTGCCAGCATAATCGCGTTAAAAATTTAGGTCTGGCTGATGACTTCATTTTCCTGCTGCAAAACGTTTAATCGTTGCGCCAGTTGACGGACCCTCGGTGCGTTAAATAGATCGCGTAACGTTATTTCAACGCCGAAGTCACTACGCACTCTTGCTATTACCCGCATTGCAACTAAAGATTCGCCGCCGAGCTCAAAGAAATTATCCTCTGGAGAGATATTTTCTAATCCCAATAACTCGGCAAACAGACGACAAAGCGAGAGTTCTTGTGGGCTGGAGGCACCACTTTCATTGACTACTACACTGTTCCACGTGGGTTTCGGTAACGCTTTACGATCTAACTTTCCGTTAATGGTCAACGGGAAGTGATCAAGCTGCACTATTGCCGCTGGAATCATCGCTTCCGGCAAGCATGTGGTCAGACTGGACCGTATTAACTGTGGTTCAAGCGTAATACCTTTATGAGCAATGACATAACCCACCAACCGCTTCTGTTGACCTTCATCTTCACGCACAATGACCTCAGACTGCACGATATCAGGGTGCGCATTTAACGCTGCCGCCACCTCGCCCAATTCAATACGGAAACCGCGGATTTTAACCTGATCATCAGTACGGCCAAGGAAGTCCAATACCCCATCCCGACGCAATCTTGCCAGGTCACCCGTGCGATACATACGCGCATCTGTGCCGATAAAAGGATCAGCAATAAAGCGTTCAGCAATGAGTTCAGGACGATTCAGATAACCACACGTTACCCCTGCACCGCCCACATATATCTCACCCACAAAACCTACCGGAACCGGGCACTGAGCCTCATCAAGAATATAAATACCGAGATCATCAATAGGTTCACCAATAAGACTTGAAGCAGGCTGAGCAACGACTTCACGTGAAAGAGGGAAATAGGTCACATGTACAGTGGTTTCAGTAATACCATACATGTTGATCAACTGAGGTGCGTTGTCATCGTGCCTTTGATACCACTCCTCCAGAATATGCGCATTCAGCGCTTCTCCGCCAAAAATCACCGTGCGTAGCACCAAACTCTGCCCAAGCTCAGGGGCTTCGCGATCAGCATGGATCAGCGCCTGAAACGCTGAAGGTGTCTGATTTAACACCGTCACTTTTTCGCTAACCAAAAGCTGCAAAAAATCTGTAGGTGAACGGCTGACTTCCCAGGGAACGATCACCAATCTTCCGCCATTCAACAATGCTCCCCAACACTCCCAGACAGCAAAATCAAAAGCATAAGAGTGAAACATTGTCCAACAATCAGTTTCAGAGAAATTAAACCAGCGCTGAGTACTTTGTAGCAAACGCATCACATTATGATGAGTCACTACTACGCCTTTGGGCACACCGGTGGAGCCAGAAGTGTAAATGATATAGGCAGGATGTGCTGAAATCAGCGGTTGCAAGCGCTCTTTGTCAGACAGATCAGCAACACTTTGCATTTCCAGATGGGTGATCAATTTGGGATCATCTAGCAATACCATGGGGGTATTGGTTGTCAGGCGTTGCGCAATTTCACTGGTGGTGATCACACAAGCAGGTTCTGCATCGTCAATCATAAAATCAAGACGACTTTGCGGATAATCCGCCTCCACTGGCACGTAAGCAGCACCAGCCTTGATGATAGCCAGCAGTGTCACCATCATCTCAATAGAACGAGGTAAGCAGACCATAACACGTTGTTCCGGGCCTATTTGCCGTGATACCAGATAGCGCGCCAGTTGGTTAGCACGTTGGTTCAATACCGTATAACTAATATTCTCCTGCCGATAAGTCAGCGCCACACTATCTGGCTTTGCAATTGTTTGTTGTTCAAAGCGCGAGGTCAGAGTTTCCTCATTTAATACTGTGCGCCGTGCAGGTAATAGGCTGCCTCCTATGTGCCAACCTGGCAATGTTAGTTCACCAATGGGACGTGATATATCCGCCAGCAATTCAGTGATGAAATGCTGAAAAAGAGATTTTTGAAGGTTAATATCGTGGGGAGTGTAGAGGTTATCATTGGTATCGAGCGTAAACTGCAAACTGTCGCCTTCGCCATGATAATAAATGGTTACAGTGAGGTCCTCTACCGGTCCACTGGACAAATTTTTGGTACGCCCAAAATTACCCGCAAAGCTCACATTGCTGTTAAACAGCATCACATTGATATTCTGGGCAAACAAGCGGGGGGCAGAACCATTTCGCTGTAAATCACGATAGATATCTTCAGAACGATACTGCTGATGTTTGAGTAACTGGCGGATTTCTTGGCTGACCTGCTTACTAATGTCACCTATGGAATGAGCAGGATCTATTGTCAGACGCAGAGGTAATACATTGGATACCATACCTGGAATACTACGTAACATACGCCCTGAACGCGCAGTTACTGGCATACCCAAAGTAATATCCTGCTTATCGGTCATACGAGAAATCCAGGAAGCAACGATTGCAATAATAATTTGAGCCATACTACTTCCACTCTCTTCACTCAGAGTACGCAGAATATCATTGACCTTTGCCGGGATTTCACACTGAGTGCAACTGAACGAACCCAAGTCGGCAAACTGACCGGGTTTCGCCCCTACGGCAAGGCTCTGTGGCTCACTTCGGCCTGCCATATACTGTGACCACCACTGACGGTCATGTTGAAAATTTTCCGAGCGGCGGTACTCTTCATCAAAAGCCAACAGATCACTAAGAGGCCCGAAAGGATTTTCCAGCTCAGCAGCGCCAGTCAATTTCTGGGTATACAGTTCAGCAAGCCGCTGAATCAGCAGTGTAGTGCCAAAAGCATCACTAGCCAGATGATGGACACGGATAAACAAAAAATAGTGGTCATCACTGATTTTTAGCAGCGCAAAACCAAACAACGGCCCCTGTGTTAACTCCATCGGCTGCACCAATTCAGCCTTCATCCAGATTTCAGCTTCTGTTACCGCATCCACATGGTTAGATAAATCAATAAGCGGACATTTCCATTGCAGGTTGGTAACAATCTGTTGTTGTAGTTCTTGTGGGTGCGGTACAACCACCACTCGTAAACATTCAGCTTCATCTATCAATTGGGACAATGCCGAGTTAAGTGTCTCAATATCGATAGCGCCTGAAATATCAATATAACAACCAGTGTTATAAATTCCTGCGCTTACATTTAATTGTTCAGCCAGCCAAATTTCCTGCTGTGCTGCGGTCAGGGGGTAATAGCTCCCTTGATGTTGTTTCATAATTAATCCTCACAGGCTGGTGATATTTTTATTTATATAAATTGCGTAATGTGATGTCTGCCTGAGAACCACGCAGCAAAATCAATATGGCGCAGAAGCAAACAACGACAGCAATAACAAAGGGAAGCCCTTGAAAATAGAGAGATTGTCCCTGGCGAGATGAAAAATGCAGCAATAACGCCCCCAACAGCGGTGAAGCAGTGATAGCCAGACCCAACATACAGTTCTGTGCTCCCAGATATTCCCCTTGTCGCTCATTGCCTGCACGCAATGAAATCAAAGCACGAAGCGTTGAATCGCTGATCAACGCCAGTGCATGTAAAGCAATTGCACCAGCAACAATAAGTGGTGATACCGCCAGGCTATAAGCGATAAACGCCAACATATAGAGTCCGTAACCGATGATCGCTGTGCGGTATTCGTTACAGTGCGCCACGAACATTTTTAGCAACCAAGTTTGCGTTATGATGATCCCGACGCCGAGCCCGGTGAGAGCCAGACCGTTTTCACGTGGTCCCCAGCCCAAACGCATTTCATTGAGTAAGACAAAACAGGCCAGAAAAATGCCATAAGCCACCATGCCAAGAGCCGAAGCATAAACCAGTCGTCTCAGTACCCCATCCGTCGCCAGTAGTTTCAGGCTGCCCAAAGGGTTGGCACGGCGCCAGTCGAACGAACGCCGGTTCTCCTTGGTCAGACTTTCGTTCAGAACGAACATAGCGGCAATAGCGTTCACGGCTGCCAGTGAGCCAGCAATCACAAACGGAAGGCGCGGTGCAATCATGCCCAATAGCCCTCCGAAGGCTGGCCCGGCAACCATGCCGAAGCCAAGAACACCGCTGACCAGACCGAAACGCGCTGCCCGCTGTGCTTCTGGTGTCACATCTGCTACGTAAGCTGATGCAGCGGAAGTACTGGCGGCAGTGGAGCCTGAAAGAAATATACCGGCCACCAGCCATCCTAATGACGGTGCTGTCGCCACCAGCGTATAGCTCAGCGCTGTGCCAAACAGTGTTGAAAGTAATACCGGCCGCCTTCCCCAAGCGTCGCTAAGCGCCCCTAACAACGGGGCGAAAAGGAACTGTGCAAAAGCATATAGTGAGACAAATAACCCGATTAACGGCACACCCGCTTCCGGTGGTTGAGGGGCAATCTCCCGCAACAGATCGGGTAAAACCGGGAGTACAATCCCGATACCCAAAGCATCCACAGCCAATGTCATTAGGATCACGGCCAATCGGCGTTTATGCTGGCGGTTTTCAGGAAGGTGAACCGTTGGGGAAGAATCACTCATACCTGTCCTCCTTTTATTATTGACGGAAAGTGATGGATTATCGCCTGCGATACATGTGCTACGTGCTCTTCCATCAGACAGCTATAATGATTCCCCGGCACTTCTGCGATACGAATGGGAAGGCTGGAGAACTTCTCCCAACCCCAGGCATTGGTCTCCCGGATCTCCGGCACAACAACCCCTTTCGGTAAGGGTTCTACCGCTTTTACTAACAGCATAGGAATTGGCAACTGTACGGGTATTGGACGATATTTCGGTGACATATCCGACGCAGCCCGATAGACATTGAACAATCCGTTAATTGAGCCCATATCATTCTGCGCCTGAATCAACGAGAAACGTTTTAGCTGCTCTTTGATATAGCTTAGTAACGCCTCGCGGGGTAATGCACGCATTTCATCGTCATCCAAGCTGTCGATCATTTCCAGTCGGTCAGTGTAGTAGGCAAAAATACCAAGAATAACTTTGGCAATATCAGCATCTTCCTGATACGGAACTGGTGCATAGGGTGGCGCGGCAGAGTCGAGTAGCACTAGAGAACCGATGCTTTCTCCTTCAGCATGAAGCTGCCGTGCCATTTCATAAGCTACTTTTCCACCTAATGAATGACCGCCGATATGATATGGTCCCTGCTGCTGAACCGATCGCAAACAGGCAATATAATGTGTTGCTATCTCTGCCACCGATTGGTGCGGCGCAGTTTTTCCATCAAGTCCCAAATATTGCATACCGATAAATGGCAGTTCTCGTGGTAATGCCGCGGCCAGGGGCATAAATTGGGTAACATTGCCACCCATACCCGGCACACAAAAGAAGGGTGAATAATTACCATTACCGCCGTGATTAATTGGCACCAGGCAGTAGCGGATGTGGGCATTCTCAGGAGCCAGGCTCTTTTTATCGTCAGATAGTGAACGGACAACACGTGCCATTGTCGGCTGTTCGAGAAACTCCGCCAGCGTCAGACAGTACTGGAAATGGTCACGCAAACGGGAGATCATCTGTGTTGCCAACAGTGAATGACCGCCCAGTTCGAAGAAATCATCTTCCAGGTTAATCGTCTCTTCACCTAGTAACTCATACCACAATTGACGAACTGCTTCCTCTGGGCTGGCGGAATCAGATATCACTGATAAATCCTGTAATTGTGTGCGCCGAACAGGAGTAAATTTACTGACAACGATCTGTGCTTCCATTCCGGCGATAGCCAGATCGAAAATAGCGCAGCCCTCTTGATTACTGAGACCAATCACACTTTCTTGACGGCGTGCAGCATAATCCACGGCCATTCCCACTTCTGCCCAGGTATCCCAATTAACTGACGTTACCGGTATAGCCTGCTGTCGCCAGTAGTGTGCCACGGCATCAAGATAACGGTTCGCCGCCGCATAGTCTGCCTGACCCATTCCACCTACCAATGAGGCAAGTGAAGAGCACAACAGAACAAAGTCGACAGAGTCCTGACTCATCGCCGTCATCAGTTGCTGTGTACCACTGACTTTTGCCGCCATCACATGCCGCCAGTCCTGCGACGTGCCATGCTCCAGCAATCCACTGGCTTCAATACCTGCTGAATGAATCACACCGTTGATAGCACCAAATCTTGCTCGCATCTGTGCCAGTGCTTCATTTAATGCCACACCGTCAGCAACATCAGCGCACAACATCATGACTTCAGCACCAGATTTCTGTAACACATCGAGTAAAGCTTCACTTGCCGCATTAGTTCCCCGGCGGCTCAAAATACCGAGTTTAACCTTACTGCATTTATTGCTGATGTGACGCGCCAGTGACTGACCGATACCTCCCAGCCCACCAGTAATTAGATAAACACCGCCATCACGCAGAATTTGCTGGTGCGGGATCTCATCAAGTTCAGTCAATGTCTGCAATTCACGCTCACCTTGCTTAAGCGTAATGCTGGTAACCGGTATTCCTTCTGCTGCTTCTTCCGGTTGCATATCCGTATACAGTTCCGCAATCAGCGATTGATATGTAGCAAAAGTGTCATCATCCAGATCGATATGACGTGCAGAACACCCCGGATACTCGGCCGCCAATATTCCGAGCAAACCAAGCGCGGGTGCGGCATTACAGGCTTCCAACACTCTGGCTGCCTGTAACCCACGGGAAATTAGGGTAATATTAAAAACCCTGTGATGACCGGTAAGCGCTTTAATTGCAGCCGCCAGTTGTTCAAACGCGGCCTCTGGTTGAGAAATCCCTGCCGCAGTCCAGCACCAGATGATACGTTCTGGTAGCATTTGTTGCTGTATCAGGCAATCTATCAGCCGTTGATAATCTTCGGGCTGATCCTTACGCAAACGAAAGCGGTAGGTACTCTGTTGCAGAAATTCATCAGCATCTTCAACAACGATACTGCCGGGCGCTGCTGCTTGCCATAAATCACTCAGTTCAGCGGCTTGGGCACCAAAAATCAACCACGGCGCACGATTCTGTTTTGCTTCACCTAGAGGCTTCGGTAACCATCGAGGGTAACGACACCACCGTACTACATTCGACTCACTTGCTGGCTGGAATGGTAAGGAATTGAACTGGCGTAAATTGTAACCGTGGATTTCAACCAGCACCTGCTTGCAATTCTGGCTCTCGTCCCAACTAAATAGCGTTATGTCATAAGTCCGTGGAGCCGTTTCAACCGCCAGACTGTAAAATTCGGCACATAATGGCTGGTGCAGCGTCAGCGAACCGTAATGGAATGGTATTGAAGCATCACCCGGCAACAGACAGGCATGTAGGAACACCGTGCCCAAGTCGAGTAAAGCCGGATGTAATGCAATATCAGGCAAATCATCGATAAATGCCTGGTTGAGTCGCAACTGCGCCAACGCACAGCGATCACCCATCCACACACCTGCAATGCATTGCCAACGCGGTCCATAGTCAGCAAATGCCTGATTGAAACGCTCCGGCGCCTCTGCAACTTCTTCAAGCTGCAAATTCCGACGTAGCTCATAAGGTGAAACAATCTCTGCTGGTGGAGAGCATATGGCAGTAATATTGCCGTTTGCATGGAGTTGCCACATGTCATTACCATCGTCGCGAGACTCCAGCGTAAAGGCAAAGCTGCGATCAATGGCGGTCAAGCTGATGCGTATCTGACGCTCAACACCTGACGATAGTACCAATGGTGAGGGGAAGTAAACTTCACTGAAAGTAGCTGTGCCACCGGGTTGCAATTCGTTAAAAGTACGACGCACTAATTCCAGACAACCTGTGCCCGGTAATACACCTTGCCCTGCGAAAATGCGATGTTCATCAATAAACCAGACATTATCATCTAGCTTACAAGTAAATTGTGTGACCCCCTCTCTATCCGATAACTGTGTGAAAATCGGTAGTTTTCTCTGTTGTGTACTTATAACCGTGGCTGATGTAGTGACAGGATGTTCCAACCAGAGATGTTGGCGTTGGAGGGGATGCACTGGCAGCATAACCCGATGTAATTTGTGTGAATGACTAAATGCAGCCCAATCGATAGCGACACCTTGCTGCCATAACTGCCCGACAGCATTGAACAATACCTCTTCATCCAGTTTCTGCTGGTGAGTATGGCGCATCGTGGTTAGTATCTGAGCCTGGCCTTTCTGCTGTAGATCTTTCAGCATGCTGCTCAGTGCACGCCCTGGACCGACTTCAAGCAGGATTGGATTGTCATAATGGTTCAGCAACGTAAGAATACCATCATAAAAGCGTACTGGCCGACGCAGATGATCTCCCCAATAACCAGAATTATCGCGATCTTGTTCACTGAACCAACTACCACTGATATTGGATATTATCGGAATGGTACTGGATTGTAGCGTGAAGCCTGCGCTGAATTCCCGCATCTGTTGTGCGGCAGCATCCATCAATGAACTATGAAATGCATGTGATGTCGTTAGTCGCCGGCAAGAAATACCTGCCTTGTTGCATTGCTCTTCCAGTATCGCAATATTGTCATGGCTGCCAGTTATCACGCACTGTTCAGGCCCGTTGAGCGCTGCAAATTCACACTCTGGTGCCAGCGAAACCATACGTTCAGATGATGCCTGTACCGCCAGCATTGCCCCTGTGGGCTGGCGCTGCATGATTGCAGCTCGATTTGCTACCAATGCCAGTGTATCTTCCAGTTCAAGCATACCCCCTACACAGGCCGCAACCAGTTCACCGAGGCTATGACCAATCATTGCTTGGGGGGTAATACCCCAAGCTTGTAGCTGGCAGGCCAGTGCATACTCAACAGTGAACAGCGCAGGCTGAGTATAACGTGTAGCATTTAACCGGCTGACAGCATTGTCGCGTTCCGATTGCGGATAAATTAACTGCCTGATATCCAGTTTGATGTGTGGCTGTAGCAGTTCGGCACAGCGATCAAATTGCTGGCGGAATACACCATCACGCAGATAGAGCGATTGACCCATTTCAATAGACTGACTGCCTTGTCCCGGAAACATAAAAATCACCGATCGAGGCTGTTGTTTGCGACTCATAGTCTTAGTCTGTGGTGATAGTCGGCGTAGTTGATTAATTAATTGCTCCCGATCTCTTCCCACAACAAAAGCACGCTCACTGAAAGCGCTGCGTCCTTGTTGCAAAGTCCCGGCAATATCCGCCAATGGCTCATTACCGGTAGTCAGTGCGACTGCCAAGCGTTCCACTTGCTGAATTAACGCTTGTGGCGTTTTCGCTGAAATCGGCAGCAGATGCCAGAGCTCGTCATCTAATATACGGACATCTTGCTGGCGCGGAGCTTCTTCCAGAATAAGGTGCGCGTTAGTGCCACCAATGCCGAAAGAACTTACACCGGCACGACGTGGCTTACTTGTTTGCGGCCACGGGCATGCTGTATTGATTACAGAAAACGGGGTCTGTTCGAAGTGGATTGCAGGATTGGTTTGATGATAGTGAATACTTGGCGGCAAAGTCTGGTGACGTAGCGCCAACACGGTTTTGATTACACCGGCTATACCGGCAGCCGCATCAATATGTCCTATATTTCCTTTCACAGAACCTATTGCACAACTCCCTACAGGTAATACTTCACCATCAGATTGCTCCAGGAAAGCCTGAGTCAGCGCACGTATTTCTACTGGATCGCCTAAAGAGGTCGCCGTACCATGTGCTTCGATATAACTGATGCTGGCAGGCGATACCCCGGCATTACGCAGCGCGTCTTTGATCACTGAAGATTGACCGTCAATACTTGGTGCCGTGTAACTCACCTTCTGTGCACCATCATTATTGACAGCAGAACCTTTAATTACCGCATGGATGGTATCGCCATCCTCCAAAGCAGCGGACAGACGTTTTAGTAATATCATCCCACCGCCGCTGCCGCTGGCTGTACCGTTGGCCGCCGCATCAAATGGTCGGCAAAGGCCATCTGGAGACATAATTCCACCACTGACATGGACAAAGCCAACCTGTTGCGGGTCCAGCGCTACAGCACCTGCCAATGCCATACCACATTCACCACGCCGTAGGCTTTCGCAGGCAAAGTGAATAGCGGTGAGTGATGACGAACAGGCGGTGCCAATACTGACAGCCGGTCCGCTAAGGTTCAGCTTGTAAGCAGTACGTGTAGCGATAAAATCCTTGTCATTACCTATTTGCCACTGACCGGGGTCGAGGTGCATCCGGTCTTTATTTGGCATGACGTTTTCCAGCAGGTAATAATTGAAGCCACTGCTACCAAAGACTCCCACTGAACGCGGTGTACTATCATTGCCATAGCCAGATAGTTCCAGCGTTTCCCATGCCATTTCAAGAAACAACCGCTGTTGCGGGTCCATCACCTGCGCTTCACGTGATGAATAACCAAAGAAACGTGCATCAAACTCCGCACACCTCTCCAGCAAACGTGCGCGTCTGACAAACTGTGGGTGACTTAACAGCGCTGGATCGACGCCACGTTGTAACAATTCCTCGTCAGACAACTCCACACTAGCATCGTAACCCGCCAACAACCTCTGCCAAAAAGTGTCGAGATCTGGCGCTTGTGGGAAGCGGCCCGTCATACCAATAATTGCAATAGCATTGCTATCCAGAGTCGAAACATCCAACGTTGGTCTTGCTCTCTTTTCAGTGACTATCAGCGGTGTGGCTGCAACAGGTGTTTTTTGCTGCGACAGCGCATCCAGTAGTTGAGCCTGTTGTCGAATGGTGGGATGAGCGAAAATATCGGTCACAGACAAGCCTCCACCAAACGCCTCATTCAATTGCTGGAATAGCGCCATAACCCGTAGTGAGTGGCCGCCAGCATCGAAAAAGTTTTCGTCATAACCGATCTCATCCCTCTCCAGCAGTTCACGCCAGATAGCTTCAACGCGACTGAGTGATGACACAACTTTGGCTGGCAAAGGAGAAGATTGATGCTGACCGGCACGTGTCAGTTTCATTTCAGCCAACGCTTTCAGATCGATTTTTCCCGTAATACCGGTAGGCAGAGCATCAAGGAAGAACAGCGCTGTCGGCACCATCACTTCATTAACCTGTTGGCGTAATTCGCTCAGGATCTCACTGCGGCTGGTTTCGCCGACAATGTATCCCGCCAACTCTTTATTCCCTTTGCTATCGGTGATCGCCAGCGCTTCGGCCTGACGTACACCCGGTAACGCACTTAGGGCGGCACGCACAGCATTCAGTTCAATTCGGTGACCACGGATTTTTACCTGACGGTCAACCCGACCAACAAACTCCAGTGCGCCATCCATGCGTTGGCGCACCATGTCGCCGGTACGGTACATACGAGCTTTTAATTGTGGTGCAAAGCTATCGGGTAAAAACACCTCAGCGGTTTTTTCATCCATACCCAGATAGCCCTGTGCAACACAGGTTCCCGCTAAATAAAGTTCACCCATTTCCCCCGGTGCCACGGGCTTTCTCTGTTCATCAAGCAGATGGAAGCGAACATCGCCCATTGGACGCAGCACTAGATTTTGTCCTTCGGCATGATAATCGGTAAGGGATACCACAATCGCACATTCAGTAGGGCCGTATCCATTCATCAGCCTACGCCCTACAGACCAGCGTTGGGCGACTTCGGGCATACAAGGTTCACCGGTTACGATAAGCACCTGGAGATTAGGCAGCGGTACTAACGGCACTATCGTCAACGCGGAAGGTACAATCCACATATGCGTAATCTGTTTATGTGCCAGCCACTCTGTCAGATCACTGCCAGGCAACAGTTGCTGTTTCTTACCGAAGACCACACAAGCACCCGCTACAAGCGCTGGAAAAATTTCTCCCAACATCACATCAAACACGGGCGAGGAGTACTGCACTATGCGAGAAGAAGGTTCAAGCCTCAGCTCATCGCGGATTGCCAGAATGTTATGGCAGACACTGCGGTGGGTGACAGCAACACCTTTCGGTTTACCCGTTGATCCAGAAGTGTAAATAACGTAAGCACAATCATCCGGCTGACAGATCGCCGCCATAGTCATATAGGGTGCATTGGCTATATCTAACTCATCGATATTAATTGCCGCCAGACCAAGACGCTGGCACAGAGGCGCTGTTTCATTTCGGCACAATATCGCTTTTACTTCCGCATTATCAATCACATACCGATTTGCTGGTTCGGCGTTATCAGGAGCCAATGGCACAAACACCGCACCAATCCGGTTAATTGCCAGCATTGCCGTGACATTATGTGGATGGTGCCCCATCAGAATGCCAACTCGATCACCTCGGCTTACATCTACTTGTTGAAGTTGCTGCGCTACATATGCGGTCAATGTATCAAGCTGCTGATAACTCAGACTTAATTCATCACTTTCCAGTGCCACATGTCCGCCATACCGGGACAGGTTCTGTTGAAACAACTGAAACAATCCCTGTGGCTTATCAGCCATGAGTTCTGGTTGAGTACTACGGCCAGCATTAACCGTCAACAAATCCGCCAATGCAATATCTGGTTTTTCAATGAGTTGTGGCAAAATAGCCAGTAAATACTCACTCATCCGTCCTAGAGTGGCGGCAGATAATCCCCCCGGCATTGCCATAAAATGAGCGTAAACCTGACCATTTACACGATTAATAGCCAGCTCCAAATCAATTTTGGCGCGATAGTCCCCCAACTCAACGTCTGAAACCTTCATGTCTCCTAATGTTGCATCGTTTGGTTGATCCAGTTCACAGGAGAAAATAGTTTGGAAAGCAGGATTTTTACCCGCCACACGTGGCAAATTAAGTGTTTGTACCAAATAATCGAACGGTAAATCACGATTTTCAAGGATGTCGAGACTAACCTGTCGCGTATGCATTAAGAGTTGCTGAAAAGTGTGTAACTCACGGCTATTGATACGTACTGGCAAAGTGTTAGCAAAGTAGCCAATCAGCGCATCCCATGCAGGTATGGTGCGCAGCGACACCGGTGTTCCGACTATAAGATCCTGCTCATTACTTTGCTGGCGCAGCAGGAGTGCAAATAAACTCAACCAGACCATAAACGGTGTACAGTTTTGCTCGCGAGCCAATTTCTCTACACCTTCAACATACACTTGGGGAACAACACAACTTATTGCAGCCGCTTCGTCAGTTGGTGCAGCCATCTCATTCAGTATCAGAGTAGCTGGCGCATCCGCCAATTGTTGACGCCAGAAATGAATCTGTTGCTGTACCGCCGGTTCAGTCAGTCGAGTGCGCTGCCAGGTAATGAAATGCCCATAGTTTGCTGCCAACACGGGTAGCATGGGTGCTTTACCGGCCAGACGTGCCTGATAGCAGTGCCGTAACTCATCAAAAAGTATTGCCAGCGAGCGGCCATCGGAAATAATGTGATGCAGAGTAATACAAAGCACATGCTCTTGCGGAGACAATGTAAACAGTACTGCACGGATGAGTGGTCCATTGGCGAGATCGAAACTTGCCATCATTTCTTCTCGCAACTTCGATGCCAGCGCAGATTCGCCGCCGGAGATATTCTGTTGGCGCAGGGTTAGCGTTAATTCAGGCGCAACCTGATAACTGGGTTCAAAACTGGATGTTCCATCCGGCTTGTTTACTTTGCTGACTTGACTGGAGAATGTGGTACGCAATACATCATGACGTTGCACTACATCATTCAGCGCCTGCATTAACGCATTAAAATGCAGATTACCATGCAGACGCCATGTGACAGGTACGTTGTAACTGCAATCATCCGGCCGTTGCATGGCAATCAACCACAAACTGCGCTGGCCGAATGAGAGTAAATCACTGGCCTGCGAAACGTGCTGCACAGCAACACTCTGTTTCGTACTGCTCTTTTCAACGCTATCCTTTTCAATACCGTCCAGTAACGAGGCCAACCCGGCGATAGTTGGATGATTGAAAATAGCGGAAAGTTTAAGCTGAACACCAAATGTCTTATTGATCTGCGTAATCAGATTGGCAGCAATTAATGAATTGCCACCACAATAGAAGAAATTATCTTCCGTACCGATGACCTGAACCCCTAATGCCGTTCTCCATAATGCCAGCAATTGTTCTTCACGAGCGTTAGCCGGTTCTGTCATAGATTCCTGATTTTCTGGTAGCGAAAAATCTGGAACCTGCAAGCGCTTGCGATCAACCTTCCCATTGGGGGTAGTTGGTAATTTATCGAGAAACACGAAAGCACGCGGCATCATATGTTCGGGTAGCCGCAGGGACAAATAACCACGTAACTTGTCAGTATCAGCCGATGACACAACATAGGCGACCAACACTTTATTATTTGTACTGTCATTACAGGCGACAACCGCGCACTGGCGCACATCTGCGTGTTCCAATAGCGCGCTCTCCACCTCGCCTAACTCGACGCGAAAACCGCGAATTTTAACCTGATGATCACTGCGTCCCATGAAATCAATAGTACCGTCAGCCAGGAAACAACAAATGTCCGAGGTGCGATAGAATCGCGTACTACTATTATTGTTATTGTCTGCCACAAAACTGTCTGCCACAAAACGGCCTTGGTTATCGAATTTGCCGGTAATAAATTTCTCTGCCGTGAGTTGAGGATTATTGAGATATCCTTTTGCTACGGTAACACCTGCAATCAACAATTCACCACTAATGCCAATCGGCACTTGTTGCAGGTGTTTATCAACAATGAATAGCTCACAGCTAGCCAGCGGCCTACCTAATGGAATTACTCGCCCGGCCTCCAATGGATGTGTTTCCGGATCAAAAACAGTGCTATCAATGGTTGCTTCAGTTACACCGTAAGAACCCAGAATACGCGCGTCTGGGCGGCACAGCGCTTGTGCTGCGTGCAGCTCATGACCAAACCAGACATCAGCCCCACATACCAGTGTTGATAATCCATCCAGACGTTCCCCATTATCCTGACAGAACTGAATTAATTGACGCAGTACCACAGGAGGAAAATCACCGAAGGTCACGCCTTCGCTCATCATTAAGCGGTGCATTTCAGCTGCATCTAGCAACCACTCACGCGGACACATAACCAAGCATCCACCACAGCCCAGAGTACGACTGAAATCCCCTATACTGAGATCGAAAATCGGTGCAGCAAGTTGTAGTGATACCGGCTCCCCGGGTTGGGTGAAACGATAGTCATGGCACCAGGCATGGAACGATGCATGCAGACTACCGTGGCTTACCTCTACTCCTTTTGGATTACCGGTTGAACCAGAAGTATAAATAACATAGGCTGAATCACTCTCCTGAACTGACCAGATTGGCTGCACATCCGGCGGCGCTGGTTGACGAAACAGCCTATCAACTTCCAGCACAATGGCACGAAAATCAAGCAAACCAATAGCATCCTGTTCACTGGTGAGGATCAGTACTGGCTGTGCATCATTTATCTTATCGGCGAAGCGGGGATCAGAGGGGGACAACGGCACATAAACCGCACCGGCAGAGAGAATAGCGTAAAAAGAGATGACAATTTCTGGCCGGTAGCTCATCAATACGGCAACCCGGCTACCCGGCCCAACGCCACACTGGCGCATCTTCGCGAGCAGGCATTGCGCGTACTCATCCAGTTGAGCATAGGTGAAACGTTGATCACGCCAAACAATAGCTCGTGCATCTGGATTATTACGCACTTGTGACTTGATGCGTTCAGCTACTGAAATAAACGCCAATACCGGCAGAGGTTCTGCTGGCCGGGAGAAGCGAGCCAGTGTTTCCAGCTCTTCTGGCGGCAACATGCTACATTTGGCGACAGAACGCTCAGGTTCACTTAACAATGCATCCAACAATTTCTCATAGTGATTCACCATGCGAGTAATGGTGAGGTTATCAAACAAATCGGTATCAAATTCAACCAGACAGAGTAGTGAATTCGGGGATTCTTCTATCGATAACGTCAAATCATATTTAGCAGTACCAGAATGGATAAATTGTACTTCTGCTGCTAACCCATCCAGTTGCAATGCTTGTCCCGGACTCTTCAAATAATCAAACATAATCTGAAAAACAGGGGGATGACTCAGAGAACGCAGGGGTTGTACCACATCGACAATCTCATCAAACGGCAAATCAGCATTTTCATATGCATCAAGCAATATATCGCGCGCTTGAACCAATAGATCACTGAAACTTATCCCTTTGTTAAAGCGAAAACGCAACGGTAATAAATTGATAAAAAAGCCAAGGCGGACATGTTCATCAATATTGTGACGATTCGCAAATGGACTGCCAATAACGATGTCGTCATCATGTGAATAGCGATTCAGCAATACTGCAAAAGCGGAAATTGCCACCATATAAGGTGTCAATCCATAACGTTGGCAGATTTTAGAAATACGTCCAACGAGAGATAAAGGAAGTGACTTCTGATATACCGCGCCACGTCCCCGTTGTTCTAATAGCCGTGGTCGATCGGTGGGTAATTTATGTAGTTCAGGCAATTCCGCCAGCTGTTTTCCCCAATAATCGCGTAAGCGTTGCCGACGAGCGCTATTCGTATGAATATCTATTACAGAGTCACTGGCATGCGGGTAGGTAATTGTCGCCAACTTAGGCTGTTGGCCTACTTTATACTGGTTATAGGCATGGCTAAAATCATTAAGAAAAACGTGAGTCGACCAATCATCAAATACAATATGGTGAAGTGTAAATATCAACTGATGATCGTTCTCTTGCCGGCGAAGCAGTAAATAACGAAAAGGCAAATCGTTATTGAGATTAAAACAATATCTGGCTTCGTTATCACAGATAGACTGTACTTTGGTTTCGCGTTCCTCCGGGGAATAATCGCTGAGATCACTGATACGTAATTCAGGCCACTGCGGATTCAATGCTATCTGCAATTCTCCATTGAGAACATGAAATTGTGAACGCAACACCGGATGGCGCTCAATCATAAAAATAATAGCTTGTTCAAGCGCTTCCTCATTTAACAAACCATGCAAACGTAACGAAAATGGCACGTTATATAATGCTAAGTCCATATTTCCTTGGCTGATGAACCATAGCCTGCGTTGAGCAGGCGTTGGCAATAAGAATGGAACATTCGATAAGGTGTTTGAATAATTACTCACAAAATTTTTCCTAAGATAAAAAGATTTTTGCAGCTTAGTGATTGCCGTAACAACTATCATTTCTGGCACTCCTGGTTGTCAGCCACTTTCATGGCAAAAGCGCTACTGGGAACGCCTATCACTCTGTTCTAGCGGGGTGAAATCAATCAGAATGATAGTGCGAACGCCAACGCTGGCATTTTCATCGCAAGTTACGGGATTGATATAATGACAAATCGCTGCATCATCGATGATGTAGCTATCAAGGGGATCATTAAGGAGAAAACGAGTTATCTCATGAGCAGGGACTTCTTCAAGCTGGCAATTTGCATAAGAAGGCGGTGCGATATGTGTTGCACCGCCTTCGACATTATAACGTTCAATCAAATGTACAGCGGTGAACGGCTGACCGTCACGATGAAAACAGTTAGGCGTAATTTTTGCCGGTTTACCCGGTAGTGCCTGCATTCGGATTAGATGCACCCCACACAGCAAACGGGAATAATGCTCCGCCATGCCGGTTAGACTCAGATCGTGCCAAATGAGTTTATTAAGTAGCCCTTTATTAAGTATCTCATCAGACATGCGCAGGAATTTGCGTACTACACCACCAAATTCAGGTTGATATTCACTTCCCTGATGATAATCAATCTCTATGCTATCATCGGGCTGCGGATAACCTGTTTTCCAATGAATAGTTTCTGTTTCACGGCTCCATACTCCTTCACAATAACTGCGGTGACGACCATCTTCACCAAATCGATCTAACGGCAGTGACTTCGATAATTCACACAGAGAGATAAGATCGATTTTTTCACTGTCAGAAAGGTCAAGATCGGTGGCATTGAAAGTGGCAAACCCTTGTTGCTGCAAGCTGTTGCGGATATGTGCGGTAGTAAGACGGTAACTATTTGGTGCGTTAATAAATATATTCCAGCCCATTGTAATATCTCTTTATTAGGGTGAACTACAATGACATCGTATTAAATTAATTACGATATCTTAGGAAAAACCAGTTAATACTAATTAACTCAAAAAATTATTTAGTTATATTTAATGATTTTAAAAAACACCTATAAATAAGAATATCTCGATTTTGCATAGTCAGTGCAACAACATTGCCATGCTTTTTGTCGATCTACAAAATCAATCAATCAATTTCTGACAAGTCAGATAGTAAAGAATATTGCTAGATAAATGAGAGAGATAATTTTAAATCAATAGGCCATTAGACCATTAGACCATTAGACAAATCTACTATAGTATAACAACCGTTTTTTGAGTGAATTAATCACCTCAATAGCATTGCCTTTCTTGCTGGGTGAAACAATCGCATCCTCCGACAATACTTTGACATCCATCTTTCCTTTATCATCCCTGGCTAGCAGCGCATAAGGATTAGTAAAGTCAATTTTTTTATCTAAATTCTTCACTGATCATTTCATGACTAAAAAATTCTAATCCATTATTAAACATCATTATTTTAACCCTTTTTTAATGAGTGAAACGCCTTTACTGTAACTTCCGCCAATCATATAAACAGCCTAACAATAAAAATATTTTCACTAAAATTTAATTAGAAAATAGATCGCAGAGTATACAATGTCAACTTGGGGTTTTATTTTTTATTTGGCAAAGAAATTTTACATATAAAGAGGCATCAGAATATTAAATTTAATTGATTTTAAATCTAGTATATTATCAACCGCTTTTATTGATTCGGCCAAAATTGCCGTTTGTCACAACCTCTATATACCCAATGGATTTCAAGATGCATCGCGGCGGCAAGGGAACGAATCCCCGGGAGCATAGATAACGATGTGACCGGGGTGAGTGAGTGCAGCCAACAAAGAGGCAACTTGAAAGATGACGGGTATATTCCCCGTCATAGAGTATTTGAGAGAGTTGCGCAGCGAGGAAAAACGAGTATGGGCTGGTTTTTATGACTTTTTAAACGAAACCGAGGTTAATTAAGACAAAGTGCCGGAAAAAAAACAGCACTTTGTCAATGAGTTGAAGAAAATCCGTAGAGCGGGTTTTCTTCCTTAAAGGTAGAAAGCTATGCGCTTACCTGTTGGAAGACGGCCAATTCTGCTTGTGAAATTTTTAGCTCATCACGCAGTTGGCTAAGGGCGAGCTGGATACTGGCTTCTTCGACCCGTTCCGCGACTCGTGCCTGCATTTCAGGACTTTCTTTAGCCAACAGTTCTCTGTAAGTAGCCATGATTATTTCTCCAGTTTCGCAAGATGTTTACGGTACTCGGAATCAGCCAGCTGAGTCATATTCCTTCATAGAAGCGTTTCTCATTTAATTCCGTTGTGGATAGTTGGAGACATTGCTCGTCTTGGTCCTGCACACCCATTAGTTTGCAATTAGAAAAGAAATTTAAATCTGGCGCGTGCGCCGTAGCGTCGGTCATTATTACTGTTGGCAATTTTGTTGTTGGCATTTGCCTCCAGCATAGAGACGTAGGCGCCAAGATAGAGATTAAAGTTTTTCATATTCATAATATTAGGAATCTGATATGACATATGGATGGTATTTATATCGTATTTACCCGGTTCATTGAATGGGTGATTAATATATGCGGTTGTATCGTCAGTATTGAACGTTTTGATATTGTTATGGGCATAGATATAACCCAGTTCGAAACGATGCCACATCACATTAATGCCGGTAGTGAAATTATGTTCATCTGAGGCATCCAGATAGGCGGTATTCAGGTTAGCAACAATGCCATCATCAGGATCGGCCTCCAGACCGTTCCAACTTAATGTCATGCCGTAACCATTGCGTCTGGATTGATCGACCCATTGCCCTTGATTATTCTGGTAGCCATAGGCGTTATTGACGACATTACTCTCCATCGCTATGGCTGCACTAAATTGATCTTTTTTCCAGGCTGCTACCGGGCGCAAATAGGCGACATTTTTTTTATTTTCCAGTGTGTTGCCGTGGTAAGTGTTATCTCGGAATAGTGAAGTGCCATCTTCAAGTAGGGTATTGAGTTCGAAATACCAGTTACCTGCGTATTTGCTCAGCATCAAGTTACCACCGCTGTTACTGCGGCCACGTCCTTCTTTCATCATGTAGATATAGCCGAAACCGTCGGCATACAAATCATTGGCGGTATTACCAGAATACTGAATAAAAGTATCTTGGTTGAGTGGGAACATATCGTAAGCTTCAAAACGCCCGATTTTTACCTGCCAGTTTTTCTCATTGCCGAAAAAGAAAGCGGCGTCGTCAAGATTCATTTTGCCAGTCATGTCTGCTAATGGTTGCACTCTAAAGCCGGCAAAGTTGTTGTTTTGATCACGGCGGTAACCGTCCAGTCCGATCAAAATGCGGCCATTAACATTCCAACGCTCTTTGTCGCCAGGTTTCCAGTCTTTATTATCGCTGGTTTTAAGTGAAGTAAGCTGACCGGTTCGGCTGGCGCTATCGAGATTGAATTCTACATCGCCGTATAATTTTAGATCGCCAAAATCATTCAATTTCAAGTTGTTGGTTGATGAAGCACTGTTTTCCAGCGGAGTGGTGCTTTGTGCTATTTGTATGGTCTGTTGTTTGGTTTCGATAGCGTGCTGTTCTAGTTGCTGCGCGCGTTGCTCGGCGGCAGTGGCTCGTGCTTCAGCTTGGGCAGCCCGCTGTTCTGCTTGTTGCAGTCGCTGCTCCAGTGCATCCAGGCGTGCTTCGATGCTATTGGTGGGTGAAGCGAGGGCAGAGGCTGAAAATATTAATCCTGGTGTGACAATCAGATAGTGAAGGTTTTTCATGATATGCTACCCTTTTGGGATATGAGTTATTATATCGTAGTTAAATTATCAAGCTGGTTTTTGGGCTAAAAGATAATTGAGTTGATTAGCAGATCGCAATCAACTCTACTCACCAGATAAAGCTATTGTGATCGAATACTCAAATTCGGTATGAAAGATAAGTAACGGTGGAATGGATTTCCACCACCGGGGTGGTCAGGGTTGCGTTTTCAAGATCAACAGGAATGATTGGCATGGTACGAAAGTGTTGGAATTGTTTGTCAATGTTAAACAAAGGGGGCTGTCAAAGTTGTTGTTATTTGAAATGAGAAAGAGTATCTGAAGTAGAAATAATTGCATGAATTAATCATCTTTCGAAGTATGAAAATGACGCATTTAATTCTATTATTTATAGAGATAAATTCATTAAAATCAATCTGTTGGGAATTATATTTTATCTTATCATTTTTTTAATTTACTATTTAAATGATTGGTAATATATTCAAAAGGTTATGAAATATATTTTTATATGTTGATATCCTACTAATTGCATTATAATATCAGCGTTGTTTGGGATGATAACTTCATAATAATCATATAGTTAAATTTTTTGCTACCCTTTTTGTGATCATTCCCGCATTACTACAGTTTTTTTTATGATAAAACATAAGAGATAATAAGCTAAATTTTTATAAAATATCAGGATTGATGCTGGATGACGTCGTCAATTCAGCTATATCTATTGTTTGATATGAGGAGGTCATTATTGATATTCATCACAAAACATAATGAATTCTAATGTGAGCATAAAGGCTCAAGTTCGATTGATATAATACGTGTTATTATTTAGGCTATGTCTTGGTTAAACATAAAAATACCTAATGAAGAGCTTGTCGAAAAAATCTGATTATCAAAATAATTTAGCAAAGTAATGAATTATTCCTATGTCTTATCATTGCAGGACTCAAAGATATAGGTAACAACCTGTTTTTTAATTGTATTGTGATTATATTGTATTGTAATCATGTAAATGCCGGTGCTTGTTGGCCCTACTCTTAACGAATGGCTGTTGTTCATCGGTTGGAGTTTTTTAAATGGTGTCACATTATGTTCAGGACAATGCTAAAAATTTAGGGAATACCATGACAGCCGAAGCCATTTATGGTTATGGAGATAATTTTTCCCTCCATGTTAGGTGCATATACCCTATGGATTTCAAGATGCATCGCGACGGCAAGGGAGCGAATCCCCGGGAGCATAGGTAACTATGTGACCGGGGTGAGCGAGTGCAGCCAACAAAGAGGCAACTTGAAAGATGACGGGTATAAACGTAATTAAAAATTGTGACCGTATACCTCTATCTTTTGCAATTCGTGTAGGCAATAGCCCTACATTCACTTCTTATATCGGGATCTATAGTCTCTCAAGTAATCATGAACGGGACTACCCCGTATTCGCTTTTTTATCAAGCATTAAGCGCAATAACGACAACTACCACGTTAACTATTTGTGAGGAAAAAGAGAGTGATAGACGTACAGATCAATGAAGTACCTCTTAAGGAACACAGCCCTTCAATTAATGATTGTTTGGATGAGCAAAAGTTACTTTATGACATGCTGCTGTCACGGGAATTTGATAATCGTAGTGCGATAGTCACACGACAAGGTCGAGCTTGGTTCCATGTGTCGGCTGCTGGACATGAAGGGTTGGCTGTGTTGCCTCAGCTTATGGAAAAGAATGATGTACTGGTTCCTTACTATCGTGATCGGGCATTAGTATTAGCGCGTGGTATGTCTATTGTTGAAATGACAAGGGAACTTATGGGTAAGGCCACTTCTCACTCGGCCGGCCGAACCATGTCGAATCATTTCTGCTCCAAAGAGCATAATATCTTCTCGGTAGTCAGCTTGACCGGAACCCAATGTATTCCCGCGGCTGGAGCCGCCTGGGCAAGCGTGTTGGACAATAAAAATGGGCTTGTCGTGTGTGGTGTCGGCGATGCGGCGACCCGGCAGGGAGAATTTTATGAAGCGGTCAGCTTTGCAGTTGAAAGGCGTTTGCCGGTAGTCTTTGTGGTTTCCGATAATAAATTGGGTATTAGTACCTCAACGGAGAAGATGGCTCCGTATCGGTTGGGAATATTTAACGAGTGTTTGATTCGCCGCGTTGATGCCCGCAAACCGGAAACTTTGTTTCCTGTTGCACAGGAGGTATTCAATAAGGCGAGATTTGAGCGGACTCCTTGCATATTGGTTTGTCGTATGGATCGGTTAGATTCTCATTCCAATTCAGATTCTCACAAACTGTACCGTACCCCGGATGAGCTGGAGGTACTACAGGACCCTATTGAAAATTATGTCGCTTATTTAAAGGAAAAAGGAGCGATTACCGAGCAAGCTCTGGCTGAACAAAAAGAGCGCATTAAAGCGGATGTCGCGGAAATATTTGAGCGTGTTTACCACGAAGAAGAGCCTGATCCTGCAAGTGTCAGTACCTATTTATGCAATCGTGAAGGAACGCCTACCGTACATGTTGAGATGGAAGCCGAAGAGACACAGGTCAAAGCGGTAAATCAGGTTTTGGACGAGGCATTGAGTCAGCACCCGAATGTGCTGTTATTTGGTGAGGATATTGAAGATCCTAAAGGTGGTGTTTTTGGTTTCACCCGTGGTTTATCCACTCGCTATCCTGATCGTGTTATTAATGCTCCCCTTTCAGAAGCCACGATTATTGGCTCGTCTGTTGGATTGTCCGCCTGTGGTTGGCGTCCGATTGTTGAACTGCAATTTATTGACTTTGTTGGGCTAGGTCTCAATCAATTACAATCACAACTTGGCACTTTAAGTTGGAGAACGGTAGGAAAATGGCGTTGCCCGGTGGTGATATATGCTCCTTATGGCGCTTATCTCCCTGGTGGTGGTATATGGCACAGCCAAAGCTCGGACGGTATCCTGGCGCATATTCCCGGTATTAACGTTCTTGTTCCAACGACACCGGCTGATACCGTCGCGTTGTTCCGTACCGCGTTAAGTCTGGACATGCCGAGTCTGATCCTGATCCCTAAACACCTTATGAGAGAGCGCCATGAGCGTCGGTTAGTGAGTCCGGTGTCGCTTGGGCAGGCAAATATTGTCAGGGCAGGAAAGGATATTACACTGGTTGCTTGGGGAAATACGATTCAGCTTGCGACTATGGCGGCTCTTCAGGCGGAAAAAGACAATATTGACATTGAAGTGATTGAATTACGTAGTCTGGTACCTTGGGATAAACAACGGATTGCGGAATCTTTACGCAAAACCGGGCGGCTTATCGTTGTACAGGAGGATACCCGGACGGCCAGTGTTGGTGCATCCATTATTGCTGATATTTTGGATGAGAATGACAATTTCTTCTCTTTATTGGCACCTCCGCGTTTGGTGACGCGTGAAGATATTCATATTCCTTTTAATCCTTGTTTAGAGAAAGCTGTTTTACCCGGTACGGATGACATTTTGGCCTCCGTCTATGCGGTAATGAGCTAAGGAGAACTTATGGCACAGTTGCTTATTCCCCCGATGGGAGAAGGAACCACTGAAGTCGTCATCATCCAGTTACTTAAGCAGGTGGGGGATCATGTCAAGCGTGATGAACCTGTTTATGAAATGGAGACGGATAAGGCCGCCTTTACTATTGAGTCTGATGTTGAGGGGATCTTGGAAAAATGGTTGGCGGCGGAAAATGATATTATCCCTGTTGGATCGCCTATTGCAGTCATCAGAGCTGTTGGCGAGATAGCAGAGCCTTCCCCTGTCAGTGAAGAGTTAACGCCTCCGCCGGAGAAAATGGAGAGAGTGGCGGAGGAGGTAGAAAAAATAGAGAAAGTGGAGGCGGCTCCTGAAGTATCTGCTCCTCCTGCGCGTATTCCGCCAAAAACCCGTCAGTATGCACAAGAACACCAAATTGAGCCGCACATTCTTAGCCAACTGGCGGAAAAACATGGGACATTATTGCCTGGTCATATAGATGATTACCTCCAGCAATACCGTGAAATTAAGATATCAGAAGAAACCAGGCCGTCAGAAAAGAGCAATGCAGAAAATGACAATGTGGGTTTTCTGTCCAGAGATCAGCAGCGTCTTAATCGTGCAATACGGTTAAATAGTGCTGCGGTACAACCTTGTTGGGCAGCTAAACCACTACCGATTGAGCTTGTTGATAACGCCATTCATCATTTAACGGAAACCTCCGGGCAACAGGCGTGGATAACGCCATTTCAGGTCATCACTTATGCGATTTCTCAGGCATTGAAAAAATTCCCGATGTTGCGTTCGAGGCCGCTTGATCAAGAGCGTTATCACACTTATACGGATATCAACCTGGGTATTGCTTTTCTGGATGAAAAAGGCGATTTGAGTTCGTTAAAAGTACCGGGAACGCAGACCATGAGCTTTTTTGAGTTCAGGCAACACTTGAATGGTGTACTTGATCCCGATGCGGAAAAACTGCCCGTTGATATTGATGTTCCTATGATGATCTCATATACCGGCAACGATGGTGCTACCTTTGCTGTACCTCTTATTGTGCCACCATCTCAGTCAACATTGTTCATCGGTGCGCCTCACAACAAAGAGATGAACCTCGTTCTGGCATTTAATCACTATCTGCTCAATGGGGTAGAGGCGTCTGAATTTATTACCGAGATTATTACTCAGGTTCGTGTTCTGTCTGGGCCACGATCTACCGTGCATCAGATAGAAGGTAAATCAGGTAAATCGGTTTCCGGGCAATTACGCACGCTGTTGGCGGATTTCCTGAATTGGGACGAAGATTTTACTGAATCAATGATGCAGCGCACTTGGGCTGATTTGGGCATTGATTCGCTCAAGGCAGTAAAACTTGCAGAGTTGATGTCGGTGCATTTTCGTCGAAAATTATCGCCGACGCTGTTCTGGCGTTATAGCTCGCCGCATCGATTGATTGAATATCTTGACACTGCCAAAACTGAACTGACTGAGAATAAACATTCCTTAGATGACTTTATTAATGCGATGCGTAGTCTTGATGGCGAAGCAGCATTAAGGTTACAGCGCCTCATAGAAGGAGGAAAGCATGGATAATCTGTATCACATATATCATTCGCTTAGTCCGAATGAACAACGGATAGCTAAATCTGCCTTGTTGGAGCATTTAAGTTCCATTACTCCCTCAGTAAGTAGTGCGGGTGATACGAAACAGATGCCTATTGCTATTGTGGGCATGGCTTTCCGACTTCCTGGGGCGGAAGATTCTCCAGAGCAGATGTGGGAGATCTTAAGATCTGGACGCAGTGTGATAGAAGAGATGCCAGAGCAGCGGTTTGCATCAGGAAAACCTTACGTCATTCCGTTACCTAAAAAAGCCCTGAAAGCGGGGTTACTCGATAGTATTGATGGTTTTGATGCGCCATTCTTTGGTATTTCTCCGCGAGTTGCGGCCATGATGGATCCGCAACAGAGAATGCTATTAGAGCTGACCTGGCAAGCGATCGAAGATAGCGGCGCCAATCCGCTTGGCTATTCAGGATCAAAGACGGGTGTTTTTATTGGTTCGTGCAGTAATGATTATCGTGAACTTGTTGCGGCCGATATGGCGATGGCAAATGCTTATGCAACGACAGGGACACTGAATTGCCTTCTGGCTAACAGATTGTCATTTTATTACAACTTTATTGGCCCAAGTTTGCAAATTGATACTGCGTGTTCAAGTGGATTGACGGCACTGACTCAAGCGGTGAATTCATTGCGTTCGGGGGAATGCCAACAGGCGATAGTTGGCAGCGTTAACCTATTGAGCAACACATTCAACATGGCTGCTTATTACCGGTCGGGAATGTTATCTAAAGATGGCTGTTGTAGGGTTTTTGACGCGGATGCTAATGGTTTTGTCCGTGGTGAAGGGGCTGTCTGTCTATTCTTGAAAACGCAAAAACAGGCCTTAGAGGATCGGGATCCGATTTATGGATACGTTCGAGCATCGGCGGTCAATCATGGTGGACGTGCTAATTCATTGACTTCGCCTAACCCTGAGCAGCAAATTGCGTTGGTTAAAGATTGCTTGCTACAGGCTGGAATTTCTGCGGAACAAATCAGTTACCTTGAAGCACATGGAACGGGAACCTCGTTGGGTGATCCTATAGAATTTAATGCGCTTAATGAGGTCTTTAATCATGATGAATCAGGAGAAGCGCTACAACCTTGCTATATTGGTTCAGTAAAAGCCAACATTGGGCATTTAGAAGGCGCTGCGGGGTTAGCTGGCATCGTTAAAGTTTTATTAATGTTGCAGCATAAATCTATTGTACCTAGCGCCGCGTTTCAGCGTTTGAATCCTGAAATTGACAGTGTGGATTCACGTTTACAACTGGCTACAGAGGAAAATTCTTGGCGAGTGGGGGCAGGGCAAAAGCGTTTCGCTGGACTCAGCTCTTTTGGATTGGGGGGCAGCAATTCTCATGTCATTTTAGAGGAGGCGCCAACTCAAGCGCAGCAACAGATTAAAGCCAATTTGGAGGGGTATTATTATCCCATTTCGGCTAATAGCCTGGTATCGTTACAAAAAATGGTGACTATGCTAGGGGATTTTATCGAGAACGATGAAAGCATTGAACTGCCAGCGGTTAGCTGGACATTACAGTTTGGTAGGGCAGCGTTATCCTATCGGGCACTGTTTGTTGCAACATCACGGCAGGATCTTTTGAAGCAGTTACGGGATTTTGCTTCGTCTACTTCAACGAAAGAAGATCAATGGCTACATATGGCAGAAGACGACTCTCGATTTTTATGGTTACGAGGTCAGGATATAGATTGGCGTACTTGCTGGCCTTCCGGGCAGAAACCGCTGCGTATTCGATTGCCCAAATATGCTTTTGAACATCGGCGTTACTGGTTACCTCACAATGAATCCGTGGTTGCAAAACAGTAGGCAGTGAAGCGAGACAGGAAAACCAGAGAGCATGGTGGAAACCCCACAATCTCTTACGAGATTGTGGGGTGTCTTTTGTTTGTCTTATGTTTTCGTTTGTATTGAAAGAAGGTCCTCGGCGGATTTGGCTAACCTAATTTTGGGATAATATCATTTTAAACTGGGGTTATCTTTACAAAGATATTTAAAATGAGCGTTTTACAGTGATTGTTGTCACAAAGTGAATATTTGTAAAATACTACTATGGAATTACATATTTCTGTTTGATATATTGTTAATAACCAGTTAGTTTATTTATCTATATAATTTTGTGATGATTAAATTTTACTGGGAAATATTATTTACTTGATAGAGAGATAGTATTATTTCAATTAATAAAGAGAGATGATAGTTACTTTAAAATTTTATTTATAGAGATAAAAGGAAGGTAATATGGAATTTATTAAAAATAGATTTTGTCACTGGAATGGTGAACATCTCGTTGTCGATACAATGGCTAGAAGTCATAAAATGGTTAACAGTATGGGAACGGGTGAGGGATTAGTTTCGTTTGATGGCTTTGGTGCTGATCTAATTCGTTTCAGTAAAAATGAAGGGATGCAGAATCATACTCACTTAGGGCATCATATCTTATTTGTACTCTCAGGAACGGGTTATGTTATTTATGCTGGTGAAAAGCATGAAATAGAGCCTGGAGTTTGTTATTTTGTGAATGGACAAATAGATCACGCGATTAAAGCAACTAGCGATTTGGTCATGGTTGTTGTCGGTAATAATCATTGTGCGGTTGATTCGCAAGATAGGACGACGCTGGTGCCATATAGAGAGGGAACCCCAGAAGAATTAAAGGTTTAACTTGGGATAAATTGAATTAAACATGTGCTAGTGCTTGGTGAATTGCGAAAATGCCATGATATTCTGCCAGAGATAAAGTATCTAACATTATATTCATGAAGATAATTATAAATCAGGAGAAGTAATTGGAGTGATAAAAGGATGATATAAGATTTTTTCAATCAATATATATGATCATCTCATGAAGGGGATCAGGTACTAGCCGATGAAACATTAGATTTACTGTAAATAAAATGGAGAAATATATTAGAGATAATATTCTATTGTAATAATAAAGGTGGGAAGGACTATTGAAATTATTTAAATATAATATTTAAATTGGAAAATAATTTAAATGGGTGGTGATAATGCATTTCTGAATGGAAATTAACTTAAATAACCTGAGTTCTGGTTAAGCCGTTACTAACATATCCATTTCTAAGCAGGAAATATTCAGTGATTTTGTTCTCTTTGAGACAATAAGCTATCTGTCCCCTAATACATTTAACATTAATCCTTGCACACTACAGTGTCGTGAATGTTCTATTTGAGAAATATTGGGTATCTGTATTTAGGGATTGATGAACCAACTAAAGGATTCCCTTTCTCGATATTTATATCTCGTATTTCATGATTGAGTAGTGTCAATCTTAGTGCTACTGTAAATGGTATTACGTGATTGGTGAATCATTGTTTCTCAGGCCATTACAAATGCCAACTATCAGTGAGTTTTTTGGCATCCTGATCCGGATGTACTACGACGACCATAATCCGCTTCATTTCCATGCTTATTTCCATGCTTACTACGGTGGACATGAGGCTATTATCTCAATTGAAACCTTGAGACCTTGGAAGTCATGGAAGGCTCATTGCCCAAACGAGCAAGGGCTCTGGTCATCGAATGGGCGGTTGAGCACAGGCAGGATCTGCTGAATGACTGGTAACTGGCTGAGCAGCATCAGCCTCTCAACAAGATTGAACCGCTGGAGTGATTATCATGCGCAGAGTAACGAAAGTGGAAATAAAGCCAGAATACACCCTGGCGGTGACGTTCGATGATGGCACCTATGGAGAGGTGTGCATCGCGGATCGGTTGTTCGGACCCATGTTCGAGCCACTGAAAGAGCAGAAATTCTTTGCCCAAGCGCGTGTTGATGAGTGTGGCGCAGTGTGCTGGCCGAATAATGCTGATCTGGCACCCGACGCACTCTACAAAAAGCTTAAATCCCACTTAAGGGGTAATATATGACTGAACTGTTTGCATTGCTTGCGTTTTTTGGCGTGTATGGAACGAAAACCTAGTTAAACACGGATAGCGGTTTATTGATCATTATCCCACTATCCGCTGAATCTCTGTTTACCACAAATATCGATAATCAAAAGAGATTTGATAATCATAAGCTGATAAATCAATTTGATGCCTGAAATGGGGCTGTAGAATACTCACCCATTTAGATTCCACATCAAAGCCGCCGTTATTTATATTATCTTCTGTTGATATGCCTAATCCACTAACCATAACATCAGCATTATCTTCAAAATCTTTAGAATATTCACATCCTTCCCCTAATTCTGTTTGTTTATCAAACCATTCCAATCTTAATTTTAATCCCATTATATACCTCACAAATATTGTTTAATGTTTCGCCCTTTGATAGCAGGTTTTAGCTCTTTTCCAGTCTTATAATCTATAGAGCAAAGGTGCTCACCATCACTTACTCGGTAAACTTCCAATTCACCATGCTGAGAGTCCCATTCATAAATTCTTCGGCCTTTACTATCTACCCATCTATCCCGTTTACCACCCCCATTTTGTTTTGGAGTTTTTTTCTTAGCTGACCGTAACCCAGAAACCCCAGTAATTTCCTCTGTTTTTGGGCAGGATAATAATTGTGTCCATCTTGTGGCAATCCACTTCTAGGCTTACTCAAATACACATACACCGGTGGCATATTAGGGATGGGGAGTATCAGAATATAATCCCGAAAATCCTTCTCTTCCGGCATTGGCAACGATTCAATATCGCTGCCGACTTTATCCGGGATCGGTAACACGGTTATCTGCGATGGAATAAACGGCTGTTCCTCATTCCCGGTATGGGGTGGAACTTTGAATTCCTGCTCGTTTGGTGTCCATAAAATTGTTGGCCGGTATTCTCCCGGTTCCCAGAACTCATAATCACCGGTGACCGGATTCCGTTTCATCATAAGATCGAATTTTTTGCTTTTAGCTCTGATGCTAAGTGGATAACAGTTTGATTAGTTGTATTGAACCACTTACTGTTATTGAACTTGATCCCGCAAATACCCGGTCAAATTTCTCATTGTTCCAGCCATCGGATTTTTTCTCTTTTGTCATGCTAACCGCCATTTGATTCCATATTTTCTGATTGATAGCGTTTGAAAATCTGACAAGGAAAGCCGTGGCTGAAGATAGCGATCTTGAGAAAACAGAAGAACCCACGTCCCATAAGCGGGAAAAAGCGCGAAAAGAGGGGCAGGTAGCCCGCTCCAGAGAACTGAGTTCTATCTTGATGTTGACCAGTGGTTTAAGTTTGCTCTGGATGAGCGGTCAGTCAATGACGCATGAATTGTCGTTGATGGTGTTTGAAGGGTTTAGCTTTGATCACAGTATGGTCAGCAATGATAAGCAGATGGTTCAACAGATTGGTAGGTTGCTGCAACAGGCTGTTTTGGCCCTGCTGCCAGTTTTTGCTGGATTAGTGTTAGTTGCATTAAGTGCCCCGGCGCTATTGGGTGGATTAGTGTTCAGTACCAAATCCATCAAATTTGATCCGAAAAAATTGAACCCCATTTCTGGCCTGAAACGTATTTTTTCAATGAATGCGTTGGCGGAATTATTCAAAGCGCTACTTAAAGCGGGATTTGTCGGTATTGGTGCTGCTTTGTTCCTTTGGATGAACTGGCCTGCCATGTTACGGCTCATAGCTCAACCGCCACTGTTGGCACTGGATGATGCTATGCAAATGCTGATATTCGCCGGTTATGTGGTGGTTTTCATGTTGATACCGATGGTGGCTTTCGATGTTGTTTACCAGATATACAGCCATTTGAAAAAACTGAGAATGACCCGGCAGGAAATAAAGGATGAATTTAAAGAACAAGAGGGGGACCCACATGTTAAAGCGCGTATCCGTCAGCAACAACGGGCGGCTGCTCGTCAGCGTATGATGGCGGATGTACCGAAAGCGGATGTCATTGTCACCAACCCAACTCACTATGCTGTTGCTCTGAAATATGATGAAAAAGCGATGAGTGCGCCAAAAGTATTGGCGAAAGGGGCGGGGATTATTGCATTACGGATTAAAGAGATAGGTACAGAAAACCGCATTCCATTACTTGAGGCGCCGCCACTTGCCAGGGCACTTTATCGCCATAGTGAAGTTGGCGGGCAAATTCCCGCGACACTTTATGCGGCAGTCGCGGAAGTCCTTGCTTGGGTCTACCAATTGAAACGTTGGAAACGGGAAGGCGGCTTGAAGCCGAAGAAACCTGAAAATCTGCCAGTGCCGCCAGCACTGGATTTTGCTGGAGAAAATAATCGTCATGGCTAATTTGGCCTCTATACTTCGTTTACCGGGCAATATGAAAGGCTCGCAATGGCAAATGCTTGCCGGGCCGGTATTGATCCTCTTGATTTTGTCGATGATGGTATTGCCATTGCCGCCATTCATGCTCGATTTGCTGTTTACGTTTAACATAGCGCTATCAATCATGGTGTTGCTGGTGGCGATGTTTACCCGGCGTACGCTAGATTTTGCTGCATTTCCGACCATTTTGCTGTTTTCCACGTTATTGCGCTTATCTCTTAACGTAGCTTCAACCCGTATCATTTTGTTGGAAGGGCACACGGGTTCTGCGGCAGCGGGGCACGTTGTAGAGGCATTTGGTCATTTTCTGGTTGGTGGCAACTTCGCTATCGGTATTGTGGTATTTATCATCTTGGTATTGATTAACTTTATGGTCATTACTAAAGGTGCGGGGCGGATTGCCGAAGTGGGCGCCCGTTTTGTGTTGGATGGCATGCCAGGTAAACAGATGGCAATTGATGCCGATTTAAATGCCGGATTAATTGGTGAAGAAGAAGCGAAGAAACGCCGTACTGAGGTGACACAAGAATCGGATTTTTATGGTTCGATGGATGGTGCCAGTAAGTTTGTGCGTGGCGATGCGATTGCGGGATTGATGATCTTAGTTATCAACGTCGTTGGTGGCTTAATTGTTGGTGTGGCTCAACATGGTATGAGTTTGGGGGATGCGGGAGAAGCGTATACCCTGTTAACCATTGGTGATGGTTTGGTTGCACAGTTACCTGCTCTCATTATTTCTACTGCGGCGGGTGTTATTGTTACCCGTGTAGCAACGGATCAGGACGTTGGTCAGCAGATGGTGACTCAACTGTTCAACAATCCCAGAGTGATGATGTTGAGTGCGGGTGTTCTCGGATTGTTGGGCATGGTACCGGGAATGCCCAATTTTGTTTTCCTGTTATTTACCGCGGCATTGGCTGGTCTTGGCTGGTATCTATATTGCCGTACTGATGCGCCGGCAATAAATACAGAAAAACCAAAAATAGAAGAGCAGCAACAGACATCAGAAGCTTCATGGTCCGATGTTCAGCTTGAAGATCCTTTGGGTATGGAAGTGGGATATCGCCTGATCCCGATGGTTGATTTTCGGCAAAATGGTGAGTTATTGGGGAGAATCAGCGGAATTCGTAAGAAATTTGCCCAAGAGATGGGATACTTACCGCCGGTTGTTCATATCCGGGATAACCTTGAACTGGCCCCAGCGGGCTACCGTATTTTGATGAAAGGAGTGGAAATTGGTCGTGGTGAAGCGCATCCGGGGCGCTGGCTGGCGATTAATCCCGGTGGTGCAGTGGGGGAATTGCCAGGTGATATCACGAAAGATCCCGCTTTTGGCCTGTCTGCGGTTTGGATTGATGATAGCCTCAGAGAGCAAGCTCAGGTTCAGGGGTACACGGTGGTTGCCGCCAGTACGGTTGTTGCGACCCATATGAATCATCTGTTGACGCAATATGCCAATGAATTGTTTGGTCGTCAGGAAGCCCAGCAACTGTTTGAGCGAGTCAGCCAAGAGATGCCTAAACTGACGGAGGACTTTATTCCTGATGTTGTTAATCTGACAACCTTGCATAAGGTGCTTCAAAATCTGTTGTCCGAACAAGTGCCGATTCGAGACATGCGGACAATTATTGAAACCTTGGCTGAACATGCACCTGGACAAACTGATCCCTATGAATTGACATCTTTGGTTAGAATTGCGCTTGGTCGGGCAATTGCTCAACAGTGGTTCCCCGGAGCGCAGGAAATTCAGGTCATCGGATTGGATGCGGGCCTTGAGCGCTTGTTAATTCAGGCGTTACAAAATGGCGGTGGTTTGGAACCCGGATTGGCGGATAACTTGCAACGGCAAGCAACGGAAGCACTACAACGTCAGGAAATGTTGGGCGCGCCTCCGGTACTGTTGGTCAATCATGCATTACGCCCGCTGTTATCGCGTTTCTTGCGTAGGGCTTTGCCTCAATTAGTGGTTTTATCTAATCTTGAAATCAGTGATAACCGTCAAATTCGTATGACTGCGACCATTGGTGGTAATGGATAGCGAGTGACTTGCTCCCGCCGCTCAGTCATAGGTGACTCTGGCGGGGGCTGCTTAATTCTCTTTTCAGGGCTTAAATCTTGCCACATTAACCGTTTTATCCCTTGTTGATTGCGTTATTTTTATAGTTTTCTGCGTAAAATAACCTCGATAAAACACCGGAGTACGGGGTTTTAAATGGTTATGGCTGGGTAGATAAATGTAAAATCAGCGGAAGATAGTTTCAGATCTTTTACCTGCTTTAAAAAATCTTTAATCGCTTTTTTTATCTTTATTGATTAAAGTTTTTACCTGTTTTTACCTTATGCGTTTGTCCTTTTTTCCAGAGTTTAAAAACACGCTGACAGACAAAAAACGATTTCTCTTAACTGCTGTTTTATCACTTTCATATTCTGAATTATTTAATGTGGATAATTATAATTTTGGTGTTATTTAAGTGTGCGCGATATTTTCTTGATTATTAAAGTGAAATGTTTTTATTATGTGGCAATGAAATAGCTCGGTGTAAATACGTAACATTTATAAGTATCATTGATTATTATGTTTTTTCTAATAAAACTCTTGGTTAATTAAATTAAATCTAATTAAATAAATGGTTATTGCGATACCAGTGGAATATTGTTTAAACGATATCTTTTTATGTGATATTTTTAAAAAAAAGTAATTAAAATTTTATTAAATGGCTGGCAAAAATTCACTTTTCTATAATGCTTAAATATAGCTGATTGTTTCAAACGAAAAACGAAAAACGAAAAACGAAAAACGAAAAACGAATAACGTAGTCAAGTTAAATATTAAATAAGTGTTATCGGGAGCGAGTTTTCCGAGGGCTGTATCAACTATACCAAGGTCTGACTTTATTAATGGGGGGGAACATTATGTCCACTGAACCGCCGCTACATCAGGAAGATATTGTCGTGATACATGTTGCCACACCCGATGATTTGGCGAAGTTTGCTGATCAATCACTCTTCTGGAATAAAGAAACTTATGAGCAGATGAAAACTGCGGAGGTATTGTTTACACCAGCAGGAGAGACTCCACTTGGTCTTGGAATTAAATATGTCGCTACGCCTGATGATTTGGCGAAGTTTGTCGATGAAGAAGGCTATTGGAATGAGAAAACCTACGAACAGATGGAGGTTAAGAGGGTGTTATTTATACCAGCAGAAAAAATACGCGGGGTGGGGATTAAACATGTTGCTACGCCCGACGATTTGGCGAAGTTTGCCGATGAAGAGCTCTTCTGGCGTAAGAAAGACTACGAGCAGCTAAAAGCCGCAGAGGTGCTGTTTGTACCAAGAGAAGGAATGCCTGGTTAGGGGGGATTGTTTATCCAGAAAGTAAAAGAATAGAACGGCGTGTAACAACGTTAATTTATTTGTCATTCTGCATTGGAGGTATTAATGGCTCACAACAAGATATTTACATCCAGAGAGAATAATTTGTTGGATAAAGAGGAAGTTAAATCCTGGTTTAAATTATATTCCATGCCGAAAAGTGAAAATTATACTCAATTGGTGCAAATCGCGGCGGAAGCTCGGCGTTTAGCCGGGCTGGACCCTGGTCAGATCGATAATAGTCCAGGCGCAGGATTGAACCGAGATCTGGATGAGGTGAATTTACTCTTGGTGAATCCCGGTGAAGGGGTGCATATCGGAGAAGACCGTGAAATTGCGGTTAATATTAATAAGGACAGCGGCTTACAGTTTATTAATGGCGAATTGGGATTACGCTCCGACTTTAAATTGTCGCTGGAATTATTTGAGAGTTTTACGGAGGAACAACAAAGAGAACTTTACCGTTGGCTGATTCATGCTGGGGAGATGGCAGCGAGTAAAGTGCAGTTGCCCGCGTTTGATTTGCCGGCTAACGGTAACAATAAAAACCTTGGCTCTGTTGTCAGTGTCAGCGGTGATGGGAAAACTATCGCGCTTAGTGGGGCAGAAGGAAAGGAACCTGTATATCTATTTTCTTATACCGATAACGGCTGGCGGCAGCAATTCGCTGATTACGTCAGTGGTTATGGCGGCAGAGCACTAAGCCTGAATCGAAACGGTAATGTTCTCGCGGTGGGTATTGATAATCGGAGCAGTGATGGTGGGCATGGTTCAGTGTTCGTTTATCACAGATTGGCAAATGGTGTGTGGGAGAAATCGGCCAAACTTTGGCTGAGTGAGGCGAACGTTCAGCAGCATTTCGGTTGTTCTGTGAGCCTGAGCGCAGACGGCACCCTATTAGCAGTAGGTGCTTATGGCTGGGGATCGGGTTCACTGGCTAATTGTGGTGCAGTGTATCTTTATCAGTATGACGGAAAGAAATGGTCACAGCTTGGTGAGCGTCTGACCTTAGCTTTTCCGGCACAGGGCGATATGTTTGGCGTCAAACTGAGCTTGAGTGCAGATGGTTCAACCTTAGCAGTGGCAGCAACGGGGCGTAACGGTAATAACGGTGAAGTGACGTTATTTCATCGTCACGGGGAATATTGGCAGCCGCAACCGCCACTCAGTTCGCAGACCTCTCCTTCACTCAAGAGCAGTGACAGCTTTGGTGCTAGTCTCAGCCTGAACGATAGCGGCGATATTTTGGCGGTGGGGTGTCCGGGAGAGAAGGGCAATGTTGGTGCGGTCTATTTGTACCAGCGTTACCGTAATGCATGGCAATCCATGGGGATACTGAGAGAAGCGGTGACTGCCGGGGAAAGGTTTGGCAGTGAGCTGTCTTTGAGTAGTGACGGTCAGATACTGGTGGTGTCAACACCTGTTGGTAAAGATAACACTGGTGTGCAAACCGGTGCAGGATGGTGGTTTAGTTATCAGGATGAACAATGGATTACGCAGGGCAGATTACTGGCAGTGGATGGGGAATTAAACCATAAATTTGGTGCCGGCATTTGTCTTAGCGGTGACGGCAATACGTTGGCGATTGGCGCCAGTGGCTGGAAGAGTGGAGAAGGGAAAGTTTACCTTTACGACTAGCTAAATGAGGAAAAAACGATGGCGAAAGAGATAACAGATGAAACGGTTAGCCAGCTTAGTGCTCACTTCGCCCCTGGCAAGATCCCGACTGAGGCGGCATTTTATTCACTGATTGATTGGGCCATATTGTGGCGACAGCTTTTTGGTTGGCGGGATAGTGATCAAACTTATCATCCGGGAGTTGGATTGCAGGTTATCGACAACCGTTTGGCGGTTAAGATTGGTGATGGCATCTCGTTGGAACCGAAAGGGCTTGCGTTAAAGCTACAGCTCGATGGGGGATTGATGTTAGATAAATCCGGGGTGCTGTCGGTGGATGGGACTGTAGCGGTTTCGGCCCAAGCTTTTAAATTGCTTCCTGAGGAGACGCAGAAACAAATTGCCAAGTTGTTATTGGATGCGGGCACAGGAGGTAGAAAACAGATGACAGATGACAGAGAACAGAAGACAGAGAATAGATGACGGTGACTGTCTAATATGGCTTTTGAGGAAATATTATGACTGATAAAGAAATTAGTTCTGTTGACTCATTGAAAGCGAGTTTTAAGTCCGGTGTTCCGCCCGCACCTGAAGCCTTTTTCCATTTGATTGATGAGGCATATAAGGCATATGAAATCATTGATGGCGGTAAGGGTGATGGCCCAGCCGCAGGGCTGAAACGAGATGATAAAGGAAAACTGGCTCTCAACACTCACCTTTCTGGCGGGTTAAACCTTGAACAGGGGGCTTTAGCCTTATCACTGAAACCAGAAGGTGGATTCTCTTTTGATGGAGGAAGGCGTCTGAGATTGGATGCCGATCGGCAGGTTCAGTTTGCGGATTTCTTCAGTTTATCGCGGTGGGAACGGATGGAGATCACGCAGTTGTTGGGTTTTAAACGTGCCATGATGGCGCGTATGGTTTCTCCTTCCCCTAAAGCGAATGAACATTTTGGCACTTCTGTGAGCCTGAACGCGGCGGGAGACTGCTTAGCGGTTGGGATGGATAATAAAGTCTGTGTGTATACGGGCCGGAAGGGTGAGTGGAATATAAACGCTCCCACTGTGTTTGAGGATGATCAAGATCAATCTCGTCGTTCTTTATGGGATGTCAGTTTGAATGCGGTAGGAGATTGCCTGGCGGTGGGATATTTAATTGATGTTATTCCAAAAGTGAAGGCTTGTGTGTATACGCGCACGAATGGCGTCTGGGATACCAAAAATCCCATTGTGTTTCCGCTGGAAGATCAACGTGGATACGCTGGTGGTCACAATGTCAGCTTGAGCGCCACAGGAGACTGTCTGGCGGTGGCGGGCGACGCTTGGTCCTACATATATACACGCACGAATGGGATTTGGGATAAAGAAAACCCCATTAAGTTCATGGCTGATAAAGATCGTTCATCCAATTTTAATCGGATTTTTAGCCTAAATGCAGAGGGAGATCGTCTGGCGGTGGGGGTAGATTATGATGTCCACACTAAGGGAAAGGTTTATCTGTATACGCGCACGAATGGGATCTGGGATACAGAGAGTCCCATTAAGTTTTCGGCTCCTGCAAGTGACGTAACGTATTTTGGCAGTGCTATCAAACTGAATGATGTAGGAAACCGTCTGGTCGTGGGGGCAGCTTCCCGGGTGTATGTGTACACCTGTCTAAATAATAAGTGGAATATGGAAACACCTATCGAGATTTTGGACCCTTCAGGCAATTTAGACAATTTAAATGGTTTTGGTAAGGCTGTCAGTTTGAATAGGTGGGAGACGAATTTGGCGGTTGGTGCAGTTTCAGCCGAGGTTGGTTCTGTGTCTGAAGCTGGTGCAGTTTATGTCTTTGAGAATGTCAAATGATGACCGTATAGAAGACAGAGAACAGAAGGCAGATGGCAGCGACTGTTTAATACAGCTTTCGAGGAAATTATGATGACTGATAAAGAAATTAGTACTGTGGACTCATTGAAAGCGAGTTTTAAATCTGGTGTGCGGCTCATGCCGGAAGCCTTTTCCCATTTGATTGATGAAGCATATAAAGCATATGAAATCATTGATGGCGCTCAGGGTGATGGCCCAACCGCGGGGCTGAAACGAGATGATAAAGGAAAACTGACCCTCAACACTCAGCATTCTGGCGGGTTAAACCCTGAACAGGGAGCTTTGGCCTTATCACTGAAACCAGAAGGGGGACTCTCTTTTGATGGGGGAGGATATCTGAAATTGGATGCCGCTCGGCAGATTCAGTTTGCGGATTTTTTCAGTTTATCGCGGGGAGCACGGATGGAGATCACGCAGTTGTTGGGTTTGAAACATACTCTGATAACGCGAATTGTTTCTCCTTCCCCCATAGAGGATGAGTACTTTGGTAGCTCTGTTAGCCTGAACGCGGAGGGAGACTGCTTAGCGGTTGGGTCGAATCATAAAGTCTGTGTGTATACGCGCCGGGAGAGTGGTGAGTGGAATATAAGCAAGCCGATAGTGTTTGAGGATACTGAACCTGGATATGGTCTATCTTCATGGCGTGTTGGTCTGGATGCGGCGGGAGATTGTCTGGCGTTGGGAGAGATATGGCAAGAAGTGGTTCATGTATATACACGCACGAAGGGCGTTTGGGATACAAAGCATCCCATTGTGTTTCCGTGGGTTGCTGTAAAATTTGGTGAGAATGTCAGCTTGAACGCCGCAGGAGATTGTCTGGTGGCTGGGGGCCAATACTCCTCTCCGTTCCGTATGTTTATACGCACGAATGGGATCTGGGATACAAAAAACCCCATTCTGTTTCCGGTCCCTTCAGGTTCTTATGCGTTTGGCGCGATTGCACACCTGAGTGCTGCGGGAAACCGTTTGGCGGTGTGTGATGATTACATTTCCGTGATTTATGTGTATACACGCACAAATGGGGTTTGGGATACAGAAAACCCCATTGAGTTCAGTCACCCTAAAGGTGGATCATCTAGTTTTAGCGGGGTTTTTAGCCTGAATGCAGAGGGAGATCGCTTGGCGGTGGGTACGAATTTTTATGGACTCTCTGATAGGGCGGTTTATCTGTATACGTGCACGAATGGGATCTGGGATAGAGAAAATCCCCTTAAGTTTTCGGTTCCTGCAAGTGACGTAAAGCATTTTGGCGGTTCTCTCGAACTGAATGACGCGGGAGATCGTCTGGCAGTGGGAACGTCTTCCAGGGTGTATGTATATACCTGTCTGAATAATAAGTGGAATATGGAAACACCGATGGAGATTTTGAACCCTTCAGACAATTTAAATGGTTTTGGTGGACCTGTTGGCCTGAATAAGGCGGGAACGAGTTTGGTTGTTGGGGCAACGTCAGAAAGTGTTGATTCTAAATCCAAAGCCGGTGCAGTTTATATCTTTGAGAATATCAATTGATGCCCATACAGAAAACAGGTGACGGTGACTGTCTAATACGGCTGGCTTTTGAGGAAATATGATGACTGATAAAGAAATTAGTACTGTTGACTCATTGAAAGCGAGTTTTAAGTCTGGTGTTCGGCTCATGCCGGAAGCCTTTTCCCATTTGATTGATGAGGCATATAAGGTATATGAAATCATTGATGGCGCTCAGGGTAATGGCCCAACCACAGGGCTGAAACGAGATGGCAAAGGAAAACTGACCCTCAACACGCGCCATTCTGGTGGGCTAAACCTCGAACAAGGCGCTTTGGCGCTATCACTGAAACCAGGAGGACTCTCTTTTGATAGGGGAGGATATCTGAAATTGGATGCCGATCGGCAGATTCAGTTTGCGGATTTTTTCAGTTTATCGCGGCGTGAGCGGATGGAGATCACGCAGGTGTTGGGTTTGAAACGCACCATGATAACGCGAATTGTTTCTCCCTTCCCCAAAGAGAAGGAGTACTTTGGTAGCTCTATTAGTCTGAACGCGGCGGGAGATTGTTTAGCGGTTGGGATGATTAATAAAGTCTATGTATATACGCGCCGGAAGAGTGGTGAGTGGAATATAAGCAAGCCTATTGTGTTTGAGGCTTATGAAGATGAATATCATAGATCTTCATGGGATGTCTCTCTGGATGCGGCTGGCGATACCCTGGCGTTGGGAAACATGTTGCCGTATCCCACTTATAACCGAGGGCGGGTTTGTGTGTATACGCGCACGAAGGGCGTTTGGGATACAAAACATCCCGTTGTGTTTCCGATTGTAGGTGAATACTTTGGTGTGAATGTCAGCTTGAGCGGAGCAGGAGACTGTTTGGTGGGTGGGGCCAGATACTACTCTCCGTTCCGTATATTTATGCGTCGGAATGGGATCTGGGATACAGAAAACCCCATTAAGCTTCCGCTCCCTCCTAATTTTTATGAGTTTGGCTGGATTGCCCACCTGAGTGCCGCAGGAAACTGTCTGGCGGTGCATTGTCACGATTCTTCTTCTGGTCCCACAATAAGCACGATTTTTGTGTATACACGCACAAATGGGATCTGGGATGGAGAAAACCCCATTAAGTTTAGTCACCCTGAAGGTGAATCATCTAGTTTTAGCCAGACTTTTAGCCTGAATGCAGAGGGAGATTGTCTGGTGGTGGGTACAGAGTTTTATAAATCCACAGATGGGGAGGTTTATCTGTATACGCGCACGAATGGGATCTGGGATAGAGAAAATCCCATTAAGTTTTCGGCCCCTGCAAGTGGCGTATATTTTGGTAGCTCTCTAGAACTGAATGATGCGGGAGATCGTCTGGCAGTAGGAGCGTCTTACAGGGTGTATCTGTATACCTGTCTGAATAATAAGTGGAATATGGAAACACCGATGGAGATTTTGAATCCTTCAGGCAATTCAGACAATTTAAATGGTTTTGGTGGGTCCGTCGGCCTGAATAAGGCGGGGACAAGTTTGGCAGTTGGGGCAACGATAGAGAATGTCGATTCTAAATCCAAAGCCGGTGCAGTTTATGTTTTTGAGAATGTTAAAATAATATCATAGTCACTAAGCTGAACATCCTCCTCGGCACTTCGCCCACAAACGTGGGCTATTACAGCGTAGCAGCACCCTATTCTTCGCGATGCATCTTGAAATCCATAGGGGATACCCTTGAGCCTGATGTGTAAGCCGCTGAAATTTCCGCCATACTCAGCGGATTCAATGTTGTTTGAAAAGATAGTCGATAATTTCCTGTTCAAATTCTAAGACATTACGTCGTTCCGCAAGGTAGCTTTTTAGTACGGTGAGTGAGCGTAGGCTTTCGCGTAGTTGGATTTCGTTTTCTATATGTTGCCGCAATTTTTTGCAGTGTTCGCGGAGGTTATTTTCTATTGCCTTCGATGTCTCACCTCCCAGTGTGCGCCAAATCATACCCGGTAACGAATCAGATTTTTTTAGCTGATTAAGCTCATCGGCCAATATGTCTATACGTGCTTTAAGCAATTTATTGATGTTGGATATATCCCGGCTATTAAAACTGAAAGTTGGATCAATGTACTTGTGGTACATGTCTATGATCGTCCAGACATCATTATCTTTCTTGGCTTTTGATAACTGTACCATCAACTGGTTTTTTTTCTTCTTCTCATCCAAATCTTGTTCACGATCCGGATGTAATACCTTGGCTATTTTTCTATACATTTGGCTCACTTCCTGCGATTTAAATAAAGAATCCAGTTTTTTCTGGTCTTCTTCCGCAGGGTCGAAGTCAATGGTCTCTTCTGCATCATATTCATCGTAGAAATGTTCTGATTCCCGTTGAAAATGTTGCTCTAAGGTGGCACGCATTTTTTCAGGACTTCTGATCATTTCAAGTAATTCTTCATCAGATATTTCTTCATTAAAATCAAAATATTCATCAAAAGTCTGCCGGATATCAGCCATCTGTTCTGGTGTCGGAATTTCCTCTTCTTTCAACGCATGAAGATTGGAAAAGTGATCGGTCAACTTATTGAGATCAAGGTTTTCGTTAAAGGGGTAAGTACATAACTCAGCAAGCTCTTCTTCTATCCAGAAAAATAATTCTCTCCGTTGGGTTTTCCCCAGCGATTTTTTATCGGCAAATGAAAGCAACCGTGCCGCTTTATCATATCTGGACTGCATATATTGATGTTCTACCGGTAAGATCTCCTGTTGAAAGCGCATGAACAATTCGTCTTGTTGCTGTTGTAGCTTGGCGATCTTCAACTGGTATTTTTCGATGGACTTCCAGTAAGTTTTGAATTGTTGCTGAGGCGTTTTTGGTATCTGTTGTCCGCTCGATTTTCTTTTTTTTAGTTGCTTGTGCATCAATGTATGGTTCCCAAGGTAGGTTAATGAAATGAAGGATGTTCTCGCTGTTAATTTTGATAATTACCCATTGTTGCTTATTCCTATTTTGCAATATATTTTCGTAACACGCAAAACATTATAGTTGTGCAATTGTTATATTGACTTACAAATGGTGATTTTTGCTAATCCGTTCTTCCCTGATTGCAACAACTGTTTCACAGTACATTGCGTTTCGTTTGAATTATTCATGCTTGAGGACTCCGTGAGCAGCGACGAAGCTCGGTTTGAACGGGAAGGTGGTGCTGACAAATACTATCAAAACAATAAAAAGTAGCACTACCGCAATGGGCGGTAATGCACTGAATCAAACCTGAACTTTGTGGCCGGAAAGCATGCTGTAACGGGCAGCCTGGCCGTCTGAACCGTAAAGAGAGGGGCTATGATGACTTTTTAGGAAAGCAATGGCTTTACTATTTAAATCAAGATGCTGGGTTAACAACGAACCATTATGGGTGTTTAAATCACGAACCCGGATAATCGCTTTGCCGATCTGTTGCCATAATGTGGCCAGCAAAGGTTGCTTATCATAAGGCGCAATGATGTTTAATGCTTTGCTCAAATTAAGACGTTGCTGTTCTGAATGGCTAAGCGCGGACAACAGGAAAATTTTTCGTTCTGTTATCTGGTGCAAATCTCGCGCTTCAATAAAACCTTCGCGCAAAATACGTTGTTCTTCCGCCATAGTTTGGGTCAGCGAGGTCAAATAGGTCACTTGCTGTTTGAGTAGTTGTTGAAGTTCTTCCATAGCGGGTTTAATTATTTCTTATCGTATTGAAAGTTTTCGGCGGCTTCTTTGAGCAGAGCGTCTGCTATTTTACCGCTGTTCATTTTTAAGGTTCCGTGAGCAATAGCTTCTTTCAACTTTTGCACCTTTTGGATATTGATATCCTGGCTGCTTGGTTGAACCAGTTTTGTTTGTGCTTCGCTCAGTTTCACTTGTGCATCGCTGCTTTGTAAGGTAACGCCGGCGGTTTTTCGGGTGCTCTGGGCGCTTTCATTAGTAGGTCGCTGTTGAACAGCAGCGATAGCTAATAAGGGGTGAGTGCGTTCGATACTCATAATCATTATCCTTTATGGCCAGGCATAGGTTCACCTATGGATCGGAGCAGGTTACATGCCATTTGCATACCTGCAAATCGTGCTCTGCTGGTTATATCGGCACAGTGAACGAAAACTTTAGAACTTATAACATGATTTTCACATTGCCGTTTTCTAATGCCTGGCCGGTTATAACATGTCCTGAATTTATTCGAACCCTGACTTTATCAGAAATAGCGGCGTTATTAATAGCTTTCCCTTCGTTGCGTATCTGGAAGCCATTTCCCTGTATAATCACCGCCACACTCTGGCCTGACCGTACAACCCACGGGCGGCGTAACATATTATGAGTAATCGCCTGCCCCGCCGGGATGTTACGTATCGCAATACTATTTTTTATCTCATTTTTGTTAATGACCAGATCATGCGGTAGTCTTTCCAGTAATCCACTTCTGACCTGAAAATCTTTATCTGATAAAACATCATTACGCGAGATAGCTCGGCGAGTAACCAGATAATTCCCTGTCACACTGACAGAGACTTGAATGAATTTGCGTTGTTGATGGCAGATCACAGGTAAAGAGAGATTTCCCCAGTTTTGACCACCGATAGCGGGTTGAATTTCTGGCCGTTCACACTGGGGCCATTGTTGTTCAGGGGTTTTGATGTTAACAGAAACTTTATGATGATTATCCCGGTGTATCTGCTGGAAATAGTGCTCTATAGCTTGGGGTAAATTATTGCCCCATGCCATCGAAGTGATAAAGAAAAATGCGAACAGCCCGATAATATTTATAGCTTGCATCTTCTCGCTCTCGTTATTTCTATAGGTCAATACGCTGCCGTTTAGTCGCGTACATTTAGTCGTGTACATTTCATTGTATATAAGTGTACCTACATTGAATATCGGCCAATGGGATAAATAGCAATCCAATTAGCGTCTATTCATCCGATAGGCTTTTCCTTCTGCGTTTATTCTGTTTACTGCGAATTTCGCGATCGCGAAAAGCGCTATTAAGGTTCACAACACAAGTCAGTCACATCAGAGGGAGGAATATGCTCGATAAATTAGATGCAGCCTTTCATTTTCAGCAGGAAGCCCTGTCATTGCGATCACGGCGGCAAGAAATATTGTCCGCTAACATCGCCAATGCGGATACGCCCGGTTATCAAGCGCGGGATATTGATTTCGCCACACAACTGAAAAAAACCATTGCACACGGTCGGGTCACCGGAAACGGGATCGGGCTGACGCTGACATCCGATCGGCATATTCCTATTCAGCCTCAGAAGAGAATGGAGATGGACTTACTGTATCGGGTGCCTCATCAGACAGCGATGGATGGCAACACGGTGGATATGGATATGGAACGCAGCAATTTTATGGATAACAGCTTGAAATATCAGGCTGAACTGACTGCGACCAGCTCTCAAGTTAAAAGCATGATGTCAGTCTTACAGCAAGGATAAGGGCAATGTCTTTACTCAGTGTTTTTGATATTGCTAGTTCGGCATTATCAGCGCAATCCCAACGATTAAATGTCAGCGCCAGCAATATGGCAAATGCCGATAGTGTTGCGGGTCCTGATGGTCAGCCATATCGGGCTAAACAGGTGGTTTTCCGTGTTGCCGCGGCGGCGGGGCAAGAAACAGGCGGCGTCAGAGTCAGTGAAATTGTGGATGATCCTACCCCTTTCCGCCTTGAGTATCAGCCGGGACACCCGTTGGCTGATGAGAAGGGTTATGTACGGATGCCAAACGTTGATGTGGTCGGAGAAATGATTAACACCATTTCCGCTTCCCGTAGTTATCAAGCCAACGTTGAAGTGCTTAATACAACTAAATCGATAATGTTAAAGACATTAACGTTAGGTCAATAACAGGAGTGACTCATGGCTATTACCAGCTCAGTGAATGGAGCACTGGATAACACGATTGTTGGAGAGTCAGCATTGGCTAGCAAGAAAAAGGGTAGTGAAGAGCTGAATAGCAACTTCATGAAATTGCTGCTCGCGCAAATGAAAAATCAAGACCCAACTAACCCGATGAAGAACAATGAGCTGACCTCCCATTTGGCGCAGATTAACACACTAGCGGGGATCGAAAAGCTGAATACCACACTGGGGTCTATTGTCGGTCAGATAAATAATAATCAGCCTGTACAGGCATCAGCCTTGATTGGGCGAGGCGTTATGATCCCTGGGAATACTATTTTGGCTGGTTTAAACAAAGAAGCTGGGAACGTCAGTACGACACCATATGGTATTGAGTTGGAAAGGCCCGCGGATAGTGTGCAAGTCACCATTACTGATAAACAAGGCGGGGTTGTACGCCAAATTGATCTCGGTGGATTGGAAGCGGGTGTCCATAGCTTCCACCCTTGGGATGGCAAAAAAGAAGATGGCACGAATGTTGAGGATGGCGCTTATAACTTCACCATTACTGCCAGCTATAAAGGCGAACAGAGAGTATTTCAGCCGCTGAGGTTTGCGAAGGTAAATGGTGTTACTCGTGACGCGGACGGCGCGAAGTTAGATTTAGGGCGGATCGGTGCCGTCACGATGGATCAGATACGTCAAATTCTTTAACCAGCAAGAATTTTAACGGAGAATAATATGGCTTTTTCACAAGCAGTAAGTGGTTTGAACGCCGCGGCAGGTAATTTGGATGTTATTGGTAATAATATCGCTAACGCGGCGACATATGGTTTTAAATCCAGCACGGTTGCTTTTTCTGACATATTTGCCGGTTCTCAGGTGGGTCTGGGGGTAAAAATATCGGGTGTTAATCAGAATTTTAAAGATGGTACGCCGACGACGACTAATCGCCCACTGGATCTGGCGATCACTCAGAGCGGTTTTTTCCGTATGCAAGGCGGTGACGGTGAGATCTACTACTCCCGTAACGGTCAATTCAAGATGGATGAGAACCGTAATATTATCAACATGCAAGGCATGAAATTGACTGGCTATCCCGCAGTCGGTGTCAATGGTGGTGTGCCGGAGATTCAGAAAGGGGCTAACCCAGAGCCGATTACAATACCTCAAGGTATATTGGCGGCTAAAGCAACAACTAAGGTTACGATGACAACCAACCTTAATTCGATGCATAAAAAACCGGCAGATGTTTTCTCGCCAGAAAATAAGGATTCTTATAACTATCCTACTAGTGTTACCGCCTTTGATAGCCTGGGTAACCCACATGCCATCAAGGTCTTCTTTGTGAAAACGAACGATAACGAATGGCAGGTTCATGCTCAGGATAGTGCGGTTGAGGGCGCTAAAGCAGCTCCATTGGGGACGTTGAAATTTGATGGTAATGGTAAGCTGATTGGTGACAACAATCAGTTTACATTTAATGTTCCCTCTCTGAATGGTTCTAATGCCGCTGATATCACCATTGATTTTAATGGCAGTAAACAGCAGAAAATTGATGCTGATAGCATATCGACACTCAAGCAAGACGGTTATGCCGCAGGTGAATTCAATGGCTACCGTATTGAGGACGATGGCCGTGTCATCGGCACCTATTCCAATCAGCAATCTCAATTATTAGGTCAGGTTGTTCTGACTAACTTTGCTAACCCAGAGGGGCTGGCAGCGCAGGGTGACAACGTTTGGATAGAGACGGGTGCTTCAGGTAGCCCAGTTGTTGGCATTGCGGGATCGGGGGGTTTTGGTAAATTGCTCAGTGGTTCGCTGGAAGCATCCAACGTCGATATGAGCCAGGAGCTGGTTAATATGATCGTGGCGCAGCGCAACTACCAATCCAGTGCGCAAACCATCAAAACGCAAGATCAGATCCTGCAAACGCTGGTCAGTATGCGCTGATAATTTCAGGATAGCATTATGGATCATGTCATTTATACCGCAATGGGCGGTGCTCGTCAGACACTAGAACATCAGGCAGTGACGGCAAATAACCTAGCTAATGCCTCGACGCCGGGTTTTAAGGCGCAACTGGCTGCTTTGCGGGCGGTGCCTGTTGAAGGCGCTGCCTTTAATACCCGTACTTTAGTTGTCGCTTCAACGCCGGGCTTTGACAATCGTCAAGGGCCGATGAACTATACTTCTCGTCCGTTGGATGTGGCGATTGGGCAAGGGGGATATCTGGCGGTTCAGCTTGAAGAGGGTTCTGAGGCTTACACGCGTAACGGCAGTATTCAGATTTCAGCGGAAGGTCAGCTAACTGTTCAAGGTAACTTGTTGATGGGGGACAACGGCCCGATCAATGTTCCGCCACAGGCTGAGTTAACCCTGGCGACGGATGGTTCTATATCTGCACTGATTCCTGGTGATCCGCCAACACAGTTGGGGCAACTTGGCAGATTGAAAATGGTGAAACCGGAGAGCGATCAGCTAGTCCGTGGTGATGATGGCCTATTTCACATGACGGAACAGGCGCAGGCGTTACAGGGTGACGTCTTGCCAGCCAGTGATGAGGTGAAATTAATTCCCGGTGTGCTTGAAGGAAGTAACGTCAACCCAATGGAAAGCATGGTGAATATGATTGCCAATGCCCGCCGTTTTGAAATGCAGATGAAAGTCATCCATAGCTCAGATGAAAATGCACAACGTGCTAATCAGCTATTAGCAATGGGTTGATTTAGACACAGAGGATAAAACCGATGATCCGATCATTATGGATTGCTAAAACTGGGCTGGATGCCCAGCAAACCAATATGGATGTGATTGCCAACAACTTGGCAAACGTCAGCACCAATGGTTTTAAACGCCAGCGTGCCGTTTTTGAAGATCTGCTTTACCAGAACATTCGTCAGCCAGGAGCGATGTCATCGGAACAAACCCGCTTGCCTTCTGGTTTACAGATAGGTACTGGGGTGCGTCCGGTAGCAACAGAACGTATACATAGTCAGGGAAACTTATCTGAAACTAATAACAGCCATAATGTTGCCATTAGAGGAAAGGGTTTCTTTCAGGTTCAGTTACCTGATGGTACCAGTGCCTATACCCGTGACGGTTCATTTCAGGAAGATCAAAACGGGCAGTTGACAACCGCTAACGGCTTTTTGATCTTCCCTACCATTACCATTCCTGATAACGCGACGGACCTCACCATTAGCCGTGATGGTGTTGTCAGCGTGAAAGTACAGGGGCAAGCGGCACCTCAGCAAGTTGGTCAATTTACCCTGACAACGTTTATCAATGACAGTGGGTTAGAAAGTATCGGCGAAAACCTTTATGTAGAGACTAGCAGCTCTGGCGTACCGATTGAAAACACACCGGGAATCAATGGCGCTGGGTTGCTCCAGCATAAATATGTCGAAACATCTAACGTCAATATCGCTGAAGAATTGGTCAACATGATTCAGACTCAGCGTGCTTATGAAATTAACAGTAAGGCGGTGTCGACGTCTGATCAGATGCTGCAAAAACTGACTCAGTTATAACCTAAATCGTCAATCAGAACCGCGGGGGAACACGCAAGTTTCCCCGTTATTCAGGGATAAATTAAGAGTATCGAAGATGGATACAATGGCTGTTGCCGAGACCAGCGCTGTTTGTCAGTTCCGCCATTTACGGAAAAATGTGGCGAATAAATGGCGTTGTAGTATAGCACTGGCGGTATTGTCACTAACGGGCTGTGCGTATATACCGCAAAAACCCCTGGTTGAGGGAGCAACCACCGCAGCACCTTCTGTGGCAACCGCGCCAGTCCCTAATGGCGCTATTTTTCAAGTAGTACAGCCGGTTTATTATGGTTATCAGCCGCTATTTGAAGATCGCCGACCTCGAAATATTGGCGATACCCTGACGATTACATTGCAGGAAAATGTCAGCGCCAGTAAGAATTCTTCGGCCAATGCTAGCCGTAATGGAAAAAACACGTTTTCCGCAGCACTGACTCCCCGTTTTCTGAAAGGGCTAATTGGTGGAGATAAAACCGATCTGGATATGGAAGCTGAGAATACTTTTGGTGGGAAAGGCGGTGCTAATGCGAATAACACCTTCAGAGGGACAATTACCGTGACAGTCGATCGGTTATTGGCAAATGGTAACTTACATGTGGTCGGTGAAAAGCAGATTGCTATCAATCAGGGAACCGAGTTTATTCGTTTCTCCGGTGTCGTTAACCCACGGACAATTAATGCTAATAACACCGTCAGTTCCAATCAGGTCGCTGATGCCCGCATTGAATACGTGGGGAATGGTTATATCAATGAAGCGCAGAACATGGGCTGGTTACAGCGTTTCTTCCTGAATGTTGCACCATTTTAACAGGGGATGGTTATGATAAAACAATTTACTGTCAGCCTTCTTCTTGTATTGCTGACTCTGGTGACAACGACGGCATCAGCAGAACGTATCCGTGATCTCACCACGGTTCAAGGAGTACGGGAAAATGCGCTGATTGGTTATGGATTAGTGGTTGGGCTGGATGGAACGGGTGACCAGACGACTCAGACGCCATTTACCACTCAGAGCTTAAGCAACATGTTATCCCAATTGGGGATTACCGTTCCTCCGGGAACCAATATGCAGTTGAAAAACGTGGCTGCCGTGATGGTCACCGCGAAGTTACCGCCGTTTGGCCGTGCCGGGCAGAATATTGATGTAGTGGTTTCCTCATTGGGGAACGCGAAAAGCTTACGTGGCGGTACCTTGCTGATGACACCACTAAAAGGTGTCGACAATCAGGTCTATGCTCTGGCGCAGGGTAATATATTGGTTGGCGGCGCCGGTGCTAGCGCGGGGGGAAGCAGTGTAAAAGTCAATCAGCTTGCGGGTGGTCGGATTAGTAACGGTGCAGTGATTGAACGTGAATTACCCACGCAGTTTGGTGAAAATGGCGTGCTGAATCTTCAATTAAATAACGAAGACTTCTCACTGGCGCAGCAAATTAGCGATACCATCAATCGTACGGGCGGAACGGGAACCGCAACGCCGTTGGATGCCCGCACAGTACAATTGCGTATGCCGAGAGATAAAAGTGAGCAGGTTAAATTCCTCTCCCATGTGCAGAATCTCACTGTCCGTGTTGATGTCGGTGATGCCAAAGTGATTATCAACTCCCGCACCGGCTCTGTGGTAATGAACCGTAATGTCATGCTGGATAGCTGCGCTGTTGCTCAAGGGAATCTTTCTGTCATTGTCGATAATCAGGTGGTTGTTAGTCAGCCCAATACACCGTTAGCAGGTGGCAGTACCGTTGTTACTCGTAATCCCGCTGTTGCTGTCCGTGAACAAAATGGTGCGTTGCAGCAGGTTAACGCCAGTGCAAGTTTGAGCCATGTTATTCAAGCCTTGAATGCACTGGGTGCAACACCGAATGATTTAATGTCAATCTTACAGGCAATGGAAAGTGCAGGTTGTCTGCGGGCGAAATTGGAGATCATTTGATGAATGATTTTTTAACCCTGCCCGGTGCGGCTTATGATGTACAGTCGGTTAACACGTTAAAATCCAATCTGGCAAAAGATCCACAACAGGGGCTACGGCAAGTAGCCCAACAAATGGAAGGTCTCTTTGTTCAGATGATGTTGAAAAGCATGCGTTCAGCTCTGCCTAAAGATGGCATGTTGAGCAGTGAACAGACGCGCCTCTATACTTCGATATACGATCAGCAAATCGCGCAGAATATTGCTCAGAAGGGGTTAGGTTTTGCCGATATGATGCTCAAGCAGCTTTCTAGCGCTAAAACTGCCCCTGGCGAAATGGCGGGTAAGATCCCCATGACTCTGGATAACGAAGTTTTACAAACCTTGCCAAGGCAGGCGCTTGAGCAATTTATCCGTCGAACGGTACCGAAACCCGAGACGACACCTAAACCGCTGCCGCTGAACAGTACGAATTTTGTATCTACGCTCTCGTCCCCTGCCCGGATAGCTAGCCAACGCAGTGGTATTCCTCATCTGCTGATTATTGCTCAGGCCGCATTAGAGTCTGGTTGGGGGCAAAGAGAGATTCTGACCGCTGATGGTAAGCCAAGTCATAATCTGTTTGGTATTAAAGCGGGTAAAGGTTGGAAAGGGGCGGTAACCAATATCCTGACCACAGAATATATCAACGGTGAGCCTCAGAAAATGAAGGATAACTTCCGTGTTTATGGCTCTTATGTGGAAGCGATTGAGGATTACGTCAAATTACTGACAGAAAGTCCCCGTTACGCCAACGTTGCCCGTTCTGTTACCCCGGAACAAGGGGCTTATTCCTTACAACAGGCAGGTTATGCAACAGATCCCGGATATGCGAAAAAACTGGTCTCAGTTATTCAACAGCTAAAAGGTGCTGGAGAGCAGGCGGTAAAAGCCTATACCTACGATTTGAGTAAACTATTTTGATCTCTATTTTGCTCAAGTTTTATTGAGCTCAGCCGATAAATTAAAGCAATTCAGACTTTGTTTTTAGTTATCTGAAAGATTGTTTGCCGCCACCCACTAGCGGAGACATAAATAAAACGCAAAAGGATCTTCTGATGTCCAACAGTCTTATTAATACCGCGATGAGCGGTTTGCAAGCGGCTCAAATTGCTCTGGGAACCGTGAGTAATAACCTTGCAAATTCCAAAGTTCCTGGTTACAACCGGCAATCGACAGTTATCAATCAAAACGGTGGCACGATGACGTCCGTTGGCTTTATCGGAAATGGTGTTACTGTTACCAGTATTAACCGTCAATATAACGAATTCATTAATCAACAACTGTCTACGGCTCAGGCGAAACAAGGTGCATTAACCACTTATTCTCAGCAAATTTCCCAGATTGATAATTTGCTGGCAGACAAAGCGAATAACCTGTCAAACACTATTGATGACTTCTTTACCAGTTTACAAAATGTCGTCAGTAATGCGGAAGATGATGCAGCCAGAACGACAGCGATTGGTAAATCAAAGGGGCTGGTAAACCAATTGAAAAGTGCGGATGCCTTCCTGCGTAAAATGGAAAATAACATTAATCGGGGAATAGCTAACTCGGCTGAGTCTATTAATAACTATGCGCAGCAAATTGCTAAACTCAATGGTGAAATTACCCGTATGAGAGGCGGTGGTAGTGCTGAGCCGAATGCATTACTGGATCAGCGTGATCAATTGGTCAATGAACTGAATAAACTGGTTGGCGTGAGTGTGACTCAGCAGGATAGTGATTCTTACAATGTTGCTTTTGCAGGGGGATTGACACTGGTTCAGGGAACAACCGCTTACCGAGTAGAAGCGATTTCATCCAATGCGGACAGCAGTCGCATGACATTAGGTTATGATCGTGGTTTTGGTGATGTTGTTGAAATTGATGAAAAATTCATTGATAAAGGGCAATTAAACGGCACATTGAGGGCGCGTAGTGAAGTGCTGGATAATTCCCGTAATCAGTTAAACCAATTAGCGTTGGTATTGGGCGATCAATTTAATCAAATTCATCGTGCTGGCTTTGATTTAAAAGGCAAACCGGGTGAAGATTTCTTCACATTTAATAACCCGGATGTCATTGCCGATAGTAAAAATAAAGGTTCTGTTGATTTTAAAGTGGAATATACAGATACCTCAGCGGTAAAAGCCAGTGATTATCATATTAGCTATGATGGGGCTAATTGGAAAATTCAGCGTGCCTCTGATAAGGCGGATATTGCTGCCAAAGTAACAGGTAATACACTGGAATTTGATGGATTAAAAGTTGAAGTTGATCCAACCGATGCAAAAGAACACGATCGATATACACTGAAAGCGGTCAATGGTGTTATTAGCAGTATGGCGGTTAATATTAAAGATGCGTCGCAATTGGCGGTTGCCGGTACTAAAGATGGTGGGCCGAGTGATAACGTCAATGCCAAAAAACTCATTGAATTGCAGAACAAAAAATTGGTAGAGGGTAAAGCATCATTTTCTGGTGCTTATGCTTCGATGGTCAGTACTATTGGTAACCAGACCAGCACGGCGAATGTTGATTTAGAAACTCAGAATAATATTACTAAACAACTTTACGCTGAACAGCAGTCGGTTTCCGGCGTCAACGTAGATGAAGAATATGGCGCATTACAAAACTTACAGCAATATTATCTGGCCAATGCTCAAGTTATCCAGACTGCCACAACGCTATTTAATGCTATTTTGGAACTCCGTCACTAATAAACGAGTCAAATAGCCTGAGAATACTCGGATATCTTGGGTATTTAGCTGAATATTTAAAAGGAATGAAATTGTGCGCGTAAGTACCAATATATTGTACGAGCAGAAAATGACGAGTATCACGACTGCTCAGTCGAAATGGATGCAGCAGGGAGCACAGCTATCCAGTGGTCAGAGGGTGATAAATCCATCCGATGATCCGATGGCGGCATCTCAGGGTGTCATGGTTGCTCAGGCTGAATCTCAGAACCAGCAGTATATGACCGCTCGCTCGTTTGCTAATAACGCGATTTCCATGCAATTGAGTGTGGTATCCAAAGCTGTTGGTGTGGTTCAAAATATTCATGAAAGTTTGGTAGCCACAGTAAACGGTGTATTGAGTGATGAAGATCGTAACTCGTTGGCCATTCAACTGACAGGGTTTAAAGAACAACTGGTGAATTTGGGTAATACTACCGATGGTAATGGCCGCTATATTTTTGCCGGTTATAAAACGGATGTGAAACCTTTTGATGAGAGTACAAGCGGTACAGTTAGCTATCGAGGCGGCTCTGAGGAAATGACTCAGAAAGTGGATAGCAACCGCTCTATGATTATTGGACATACTGGGGAGCAGGTCTTTCTCTCGTCTACCAGTAACCCGATAAAAGAGCCGGATGGCAGCCCGAGTGAATCTGATATATTTAAAACCATAGACATGGCGATTCAGTCATTGAAAACACCCTTTACCGGGGCAGATCAAAAGACGCGTGATGATGCATTGGAATTGTTGAATAAGGCTAACCGCGGTGCTCGCAACGCGTTGAATAATATCTCTTCTGTGGAGTCGGTATTGGGTTTACAACTGAGAGAAATAGAAGACTTAAATAGCTTGGGGGCAGAACGCAGCCTGGCGAATAAAAGCCGTTTGAGTCAATTGGTTGATGTAGAATGGAACTCAGCGATTTCGAATTATTATCAGCAACAAGCCGTACTTCAAGCATCGTATAAAACATTTGTCGATATGAAAGGCATGTCGTTGTTTGAGATATTTCGTTAATTTAATTTTTACTTTAATCGCTGGTTTTCAGGCCAGCGATTTTATCAATTGAAATTATTTAATTGTGACAATTAAATATCCTGCATAATTATTTAAATAATCCTGTTTTTCGTTTTTAGTGAATTTCCTTTTATCAATATTTTCTATTGGTTAATGGAGTAAATACCATTTTTGCAGTTAAATAGATAATGAAATAAAAATTTTTATATTGAAAATATACCCTATGGATTTCAAGATGCATCGCGACGGCAAGGGAGTGAATCCCCGGGAGCATAGATAACTATGTGACCGGGGTGAGCGAGTGCAGCCAACAAAGAGGCAACTTGAAAGATGACGGGTATATATTGTTGAAATTTAAACCTCCGTCAGTGGATGAACGGGGAGAAACTGAGTAATTACAGCTTCTGCGTGTTGGTAGTTGCTGAGGTTAATAACTACAACTTTGTAGAAGTAAACCGCATTAGGTACTCTTCGGAAAAATTTAGTTTCACCGGGTTGAATGTCAATAAAAGCATACTGATTGTAATCTCCGAATGGAGGCGCCCAGTAATTTACTGCTCTAATTGGCGCGGGACCTCTGTTTTCTATATTAAAACTAGGATGATGAGTAGTAGGCATTATTATATTTCCACCAGTATAAAGCTCAAAAGTTTGATTAGGGTTTATATAGATCAGTTTCATTTTATTGTTTCCTTATCATGATGATTATTATGTTACATATAGTACAGATAATCTTATCTGCAAAATTTAACTTAACACTTTCCCATGACAGTTAAATATTGAAATTTATCAGTGATGTAAAAGGAATAAGATAAATGAATTTATCCTATTTGAATGCTAATTTAATAATTAAAAAAGAAAAGTATATTGTTGTTTGAGATATTACACTAATTCAGTTTTCTATTTTATTTTTATTGCTGATTTAGGCCAGAGATTTTGGTTAATTAAATGATTTTCCATAATTAACGATAGCCAGTTAAATGCATAGATTGTTTATGTTGTATTCTAAAAAATTCATTGATTTTTTAGAATAAAATATCATTATTTTTATTAAAATAAGTATATTATTTCTTCCTTTTTATATGCTCCCGTTTATATGTTGAACAATTAAGCCTCGGCCTCACGTAATCAGGAGGAAAGTAATGACAGATTCAGGGCTGGTTTTTACACTTACTGCGGGTCATCTCCCGGAGAAAACTTTTGCTGTGGTTGAGTTTACTCTAGATGAAGCACTATCAACGTTATTTTGTCTGGAGGCGACATTAACCAGTGCTGATCCGGATATTAATTTTGCTGATGTTCTGGATAATGTTGCGACACTGACCGTTTATCGTGATGGAAAACCAGAGCGTAGTATCACTGGGATTGTGACTCAATTTGAACAAAGTAGGACAGGTCGTCATCGCAGTCATTATTCCCTGACCCTTCAACCTGGTTTATGGCGTGCGGGATTACGGGTTAATTCCCGTATTTTTCAGCATCAATCTGTGACCGAGATTATTGGCATATTGTTGAAAGAAAATGGTATCAGAGAATTCTATTATAAATTGCGATATGAACATCCTGAACGGGAGTTTTGTGTGCAATATGATGAGAGTGACCTAGCGTTTCTCCATCGTTTATTGGCTGATGAAGGGATATTTTATTATTTTAGTTTTGACCACAAGCCGGGTGAATCGATAATTGCTTTTAGTGATACTCAGCGGATACATAAAACATTTTCATTGCCCTATCACCCAGAATTGGACGCTACAGGAAGCCAATGCAGTATCAATCGATTCTGTTGGCGTGAACAAGTCGGGATTGCCAATATTGAGTTGAAGGATCGTACTTTTAAAAATCCACTGTGGGGGGCTGACTATTACTATCACGAACGCCAAATTAATCACCAGCGTTCAGATTTGCCCAGTTACACTTACTATGATTTTCCCGGGCGCTTTAAAGATGAGCGTGGCGAGCGCCTGAGTCAATTTCGTTTGGAAGCACTCCGCACTGACACTATGTTTGGCCGTGCACAAAGTGACTGTTTTGCTCTGGCGCCGGCATCAGGGTTTACGCTTACTGATCATCCGAAAGAGCAATTTAATACCCAGTGGCTGGTGATTAAAATCAGCCATTACGGTAGACAGCCGCAGGCGGATGAATCTCTTTTCGGTAATGCAGGAACGACCTTAACGAACGATTTCACCTTTGGCGATTGCAACCGGGTATGGCGTCCTTCGCCTTATCCCAAACCGCGTATTGATGGCTTGCAAATTGCGACAGTGGTTGGCCCGGAGGGGGAAGAGATCTTTTGTGATGAATACGGGCGTGTTCGGGTACAGTTTGCCTGGGATCAATATGGCAAATTCAATGACCGAAGTTCCTGTTGGATCAGGGTCAGTCAGGCTTGGGCCGGCCAGCGTTGGGGCATGATTGCTATCCCACGTGTAGGTCAGGAAGTGCTGGTGGATTTTCTGCATGGCGATCCAGATCAGCCAATTATTATTGGGCGTACCTATCATACCAGTAACGTTGTGCCTAACGATTTGCCGATAGCAAAGACCCAGATGTCAATTCGTTCAAAAACCTATAAAGGGGATGGTTTTAATGAACTGAGATTTGAAGATGAAAAAGATCGGGAAGAAGTATTTATTCGTGCTCAGAAGAATCTGGCGATTAAGGTGCTGAATTCCCGGGATGAACGAATTAATTACAACCGTACAACCAGCATTGGCCATGATGATGAACTGGTGATTGCCAGTAACCGTAAAGTCACTGTTGATGGGCAGCAGGAACATAAAACCACTGGTGACTATATCGATCAGGTTGATGGTGACAAAACCTTACAGGTCAAAGGCGATGTAATACAGAAAATACAGGGCGTATTCAGCATCGATACCAATGATGACATTACGATAAAAGGCGGCGGCAAAATCACCCTGAAAGTAGGTGATAATTTTATTGTTATTCATGGTGGTGGCGTAGATGTCAAAGGTGCGTCTATTAACTTAAATTCAGGTGGTAATCCCGGCGTCTTATTGCAACCGGTTAATCCGGCGATTTTGCAGAGTGCGGCTCATGCCGGTTCGATGTTTGTCGCACATTGCCCGAAGGGGAAAGATAAAAATGGTTAAAGAAAAACTGTATGCTGTCGTTGACGCCGCGACAGAATCCAAATGGTTTCTTATATTGGAGTATTTTGATCCGCCTTTTACCTGTCTTTATGATGAATCTTTACCGCCTGAATTGCTTAAGGTGGCGCCTTATTTAGTGGAAGTGACAGAAAAGTTAAAACTTTATTTGGAGAACTGTGACATACCTTGGGGAATTTTCTTAAGCTCTCAGGCGGATATGAAAACATTACGTCGGCATTTGCGTAAATATTTACAAGTATTATTACCTGAACAGGATAAACCGGTATTTTTCCGGTTTTATGATCCGCGTAATATCTGGGAGTTTCTCAATGTCCTCAGTGACTGGGAAATTCACTGTTTCATGGGGCCGATAGATAAAATTGCCACCAACTATCAGGGCAATATTCAAAGTCATGATTTTATGGTTAATAGAGAGCAATATCCACGGGGCGCCAGCAGCAAAAGAAAGCTATTATCGATTACGCCAGAACAACTGGAAAAGATTGAAATCGCTTTTGCTGAACGTTATGTACAGACATTGGCAGCATTAATTATCGAATGGGAAACTATTGAGGATTTTGATTACGTTGGTTATATCCGGGGGATACTTACCGAGTTAAAAAATATCGGTATTACGGATGATCACAGTGTTCGGGGAATATTAAAATTATTCTTCTTACGAAGATATCTATCTGTTGAAAGATCGCCCACTCGCTGTAAACGCATATTAAATAAAATCTGTGAACCGGGACATATACGGGCTGAGGAGTTGCTATTACAGGAGTTAGGTGATTCATCAGTACCTTGGTTCCATTTTAAAGACAAATTATTTTAATTTTGCCAGATATGGAGGAAGCAATATGGGTAATGCGGTAAAGATCGGTGATATTGGCACGGCGCATGATGATTGTGGCGCGACACCGGTTATTTCGGGATCGACCAGTGTGAAAGTTGACGGTATTCCTTTAGCTCGTCAGGGCGATAGCTTGGCACCACATTCATCTCATTCACGAATAATTGCCGGTGGTTCCAGTACCGTTTTTGTTGATGGTAAACCTGCGGCGAGAACCGGTGATGCGGTGAGTTGTGGTGGAATTGTGGTTGGTGGTGGTAGTGTGAATATTGGTTAAGGAAAAAACATGCTCTCAGTTAATATGCGCAGTGCGGTTTGTGATTGTAAAACTCCGGACCCTTGTATTCACAAATTAGTGTTAAAAGTCGGGAAACGGGTTTTTCACTATAACCAGATTGAACCGATAGGGGATATTTGGGTAGTTGATGAAGCGGAGGGGATACCGGTGTCTGTTTCATTGGTGGGAAAACAGTGTATAACGGAAAACGCACATTGTCCCAAAGCGGTTTTCTATAGCCCGGATAACCCGGCGTTTCAATTTTATGAATTGGATAAAAATCCAATTAAGGGACCGGGAGTAGATTATGAAATCAGTTTTTCCCGTCATAACTTGCCGGTCGATCCAATAGCAAATGATCCGTTAGGTTTTATTGCATCGTCGCTGTTTCAGCAGGGGGATCTGAATTCTTTACCGCATACGGATTATATTCTGGCCCTGACGCAATGTTACGGTCAGCCTTTTGCCCAGCGCTCATTTCTCTTGCCGGATGATAAAGTGAAAATGTTGATGCTAGGGAGAGTGGACGCCCTTAGTACCAAAATCCATGTGTTGCCGCAATATGAATGGACACTGGATGTGACGATAGGGGCAGAACAAGAAGTACGGGAAAGAAGCGCGGCGGAAAGAAAAGCGGAGGCGCTGAAGGAGAGAAAGAAAACCAATCCGAACGCGAAAAAGCCCGGTCAAAACTGGCATAAACACACGGCGGGTTATGAATTAACGGACACGTTAACTGCCGAAGGGAGTTTTGCTTATAAGCTGGGTCCTTATTCCCACACACTTACACGTGAACTGGAAGAGGAATTTAAAGAAAAACGTAAAAAACTGGGTCTGGTGAATAAAGGCTTGCAGGCGGTTGAGACGTTGCAAAAACTGTTTTCCAGTGAAGGCAGTCAGGAAATTAAACTGTTGGAGGTGGAAATCCAGACTCCGGAAATAAAATTAAGCGGTGGTAGTAAACTGGTGAATGCCACACATGGCGACGCAGCTTATTTTGAGCATACGGTTTCGGTGGCATTAGAGCCGCTGATTGGGATAAAACTGCGGCTGGATTTAATTGAGGCGTTTGCGACGGAATTTGGGGTTGAGAAATTAATCGCCTTAATTCGTGAACAGGGATTAAAAGGTCAGGAGGCGGTAAAAGAGGGACGGAATGGGGCTTATCTGGGGGCGCAATTAGATATGATTCTGGAAGGGGCGTTAAATCTGTCATTTAAATATGCCAGTAATGAAGAGCATAAAATGGAATTTCAACTGGGGGATATGGTAAGAGGTACGCTAGCGATTAAAGCGGAAACCAATATTCAAGCTGGGTTTAAATATTATCTGGTGGAGGGGTATTTTAGAGCGGAGGCGGATATTGAAGCGGAAGGATGTTTTGAACTGGATAAACAGGATAAGGAGTTATCTCTGGTGTTTTTCCATGAGGGCATCACCGCCAGTTATTATGTAGAGTATGGGGCAGGAATTGCTCCACCTAAAAGTGATGGCGATTCTGCTAAACAAAAAGACGGAAAAGATAATAAAAAACAAAAAAAGTGGGAAATATATCCAAAATTGCCAAAAGAGAAATCAACATACAGACTGAGGTTATCGTAATGAAAAAAGAATTTTTATTCTTTATAGCTTTATTTTCATTATCAGCTTATGGGAGAAACACTATGGATCAAGTTAAATATATTACTTATTTAGAAACTCATCGGGCACGTTGTGTCCTTAGAGTCAATGGGATGTATACATTAAGTAGCTTGCATTCAATTACCGGCACTATATCGACCGGGTATAATATTGCACCATTATTGCAGAATGGTAAGAATACTATTTATATCGAAATGGCTCCATTTAGTGATGCAAAAGAAGGATATATTTATAAAGATAAGGATGCGGAGTGTAAAGTCCGGTTGGTAAGGATGACGCCTTACCAGTCGGATGAAATCACGAATATTATTGCTAGCGTGGCAGATAAAAATGGCATAGCAGAGCCTAATAGTATGAAATCTGTTAATTTTAATGTTGATACAGCACAGTATAGTAAAATAACGGAAAAAAACCTCAAGGATGAAGGTATTTATTATGCAGAGAGAACAGTGACATTAAATGATTTGCCTGTCTGGGCTTGGACTATGGCTACTCCCTTGCCGGAAACGGAAGCAAGCACCGAGTTAGTTAGAAAAGCCTATGAAGATATCTGGCAAATAATGAAAAATAAAGATTTGGTAGCTTTACAATCGTCAGCCAAATTAATGTTACATGAACATGCATTGGCCAATAACAGCACAGAGCAGGTTTTTTTTGATTCTCTGGATTTTAAGCAAGATTTTGATAATAATTATCAGGCAGTACCGATAGACTGGAGTAAATATAAACTGATACGTTATATGGGGGGGCGGTTATTTAGGTTCCAGCTTGAACATAGCAATAATTCACCTTTGTTAATTGAAGATAAAAATAACAGTGAAAATGGTCGAACATTTAGCCCCTATTTTTCTCTAATCAATGGAAAAGTGGTTATTTCGAGATAACTATGGTTTGTTTTAACTAACTCAGTATTAACTGTTTTTTGCAGTTAATGCTGGGGAGTAAGGAAATATAACTAAAATAGAAATCAACATATAAACTGAGGTTATCGCAATGAAGAAATCTTTTCTATTTTTTATGGCATTGTTTTCATTATCAGCTTATGGGAAAAACACTATGGATAAAGTTAAATATATCACTTACTTAGAAACTAATCGGGCACGTTGTGTCCTTAGAGTCAATGGAATGTATACTCTAAGTAATCTGCATTCAATTACCGGCACTATATCAACGGGGTATAATATTGCTCCGATATTGCAAAATGGTAAGAATACCATCTACATCGAAATGGCTCCATTTAGTGATGCAAAAGAAGGATATGTTTATAAAGATAAGGATGCGGAGTGTAAAGTCCGGTTGGTAAAGGTGACACCTTACCAGTCAGATGAAATCACGAATATTATTGCCAGTGTGGCAGATAAAAATGGTGTAGCAGAGCCTAATAGTATGAAATCCGTTAATTTTAATACCGATACAGCGCAGTATAGTAAAATTACGGAAAAGAATATCGAGAATGAAGGTTTTTATTATGCAGAGAGAACGGTTACGTTAAATGATTTACCTGCTTGGGCTTGGACCACCTCTGCACCATTACCGGTGACAGAAACAAGTGCAGAACTGGTTAGAAAAGCCTATGAAGATGTTTGGCAAATGTTGAAGAACCAGGATTTGGAGTCACTGAAAACAGCCTATCAATTAACATTATGTGAAGAATCTCAGGCGAATAATAGTACCGAGCAAATTTATTTTGATTCTCTAGATTTTAAACATTATTTTGATAAGGGCTATCAGGCAGTACCGATAGATTGGAGTAAATATAAATTAGTACGTTATCTCAATGGCCGATTATTCCGGTTTGAAGTTGTAAATAGTATGAATTCTCCGTTACTAATTGAGGATAAACATAATAGTGAAGATGGATTTACATTTAACCCATTTTTCTCTTTAATCAATGGAAAAGTGGTCATTTCGAGATAATCGTGGCCTTTTTTGGATAACTCAGTATTGACTGTTTTTTGCAGTTAATACTGGGGAGTAAGGAAATATAACTAAAATAGAAATCAATATACAAACTGAGGTTATTGCAATGAGAAAAGTTTTTTTATTTTTTTATGGTCCTATTTTCATTATCAGCTTATGGGGAAAATACAATGGATAAAGTTAAATATATTACTTATTTAGAAACAAACCGTGCTTATTGTGTTCTTAGAGTCAACGGGATTTATACTTTAAGTAATTTGGGTTCAATTACAGGGGCCATCTCGACGGGTTACAATGTTGCTCCGATATTGCAAAATGGTAAAAATACTATTTATATTGAAATAGCGCCGTTCAGAAATGCAAAAGAGGGGTATGTTTATCAAGAAAAAGGTACTGAGTGCAAGGTTAGATTGGTAAGGGTAACTCCTTATGAGTCTGATGAAGTGACTAATATTATCGCCAGTGTGGCAGATAAAAATGGTACGTTGGAACCAACCAGCATGAAGTCCGTTAATTTTAATATTGATACCACTCAGTACAGCAAAATCGCGGAGAAAAATCTTAAAGATAGGGGATTTTATTATGCGCAGCGGACAGTGACATTAAATGATCTCCCTGCCTGGGCTTGGACGACGGCTACCCCTCTACCGGAGACAGCGGAAAGCACTGAACTGGTTAAAAAAGCCTATGAAGATGTCTGGCAGATCATGAAAAATAAAGATTTGGTTGCTTTGCAACATGCTACCAAAATAATGTTATATGAACATGCGCAGGCCAATAACAGCACAGAGCAGGTTTTTTTTGATTCTCTGGATTTTAAGCAAGATTTTGATAATAATTATCAGGCAGTACCGATAGACTGGAGTAAATATAAACTGATACGTTATATGGGGGGGCGGTTATTTAGGTTCCAGCTTGAACATAGCAATAATTCACCTTTGTTAATTGAAGATAAAAATAACAGTGAAAACGGTCGTACATTCAGTCCCTATTTTTCTTTAATCAATGGAAAAGTGGTTATTTCTAGATAATAGTGGCCTTTTTTGGATAACTCAGTATTAACTGTTTTTTGCAGTTAATACTGGGGAGTAAGGAAATATAACTAAAATAGAAATCAATATACAAACTGAGGTTATCGCAATGAGAAAAGTTTTTTTATTTTTTATAGTTCTATTTTCATTATCAGCTTATGGGAAAAACACTATGGATCAAGTTAAATATATCACTTATTTAGAAACTAATCGGGTACTTTGCAGATTTAAAGTGAATGGAATCACTACTTTAGACAACTTTAGCTCTATATCTGGTACTATATCAACCGGATATAACATTGCACCGCTATTACAAAATGGTAAAAACATTCTCAGTCTTGATATGGGGCCATTAAGTGCCAGGGATAATAAATATATTTATAAAGAAAAAGACGCAGAGTGTAAGGTTAGATTAGTGCGAGTTACACCTTATCAATCGGATGAAATTACTAATATTGTTACTGAGGTGGTAGATGAAAATGGTGAATTGAAACCTAACAGTATGCAGTCCATTAATTTTAATATTGATACTACTCAATCTGGCAAAATCATGACGAAAGAATACCCTAATGAATTTTATTATCATACTGAGCGAACAGTTACATTAAATAATTTGCCCGCTTGGGCTTGGACTACGGCTATGCCTTTGCCGGAAACGGCAGCAGGTACGGAGTTAGTTAAAAAAGCCTATGAAGATATCTGGCAAATAATGAAAAATAAAGATTTATCGACTTTGCAATCGATAGCCAAATTAATGTTATATGAACATGCACAGGCCAATGATAGTACAGAACAAGGTTATTTTGATTCTCTGGGCTTTAAGGAAGATTTTGATAATGGTTATCAGGCAGTACCGATAGACTGGAGTAAATATAAACTGATACGTTATATGGGGGGACGGTTATTTAGGTTACAGCTTGAGCATAGCAATAATTAACCTTTGTTAATTGAAGATAAAAATAACAGTGAGAATGGTCGCACATTTAGCCTCTATTTTTCTCTAATCAATGGAAAAGTGGTTATTTCTAGATAACTATGGCCTTTTTAAAACAACTCAGTATTAACTTTTTCCGGTAGTTAATACTGAGAGATAAGGAAAGACTATGCTTTCGATTTACATGAAAAGTGCCGTTTGTGATTGTAAAACCCCGGACCCTTATATTCACAAAATTAGTGTTAAAAGTGGGTAAACGGGTTTTTCATTATAACCAGATTGAACCGATAGGGGATATTTGAGTGGTTGATGAAGCGGGTGGTGTACTGGCAGCAATTTCATTGGTGGGAAAACGGTGTGTGTCTGACAATCCACACTGTTTATCTCTTTTTTATTGCGTTATTTTTACGATTTTCTTCATAAAATAAAAAAATAACCGGTGGCAAAGCACCTTAATCCCCATTTATTTGGGTAATATTATTTTACATGCAGATTTATTTTCAATTCATTATTAATGGTTAATGATTTTCGATTAAATTCCATTAACTCTCCTTATGAAAGGTTTTAACCAAGTTAAATCCTCCCTTGATATAAAAATTTAATACTTCTGTATTTTCACTTTTAAATGATTATGGCAGGTTAAAATAAATGAAGTATATACTCGTTATCTTTCAAGCTGCTTCTTTGTTGGTTGCTCTCACTCACCCCGGTCACATAGTTATCTATGCTCCCGGGGATTCACTCCCTTGCCGCCGCGATGCATCTTGAAATCCATAGGGTATATAGGAAAAATGTTTGAAAGGATAATCGAGATAAAAAACCGTGCTGGTAATGATCAATCCAATTAAAAGAACGGAAAGCCAGTGAAGGCGTTTAAATCCCACGACTTCTTTTAAAAGGAGATTGAGGATAAAGATTAATACGCAGGAAAAAACAAAAATAAAAGTAAAAAATATCATAGTCATCATAAGGTTTACTATCTGATTTATTTAAACTTGATACCGTCATAGGCTTTTTCTTCCTGACAGATTTCTAATAAAGGTAGCCTCTGATAATGAAACATGCGGGCAAAAATCAGATCAGGGAATAGATAAATCGCCGTATTATACTTCGTTACTGCATCATTAAACATTTCGCGGCGATGAGCAATTTTACTTTCTAGATCCGTCACCGATGTCTGCAATTGTGAAAATTGGGAACCTGAAATCAGTGTCGGATAGTTTTCAGCTACGGCCAGTACAGATCGGAATGCATTGTTCATTTCATTGGAGGCTTTGATTTTATCTGTGAAGGTATCGGCATTAAGATATCCCTGCCGTGCATCATTTAACCGAGTAAAAATATCACGTTCATGTTCCATAGACTTTTCCAGCACGGTCACAAGCTGCGGGATCTGTTCTGCACGCTGTTTTAAAATAACATCGATATTGGCAAATGTATTGCTTGTCTGCTCTTTCAGAGCAACTAGCCGGTTATAAATTGTGATCCCCCAACCGATAAGTCCTACAGTAATGAGGGAGATAATGATAGTGGTTATTGTCATCTTTTTCTCCACGAAAATCCGGTTATAAATAACATTTCAAAATAAGTGATCATCTGGAGGGAACTCAGACAAATTTTTGCGATCTGAACATCCAAGATTAACGGAAATATAAATAATCGATATTTTGATAAAGGGATTATCATTATGCGAATGCAAGTTAAAAACTAATTGAAATGAATGGCTTTCATAAAGTAATTGTTGTAAATATAATGTTTTCTCTTTTTTTCTTTTCTGGTATTTGATTCTTTAGGCTCTTCTATTAATGCATTCGGTAAAGATTTGCCTGGGGAAATCTGAGACAATGTTTTTTGTAACTTGGTAGAAATACTATAAATGGTAATGACTAACTAATAAGACAGAGAAACGGATTGTGGCAAAGAAAGAAAAACGGCCTCACCATGACGCATTATTCAAACATTTTTTAACGCAGCCCGAAACGGCCAGGGAGTTCTTATCCCTTTATCTGCCCGAAGAAATCCAGTTGTTGTGTGATTTAGCCACATTGAAACTGGAGCCCGGCAGTTTTGTGGATGAGCATTTACGTCAACTGCACAGTGATGTTCTGTATTCGGTTGAAACGGCCCGGGGGCAAGGTTATATCTATTGCCTGATTGAACATCAATCCACCCCTGACCCATTGATGGCCTGGCGGCTGATGTATTATGCCATGTTAGCCATGGCGGCTCACCTGAAAAAAGGCCATACTGAACTCCCTTTGGTGGCGCCTTTGCTGTTTTATCATGGTGAGGTTCGGCCGTATCCTTATTCAAACCGGTGGCTGGATTGTTTTACGCTCCCTGAACAGGCTGCTCACTTATACCGCCAGGCGTTTCCGTTGGTGGACGTCAGCGTGCTCAGCGATGAAGAGATCCTGACACATAAAGGCGTTGCCCTGATGGAGCTGGTGCAAAAACACATTCGCTGCCGGGATATGCAGGAATGGCTCCTCCAATTGGTGGAACTCTTGAATGCAGGGTATAATACAACCGAGCAGCGCAGTGTGGTGTTACGCTATATTTTACTGAATGGACATACGTTGGATCTCTCACAATTTGTCCATCAACTGATTGAACAATCTCCGGAGCATGAAACGATGTTGATGACTATTGCAGAACAGCTTGAACAAAAAGGGCTTGAGCGAGGTATCAAGCAAGGTAGAGAGCAAGGTATTGTGCAAGGTATTAAGCAAGGTATTGTGCAAGGCCGAGAGGAAGGCCGAGCGGAAGGTAAACTGGAAACGGCTCGTGCCTTATTACGGCATGGCGTGAGTTTGGACATTATTGTCACCAGTACCGGACTGAGCCGAGATAAAATTGAAACGTTAAAGCATTAAATTAATCTTCTCTTTTACAGCAAAATGCCGATATTTAAGATCGGCATTTTTGTTCTTATTTATGGCTTTAGCCAGTTTAAGTAGCGTCAGCTTCTTAAACATAAAACCACCCGCTATGCGGGTGGAAATCAAGGGTTATACCAAGAAAAACACCTTTCCGTTACGATATAGATGTTCAAGTTAATATACGTAACTCAAATAAGGAAAGGTGTTTATGGGAATTAAAGCACAAAGCTCAGCACATACAAAGTGTAGTGGTCAACTAATTCCGGACAGTAAATTAGAGAGAGCCTCAGCTTTTGCCGGTGGCACCCCCTCGTTGAACTGATGTGGCCGACTCCAGTTGTCATAATCCATCAGGTAAAAACTTATATCCC